>NZ_JBHXHX010000017.1:0-25951 GCF_042723915.1 Streptomyces sp. NPDC058335 | reverse complement strand
CCCACGCGGGGGGGGGTGGGGGGGCTACTTAATCTGGACCAATCCCCCGTCGGGCCGGGGCGTTAATCGGCCCCGCGGGGGGGGGGGGCGCCCCCCCTCCCCCCCCCCCCCGCCCCGGGATCCACTCGTGGCCCCCGGCAGGGTCCGGGCCGCCCCTGGGGCCCGTCAGGGCTCCTGCTGCCCCACCGCCGTCACCGGCTCCACCCGCCCGGCCGGCTCGGCGGGGACCGTCCAGGGCAGTTCGATGAAGACGGTCTTGCCGCCCTCACGCGTGGGGCGGACCCGTAGCCTGCCGCCGCACTCGGCGGTCAGCCATCTGATGATCACCATGCCTCGGCCATTGTCCTGCTGGACGGCGGCCGGCAGTCGTTGGGGGAAGCGCGGGTGACTGTCGGTGACGCCGATGTGCAGCCGCTCGTCGTGGTCGAGGACGAGGTCCACCGTGAAGGTGGGTGACTGCCCGAAGGTGTGCTGTACGGCGTTGGTGGCGAGTTCGGAGACGATCAGCCGGACGGTGTCGGCCAGCTCGGTGGCGACCGGGAGGCCCCACTGCGCGAGGGTGTCGAGCACGTAGTTGCGGGCCGTGGACACCGAGGCGGGATCGCTCGGCAGAGTGACGGATGCTTCCAGGTGGTCTGCCATGGCGACGTCGTCCCTTTCCCACGGGACCGGAGTCCGACACGGTGCGGATGGTTCGAGTACGGTCCCGGACTGGTGCTTCGTCGCCAGAGTGCCATCAACACGCCGGTCACGGGTGGCGATCCACCAAGATATGCATATATCTGTCGCTCGATGCGGTGAACTCTGCTACCGCAGAGCGTATGTGGACGGCCCGGGAGGAGTAAGGAGGATCCCATGCAGCACGGTCCCGCGGTGCGCCGCCGGAAACTGGGCGCCGAACTGCGGGCGCTGCGGTCCCGCGCGGGGCTCACCAGTGGTGAGGTGGCCCGGCTCGTGGGCTGGCACCAGTCGAAGGTGAGCCGGATCGAGACCGGCACCAGCAGTACGAAACCGGCCGATGTGCGGTTACTGCTCGACGCCTACGGCGTGGACGACGCGCAACTGCGGGAACTGATGCTGGCGTTGGCCGGCTCGGTCGAGGGTGACGGCCGGGAACACTGGTGGCACGCCTATCGAGGGGTCCTGCCGCCCACCTACCGGGACTTCATCAGCCTGGAGTCGCAGGCGAGCGCGATGCGCACCCTGGAGACGACCGTCGTGCCGGGACTGTTGCAGACCCCCGCGTACGCCCGCGCGGTGACCCGGGCCGCGGTGGAGGGCCTGGACGAGGACCGGCTGGACACGCTGGTGGAGGTGCGGCTGGCCAGGCAGGACGTGCTGCGGGCCCGGCCCCCGCTGGAGATGGACGCGGTGCTCGACGAGGCGGTGCTGCGGCGGGAGGTGGGCGGTCCCGAGGTCATGGCACAGCAGCTGGAGCGGCTGGTGGAGGCGGCGCGGCTGCCCCAGGTCAGGCTCCAGGTACTGCCGTTCAGCGCCGGGGCGCACATCGGCGTCACCGGCCCTTTCGTAATCTTCTCGTTTTCGAGCGCTTCTGATCTGGATGTGGTTGTTCTCGACCACTTGACGAGTAGCCTCTATCTCGAACGGAAAGAAGACCTCCAGGCCTACACCGAGGCCTTCAACGCCCTTCGGGCACACGCTCTTTCGCCCGGGGACTCACTGGATTACCTCGCCGCGACAGGTGACGGCGCGTAAGGAGGCACCATGACCGCACTGCCTCGGAACGTACCCCCCAGCACCGATCTGCCCGGTCTCCCCCACTCGCGGGGTCTGCGGTGGCTGCGCAGCAGCTACAGCACGGGAGCCAACAACTGCGTCGAGACGGCCCGCCCGGACTTCGGACCATGGGCCGGTCTGCTCGCCGTACGCGACTCCAAGGACCCGGCCGGACCCGCCCTGCTCTTCTCCCCCGAGAGCTGGACGGACTTCACGGCCGCGTTCCGCTGACCCCTGCCCGACGACCAGCCACCGTCTCCCGGCGCACGGCCGTGTCACGCCGACTCATGGCCGGGTCTCGCCGATCACCCGTACAGCGCGTTCGATCTGCCCCTCACCGAGGTCCGCGCGGGCGGTCAACCGCAGGCGTGAGATGCCGTCGGGCACAGAAGGAGGACGGAAGCAGCCCACGGCCAGCCCTGCCGACCGGCAGTCCGCCGCCCATTGCACGGCCCCCTCCGGGGACGGAGCCCGCACGGAGACGACCGCGGCGTCCGGACGCACCGCCTCCAGACCCGCGGCCGTCAGGCGTGCGTGCAGTTCACCCGCGACCTCACGCGCGCGTGCCGCGCGTTCCGGCTCGCGGCGCAGCAGCGTCAGGGCCGCGAGGGCAGCGCCCGCCGCCGCCGGGCCGAGGCCCGTGTCGAAGATGAACGTCCGGGCGGCGTTGACCAGGTGGTCGATCACGCGCGCGGGGCCGAGCACGGCGCCGCCCTGGCTGCCCAGCGACTTGGAGAGCGTGACCGTGACGACCACGTCGTCGGCGCCCGCCAGTCCCGCCGCGTGCGGGGCGCCGCGGCCGCCGCTGCCGAGGACGCCGAGGCCGTGGGCGTCGTCCACGACCAGCCCGGCGCCGTGCTCCCGGCAGGCCTCGGCGAGGGCGGCCAGCGGGGCCGCGTCCCCGTCGACGGAGAAGACGGTGTCGGAGACCGCCACGGCCGGGCCCCCGTCCCACGCGTCCAGCGTCTTGCGTACGGCGTCCGGGTCGGCGTGCGCGACGACCTGCGTCGTCCCGCGGGCCAGCCGGCAGCCGTCGATGAGCGAGGCGTGGTTGCCCGCGTCGGAGACGATCAGGGAGCCGTGCGGGCCCAGCGCGGTGACCGCGGCGAGGTTGGCGGCGTAGCCGGAGGAGAAGACGAGGGCCGCCTCGAATCCGCAGAAGTCGGCCAGTTCCCGCTCCAGTTCGGCATGCAGTTCGGTGGTGCCGGTGACGAGCCGGGAGCCGGTGGCGCCGCCGCCCCAGGTCCGCGCGGCCCGCGCGGCGCCCTCGGTGACCTCGGGGTGCCGGGCCAGGCCCAGGTAGTCGTTGCTCGCGAGGTCGAGGAGCGGCGAGTCGGCCGGACGGGGGCGCAGGGTCCGTACGAGTCCGGCGCTCCGGCGCAGTTGCGCCTGCTCGTCGATCCAGCCGAACGCCATGGCTCGTCCTCCGGGGAATTTGTAGGCAGTGGACAGACACTAGCCGCAGGGCGCGTATCCCATGGTGTGGCAATACCCACACCTCGAATGCCCTCTGTTGTACGAACTCTCCCTGGCCCGGAAACGGTCGGTAAGACAGGATCGGCTCTCATGGACCTGCTGAACACGCTGGTGGACAAGGGGCTTCGGCGCGAGCTGCCGACCCGCGAAGAGGCGTTGGCCGTCCTGGCCACGTCCGACGACGACCTGCTCGACGTGGTGGCCGCGGCCGGAAAGGTGCGCCGTCACTGGTTCGGGCGACGAGTGAAACTCAACTACCTCGTCAACCTGAAGTCGGGCCTGTGCCCGGAGGACTGCTCCTACTGTTCCCAGCGACTCGGCTCCACGGCCGGGATCCTCAAGTACACCTGGCTCAAGCCGGACGAGGCCTCACGGGCCGCCGCGGCGGGGCTGGCCGGGGGCGCCAAGCGCGTCTGTCTGGTGGCGTCCGGGCGCGGCCCGACCGACCGGGACGTCGACCGGGTCTCCGAGACCATCAAGGCGATCAAGGACCAGAACGAGAGCGTCGAGGTGTGCGCCTGCCTGGGCCTGCTCTCCGACGGCCAGGCCGAGCGGCTGCGCGAGGCGGGCGCGGACGCCTACAACCACAACCTGAACACGTCCGAGGAGACGTACGCGGACATCACGACCACCCACACGTACGCCGACCGGGTGGACACGGTGCAGAAGGCGCACGCGGCCGGGCTGTCGGCCTGCTCGGGGCTGATCGCCGGCATGGGCGAGTCGGACGAGGACCTGGTCGACGTCGTCTACTCGCTGCGCGAGCTGGACCCGGACTCCGTCCCGGTGAACTTCCTGATCCCGGTCGAGGGCACCCCGCTGGCCAAGGAGTGGAACCTCACCCCGCAGCGGTGTCTGCGCATCCTGGCCATGGTGCGGTTCGTCTGCCCGGACGTGGAGGTGCGCATCGCGGGCGGCCGTGAGGTCCATCTGCGCTCGATGCAGCCGCTCGCCCTGAACCTGGCCAACTCCATCTTCCTCGGCGACTACCTCACCACCGAGGGCCAGGCCGGCCAGGCCGACCTCGACATGATCGCGGACGCCGGGTTCGAGGTGGAGGGCGCGGGCGAGGTGACCCTGCCGGAACACCGGGCGAGCGCCGGCTGCGGGTCCCACGAGGCCGGCGGCTGCGGTTCGCACGAAGGCGGCGGCTGCGGTTCGCACGAGGGCGGCGGCAGTGTCTGCGGGTCGGCTCCCGCCGCGCAGCCGAACGAGGCCCGTACGGACCTGGTCTCCGTCCGTCGCCGGGGCGCCGGCACGGACCTCGCGCCCAATGCCTGAGGGGACCGTGTCCGAGCTGCTGGACCTGGACCGGCGGCACGTGTGGCATCCGTACGGTCCGATGCCGGGCCGGGTGGACCCGCTCGTCGTGGAGTCCGCGAGCGGGGTGCGGCTGCGGCTCGCGGACGGCTCGGGCGAGCTGGTCGACGGCATGTCGTCCTGGTGGTCGGCGATCCACGGCTACCGCCACCCGGTGCTCGACGAGGCCGCGCGGGCCCAGCTCGGGCGGATGAGTCACGTCATGTTCGGCGGGCTCACCCACGAGCCCGCCGTACGGCTGGCGAAGCTGCTTGTCGGCATGTCGCCCGAGGGGCTGGAGCATGTGTTCCTCGCCGACTCGGGGTCCGTGTCGGTCGAGGTCGCGGTGAAGATGTGCCTCCAGTACTGGCGCTCGCTGGGCCGCCCTGGCAAGCAGCGGCTGCTGACCTGGCGCGGCGGCTATCACGGCGACACCTGGCAGCCGATGTCCGTGTGCGACCCCGAGGGCGGGATGCACGACCTGTGGACCGGCGTCCTGCCCCGGCAGGTCTTCGTCGGCCCGCCGCCCGCCGAGTACGACGAGACGTACGCGCGTGAGCTGCGCGCGGCGATCGGGCGGCACGCCGACGAGCTGGCCGCGGTGATCGTCGAGCCGGTGGTGCAGGGCGCGGGTGGGATGCGGTTCCACTCCCCCGCGTATCTGACGGTGCTGCGCGAGGCGTGCGACGCGCATGACGTGCTGCTGGTGTTCGACGAGATCGCGACCGGTTTCGGACGCACGGGCGCGCTGTTCGCGGCGGATCATGCCGGGGTGACCCCGGATGTGATGTGCGTCGGCAAGGCGATGACCGGCGGTTATCTGACGATGGCGGCGACGCTGTGCACGCCTCGGGTCGCCGACGGCATCTCGCGGGGCGAGGTTCCGGTGCTGGCCCACGGTCCGACGTTCATGGGCAACCCGCTGGCCGCGGCGGTCGCCTGCGCCTCGATCGAGCTGCTCCTCGCACAGGACTGGCTCGCCGAGGTCCGCCGGATCGAGGCGGGGCTGCGGGAGGGGCTCGCTCCGGCCGTGGACCTGCCTGGCGTGAAGGACGTACGGGTGTTCGGCGCGATCGGGGTCGTCCAGCTCGACCACGCCGTGGACATGAAGGCCGCCACGGAGGCCGCCGTGCGCGAGGGCGTCTGGCTGCGGCCGTTCCGCGACCTCGTCTACACGATGCCGCCGTACGTCACCGGCGACGAGGACGTGGCGCGGATCGCGCGGGCGGTGTGCGCGGCGGCACAGGAGGGATGAACATGGCGATTCTGGTGATCACGGGGACGGGCACGGAGGTCGGCAAGACCGTCACGACCGCGGCCGTCGCCGCGTCCGCGCTCGCGGCGGGCCGCTCGGTGGCCGTGCTCAAGCCCGCGCAGACCGGCGTACGGCCGGACGAGCGCGGTGACGCGGACGAGGTCGCGCGGCTGGCGGGCGCCGTCACCACCGCCGAACTGGCACGTTATCCGGAGCCGTTGGCGCCGGCGACGGCGGCGCTTCGGGCGGGGATGGTGCCGGTGCGGCCGCGTGAGGTCGCCGACGCGGCGGCGAAGCTGGCCACCGAGCACGACCTGGTCCTCGTCGAAGGGGCCGGCGGGCTCCTGGTGCGGTTCGACGAGGCGGGCGGCACGCTGGCCGACGCCGCGGAACTGCTGCGGGCGCCGGTGCTCGTGGTGGCCTCGGCGGGTCTGGGCACGCTCAACACGACGGACCTGACGGCCCGTGAACTGCGCTCGCGCGGCGTGGAGTTGCTGGGTGTGGTGATCGGCTCCTGGCCCGACTCCCCCGATCTGGCGATGCGGTGCAATGTCACCGACCTGCCCGACATCGCCGGGGCCCCGCTGCTCGGCGCGCTGCCCGCCGGTTCGGGGTCGCTCGCGCCCGCCGAGTTCCGTACGGCCGCGCCCGGTTGGCTCGCGTCACGGCTGGACGGGACGTGGGAGGCGGAGACGTTCCGCAGCCGGACGGAGCCCGCGAGGTGGAGCTGGCCCCCGACGTCGTAGGAGAGCTAGTTCCCTCCCTCGGCCAGCAGTCGGACGAGTTCGATGCGGGAGCGGATGCCCAGGCGGTTGAAGACGCCGCGCAAGTGGTGGTCGATGGTGCGGGGGCTGAGGGCGAGGCGGGCGGCGATCTCGCGGTTCGTCGCGCCCTCGGCGGCCATGAGGGCGACCCGTAGCTGCTGGGCGGTCAGGCTCGCCCGGGGGCTTTCGGTCGCGCGGGCGGTGGCGGAAGGGGCACCGAGGGCGCGGAGTTCGGCGCGGGCCCGCTCGGCGCAGTGCGGGGCGCCGAAGGACTCGAAGGCCTCCAGCGCGCTGTGCAGCCGCTCGCGGGCCTCGGTCCGTCGGCGCAGCCTGCGCAGGGCGCCGCCGAACAGCAGCTCGGTACGGGCGCGTTCGACGGCGCGGGTGCCCTGCGCATGCAGGTCGAGGGCGATGCGGTAGTGCTCGACGGCGTCGGCGCCGGGGGTGAGCAGGGCCCGGCAGCGGGCGCTGAGGGCCAGGTCGTCGGGGCTGCGGACGGCGCGTGCCCAGCGGTCGTAGTCGGCGTGCGCGGCGCGGGCCACGCGGGTGTCGCCGGTGTGGACGGCGGCCTCGACGTAGTGCGGGGTGGCCAGATGGCGGATCGCCCGGTGCCCGTGGCCGGGGCCCGCTCCGGCGAGGGCGCGCAGCCGGGCCGCGGCGGCGTCGTGGCGGCCGTGGCCGAGGTCGAGGAAGGCGAGCGCCCACTGGGCGAGGGCGGCGGGCAGACCGAGGCCGTGCGCGAGGGCGTACGAGCGGGCGGCGGCGGCCCGTTCGCGGCACAGGTCGGCGTCGCCGGCGAGGGCCGCGAACATCGCGAGGGCGGCCTGGAGATGACAGGCGCCGCTGTCCTGGCCGGTGGCCCGGGCCTGGCGCAGCGCGTCCACGACGGCGGCCTCGGCGGCACGGGGGCGGCCGGTCCAGAAGTCGGCGTAGGCGCGGAACTCCGCCGCCTGGGAGACGGGCGGCACGAGTCCGCGGGCGCGGGCCGCGGCGGCCGACCGGTGGGTGGCGGTGGCGGCGCGGGGATGGTCGCCGAGCATCAGGGCGGCGATCCCGGCGTGCAGCAGGAGGGTGGGGTCGCCACCGGGACCGCACCGGCCGGCGGTCGCCCCCAGCAGGTCCCGGGCGTCCGCGTACCGCCCTTCGACGGCCGCCGCGAGACCGCCGAGCACCCCCGGTGGGTCGATGCCGAGGCGTCCGGCGAGGCGCACGGCCTCACGGCAGCGGCGCAGGTCGCCGGTGTAGACGGCGGCTTCGGTGGCGCGGGCGAGGAGGTGCCCGGCACGCTCCTCGGACCGCGCCGGGGGTCTCGCGCCCGCCGCCTGGGCGGCGCCCGCGGTCAGCGCGTCGAACGCCTCCCCGGCGTGCCCCGTGCGCAGGGCGAGAACGCCGTGCAGGGGTTCGGCATGGGTGCGGGCGGCGAGGACGCGGGCCCGGTCGCCGTCGCCCGCGTCCCAGGCGTCGACGGCGGCCCTTGCCAGCAGGCCGGAGCGGTCGCGGGGGTCCGGGGTGAGGGCCGCGGCGCGTTCGGTCAGGGCGCCGGACAGGGCGGGGTCGCCGGCGTCGCGGGCCCGGGTCGCGGCCGCCGTCAGCTCCGCCGCGAGCCGCCCGCTGGGGCCGAGTGCGCCGGCGCCCCGGTGCCAGGACCGGCGGGCCGTCTCGCCGGAGCCGTGCAGGACGCGCGCGAGCAGCCGGTGGACGTCGCGCCGGTCGGCCGGGCCCGCCGACTCGTACGCGGCGATCCGGGTCCAGGGGTCGGCGAAGCGGACCCCGCCGGCCGCGGCGTGGGCGAGTCCGGCCGTCTCGGCGGACTCCAGGCAGCGGGTGTCGAGGCGGGCGGCGGCGACGGCGCGCAGGAAGGCATGGGTGGCGACCGGGTACTGGTCGGCGGCGGCGAGCAGGAGCAGCAGCCGGGTGTCGTCGGGCAGGGCCCGCAGGGCGCGGCGCCTGGCGCGCAGCAACTCGGGGGCGAGGTCGGCGGGTTCGACGGGCAGTGGGTCGAGGCCTGCGGCCTGCCGTTCGGTGAGGCGCGCCGCGAGACCGGCGGCGGCGCGCGGATCACCGTGCACCAGGCGCAGGACCCTGACCCGGACGCGTTCGGGGAGCGCGGAGGCCGGGCGCGGCCACGCGTCGGCGATCGGCGGTGGCGAAGTGCGGTCGAGAGGTGGGGGGTTCACCGGGGTCACCACACAAATCACGTTACCGATGGGTTACTTGAACCGTAAAGACCGGCGATTACACCGATGCGGCGCGCGTAGACCCGGCCGGACACTCCTGACAACCCCACCCGTTTCAGGAGGCATCATGCAGCGCGGCAAGCGTCGCATCGCCGCGGTCCTCTCGGCCGCGGTCACTTCGCTCCTTCTGGCACTCTCCTTCTCCGCTCCCCCCGCACACGCGGCGACGCACAATCCGGTCGTCCTCGTCCACGGCATCAGCAGTTCCGCGAGCAGCTGGAACGACTGGGTCGCGAACTTCACGGCGGACGGCTACACGGCCGCCGAGCTGGACGCCTGGTCGTACAGCTGGTCCCAGTCGAACGTCACCACCGCCCGGCAACTGGCGACCGAGATCCAGAACGTGCTCGCGCGCACCGGCGCGAGCAAGGTGGACCTCGTCGTGCACTCCATGGGCGCGCTCAGCGCCCGCTACTACCTGAAGAACCTCGGCGGTACGGCGTACGTGGACGACTTCGTCTCCGTCGCCGGCACCAACCACGGCACGTCGACCGCCTCGCTGTGCGCGTGGCTGTACACCTCGTGCGCGGAGATGCAGACCGGCAGCTCGTTCCTCACCGCGCTGAACTCCGGCGACGAGACGCCGGGCAGCGTGACGTACGCGAGCTACTGGTCGAACTGCGACGAGGCGATCAACCCGGACTCCTCGGCGCTGCTGAGCGGGGCGACCAATGTGGGCGTCGGGTGTGTGTCGCACACGGACACCAACAACGACCCGGGCATCTACGAACAGGTGCACGCCTTCGTCCAGTGACATCGATGTGCGGCAGCGGGGGTGCGACGGGCCCGTACGGGGGAGAATTCCGGTAGGCCCGTCCCGGGAGGTCGCCATGCCGATACGGTCCACCGGCTCCGGCAAGGTGTCGGGTGATCCCGTCCACCACCCGCTGTTCGCGCGCTGCTACGCCCGGTTGAGCGTGGCCGCGGAGACCCGCGGGGGCCTGGCCGCGCTGCGCGGCCGGTTGCTCGCGGGGCTCTCCGGCCGCGTGATCGAGATCGGCGCGGGCAACGGCCTGAACTTCGCGCACTACCCGCGGACGGTCTCGGAGGTCGTCGCGATCGAACCGGAACGGCTGCTGCGCACGCTGGCGGTGGAGGCCGCCCTGCGGGCCGAGGTTCCGGTCGATGTCGCGCCGGGCGCGGCCGAGGCCCTGCCGGTCAAGAGCGAGGCCTTCGACGCGGTGGTGCTCTCGCTCGTCCTGTGCAGCGTGCGGGACCTGCCGCGGGCCCTTGCCGAGGCACGTCGGGTGCTGCGGCCCGGTGGCGAGGTGCGGTTCCTGGAGCACGGTACGGGCGGCGGCCCCGCGATGGCCTTCACCCAGCGCGCCCTGGACCGGACGGTGTGGCCGCTCGTCAGCGGCGGCTGCCACCTCTCCCGCGACCCGGTGGGCGCGCTGCGCGAGGCCGGGTTCGAACTCGGTCCGTACCGGCGGCTGCTGGTGCCGGAGAGCGGCCCGGTCCTGCCGTCGTCGTACTGCAGGCTGGGCACGGCCTGGCGGCCGGTCACCGACGGCACGCGGAGTTAGCGGCGGTCGGCGCGCCGGTTCACAGGCTCCACCGGCGCAGTTCCTGCGTGATGTCGTACACCGAGGCCTCACCGCTCTTGACCAGCCGGGCCAGGTCGCGAACCTGCTCGGGGGAGGTCACGACCTTCGCTCCGCTCGCCACCAGGTACGCGTAGGCGACGGCGCAGGCGAAGAGGGCGTTGGAGCGCTCCAGCGCCGGGACGTGCAGCAGGAGTTGCAGGAGCGAGGCCGCGCGGGCGTGCGGCGAGTCGTACACGGGGACGTCGAAGATCTGGGCGTCATGGCGTGCCACCGCCGCCACCAGTGCTCCCCAGTCGGTGACCTGGGGGTCTCCGGGTGTCTTCTGTTCGGCGATCATCAAAAGCCATGCGAGGTCGATCGTGAGGTCGCTCAAGGGGTCAGCGGCGACCTTCGTGGGTTCCGCCCTCGCGGGCCGCGCCGAACTCCTCCGCGAAGACGTTCTCGTACTGCTTCATGAAGTCGGCGGCGGCCTCGACGAACGTGTGGCCCGCCTCGCCGGCGTCCTGCCTGACCAGCTCCTCGATGTAGCGGTTCACGCTCATGCCGCGCGCGGTGGCGCGCTCGCGGGCGGCCTTGGCCGTGCCCTCGTCCACGCGGACGTTCAGTTGGGTCTTCGCCATACCTCGAAGCTAGCGCCGAACCGCTAGCATCGGCAAGGGCGGACTCGCACTCAAAAGAGATACCGGGTGTGCGCCCGGTCACACTACGCTCGGCCGGGACAACGACACGGCACGTCCACGCGAGCGAGGAGGCAGCCTTGTCCACACCTGCTGCGCAGCACGCCCCCGGTCTGGCCTCGGCGGAAGACCTGGCGGCCCGCGCCCGGGGTCTGACCAAGGCGTACGGCTCGGGCGAGACGACCGTGCTCGCCCTGGACTCGGTGGACGTGGACATCGTCCGCGGGCGCTTCACCGCGGTCATGGGGCCGTCCGGCTCCGGGAAGTCCACGCTGATGCACTGCCTGGCCGGACTCGACACCGTCTCCACCGGACAGGTCTGGCTGGGCGACACCGAGATCACGGGGCTGAAGGAGCGGGAGTTGACCCGGCTCCGGCGGGACCGCATCGGGTTCATGTTCCAGTCGTTCAATCTGATCCCGACGCTCAACGCGGTCGAGAACATCACCCTGCCGATGGACATCGCCGGCCAGAAGCCGGACCAGAAGTGGCTGGACCAGGTGATCGACACGCTCGGCCTGCGGGACCGCCTCAAGCACCGGCCGTCCCAGCTCTCCGGCGGACAGCAGCAGCGCGTGGCGTGCGCCCGCGCGCTCGCCTCCCGGCCGGAGCTGATCTTCGCCGACGAGCCGACCGGCAACCTGGACTCGCGCGCCGGTCTCGAGGTCCTCGCGTTCCTGCGCCAGGCGGTGGACGACCTGGGGCAGACGGTCGTCATGGTCACCCACGACCCCGGCGCCGCCACCCACTCCGACCTCGTGCTCTTCCTCGCGGACGGCCGGCTGGTGGACGAGATGGAACGGCCCACGGCCGAGGCGGTGCTGGAGCGCATGAAGCGGTTCGACCTGATCCGCGCCCAGGCGGGCACGGCACCCGAGGAGGACTGAGCAGGTGCTGAGGGCGACGCTGAGGAGTTTCCTCGCGCACAAGGGGCGACTGCTGCTGTCCGCCCTCGCCGTCGTGCTGTCGGTGGCATTCGTCGCGGGCAGCCTGATCTTCTCCGACACGGTCACGCGCACCTTCGACCGCCTGTTCGCGTCCACCTCGGCCGACGTGACCGTGGAGCCGCGGGACGGCCTCGACGCCTCCGTGCCGACCGGCGCCGTCCAGACCGTGCCCACCGCGCTCACCGGCCGGGTGGCCGCCGTCGACGGGGTCGCCGCGGCGCACGCCGACGTGAGCGTGGAGAACATCACCGTCGTCGACAGCGCGAACAGGTCCGTCGGACCGACCACCGGCGCGCCCACCATCGCCACCGACTGGTACCTCACCGACCGCAGCCCGGTGGAACTGACCTCCGGTCACGCCCCGCGCGGCGCGGGCGAAGCCGTACTCGACGCCGACACCGCCGACAAGAAGGACATGAAGACCGGCGACACGCTGACCGTGATGGCCCAGCCGGGCTCGTTCCGGGTCGAGGTCGTCGGCATCGCCACCTTCAAGACCACCAACCCCGGTGCCGCCCTCGTCTTCCTCGACCCCCAGGTCGCCGCGACCCGGCTGCTGGGCTCGGCGGACCTGGCCACGAGCATCTCCGTCGAGGCGGCTGACGGGGTGACCGACGCGGAGCTGAAGCCCCGGGTGGCCGCCGCGCTCGGCTCCGGGCCCTACGACGTGCGCACCGCCGACGAGCAGGCCAGGTCCGCGGCGGAGGACCTCGGCGGGTTCCTCGACGTCATCAAGTACGTCATGCTCGGATTCGCCGGGATCGCCGTGCTGGTGGGCGTGTTCCTGATCGTCAACACGTTCTCCATGCTGATCGCGCAGCGCACCCGGGAACTGGGCCTGCTGCGCGCCCTGGGCGCCGACCGCCGCCAGGTACGGCGCTCGGTCCTCACCGAGGCCGTGCTGCTCGGCCTGGTCGGCTCGACCGTGGGCCTCGCGGCCGGCATCGGCCTGGCGGCGGGCCTGATCCGTCTCATGAGCGCCTTCGGCATGAACCTCGACACCGCCGAGATGGTCATCGGCTGGGTCACCCCCGTCTCGGCGTACGTCGTCGGCGTCGGCGTCACCTTCGTGGCCGCCTACCTCCCGGCCCGCCGCGCGGCCACGGTTTCGCCGATGGCGGCCCTCGCGGACGCGGACGTCGCCGGGGTGGGACGGCCGCTGAAGGTCCGCGCGGTGGCCGGGACCGTCGTCGGCGTCCTGGGCGCGGCAGCCCTGGTGGGCTGCGCGACCGCGTCGGAGACCGCGTCCGCGGCCTCCCTGCTGGGTCTCGGTGTCGTCCTCACCCTGATCGCGACGGTCGTCGCGGGCCCGCTGCTCGTCCGCCCGGTGATCCGGGTGCTCGGCGGGGCCTTCCCGGCCCTGTTCGGTTCGATCGGCCGGATGAGCCAGCGCAACGCCCTGCGCAACCCGCGCCGCACCGGCGCCACCGCCGCCGCGCTGATGGTCGGCCTCGCCCTGGTGGGCGGCATGTCGGTGGCGAGTGCCTCGATGTCGAAGTCCTTCGACCGGCAGATCGACGACACGCTGGGCGCCGACTTCGTGATCCAGAACACCAACCTCACCCCCTTCTCGCGGGAGGTCACCGACCGGGTCCGGGACACCGACGGCGTGGGCCTCGTCGTCCGGCAGCGGTTCGCGCCGGTCGCCGTACGGCTGCCGGACGGCAAGCGCGTCAAGACGACGGCCGCCGGATACGACAGCCAGGTCGACGAGGTCGCCCATGTGACGTACGCCCGCGGGAACACGGCCGCCGCGCTGGCCGAGGGGGCGATCGCGATGGACGTCGACTTCGCCGAGGACCACGGCGTGCGGGTCGGAAGTGTCCTCCCCGTCGAGTTCCCCGGTGAGCGGACCGCGTCGTTCCGGGTGGGCGCGCTCACCGACCAGGACTCCGCCGAGGGCTTCGGCATGCAGGGCGGCCTGTTCTTCGGCATCGGGACCGTCGAGAAGTACCTGCCGGGTGGGCAGGACTCCGTGCTGTACGTCAACGCGGCCGCCGGCACGGACGCGGACCGGCTCAGGCCCCGGCTGGAGCGGACGCTCGACCCCTATCCGCAGGTGCAGGCGCGCGACCAGGCGGACTACAAGGACCTGGTGCACGACCAGATCGCCGTGCTGCTGTACCTGGTGTACGCGCTGCTCGGCCTGGCGATCGTGATCGCGGTGCTCGGCGTGGTCAACACCCTCGCCCTGTCGGTGGTCGAGCGGACCCGGGAGATCGGGCTGCTCCGGGCGATCGGGCTGTCCCGGCGGCAGTTGCGCCGCATGATCCGGCTGGAGTCGGTGGTGATCGCGGTGTTCGGCGCGGTCCTGGGGCTGGCGCTGGGGCTGGTGTGGGGCGTGTGCACCCAGCAGGTGCTGGCCCTGCAGGGCATGAAGGCGCTGGCGATCCCGTGGACCACGATCGTCGCGGTCGTCGTCGGCTCGGCGGTGGTCGGGGTCGTGGCCGCACTGCTCCCGGCGCTGCGGGCCTCGCGGATGAACGTGCTGGCGGCCATCGCGCACGAGTGAGGAACCGCGGCGAAGGCCCAGGACGCCGCCCGCGGGCGGAGTTCGGGAGGGCCTGCCCCGTCGTGTCCGGCGTCGGTTTCCGCAACCGGCGCCGCACTGGCCCGGGGTGGCGACAGGGCGGGGCGGACGCGGCGACCGTCCGGATGGTGGAATGACACTCTATGGTGTGGAGTGCGTGATGGGATCGCCCCATGTCTGATCTGCGGATACGGGCCGCGACGCCCGACGACCTCGACACCGTGCTGGCCTTCTGGAAGACGGCCGCCGAAGGCACGAGCATCAGCGACGACCGGGAGGGCGTGGAGCGGCTCGTCGCCCGCGACCCGGCCGCGCTCATCCTGGCGGAGCGCGGCGGTGAGCTGGTGGGCACGGTGATCGCCGGGTTCGACGGCTGGCGCTGCCACCTCTACCGGCTGGCGGCACATCCGGCGTACCGCCGCCAGGGCATCGGCTCAGCGCTGCTCGCCGCCGCGGAGGAACGATTCGTCCGGCTCGGCGGCCGGCGCGCCGACGCGATGGTGCTGACCCGCAACGAGACGGCCCACCATGCGTGGCGGGCGGCTGGGTACACGCCGGAGGAGAAGTGGCGGCGCTGGGTGAAGCCGCTGACCGGCTGAGCCGGGGGCGAACCCGTCACCCTTTGCCGATCCTTTACCATGAGGGGGCCGTACGGACCATACGGTCCCTTCATCCATACGGTCCCTTCATCGCATCACCGACTTCACGAAAGGTGTGAGCGTCCGCCCATGGGCGAGCCTCCCAGTATCCGACATCGCGCGATCCTCCCTGCCCTGCCCGATCATGGGACGGAGGTGAACCGGTGATGGAACTGCTCCTCTTGTTGGTCGCGATCCTGCTGTCGCTCGCGTGCGGTGCCTTCGTCGCCGCGGAGTTCTCGCTGACCACGGTGGAACGCCGCGAGCTCGAGCGGGCCGTCGAGCGCGGCGAGCGCGGCGCGGCCGGCGCCCTCAAGGCCGTCCGCAACCTCACCTTCCAGCTCTCCGGCGCCCAGCTCGGCATCACCGTCACCAATCTGGTCGTCGGCATGCTCGCCGAACCCTCGATCGCCAAGCTGATCTCCGGCCCGCTGGAGTCCCTGGGCCTGTCGAGCACGGCGGCGAGTTCGGTCGCCCTGGTGCTGGGGACGGCGCTGTCGACGGTGTTCCTGATGGTCGTCGGCGAACTGGTGCCGAAGAACTGGGCGATCTCCGCCCCGCTGGCCGTGGCCAAGCGGGTGGGCAACGCCCAGCGCTGGTTCAGCGCCGCCTTCCGGCCCTTCATCAGTCACCTCAACAACACCGCCAACCGGGTGGTACGCCGGTTCGGCCTGGAGCCCGCCGAGGAGCTGGCCTCCGCCCGCGGCCCCCAGGAACTGGCGGCACTGGCCCGGCACTCGGCCCGGCAGGGCGCCCTGGAGGCGGACACCGCCGAGCTGTTCGTGCGCACCCTGAACCTGGCCGACCTCACCGCCGAGAACGTGATGACCCCGCGCGTGCAGGTGATCGCCCTCGACGCCCAGGCGACCTGCGAGGACGTGGCCAACGCGACCCGGGCGACGGGTCTGTCCCGGTTCCCCGTGTACCGCGGCGGCCTGGACACCGTCGTCGGCACCGCGCACATCAAGGACGTCCTGGCCGTGCCGGCGGAGAACCGCGCGCGCGTGCCCGTCGCCGAGCTGATGCGCGAACCCCTGCTGGTCCCCGAGTCCCTGACCGTGGACCGGCTCCTCGACCGGCTCTCCGGCAAGCGCACGATGGCCGTGGTCATCGACGAGTACGGCGGTACGGCGGGCGTGGCGACCCTGGAGGACATCGTCGAGGAGGTCGTCGGCGAGGTCCGTGACGAGCACGACCCGCACGAGACGCCCGACCTGGCCCGCGCGGGCACCGACGACGACGGCCGCCAGACGTACTCGGCCGACGGCGCCGCCCGCACCGACCAGCTCGCGCGCGTGGGGCTGCACGCCCCCGAGGGCCCCTACGAGACCCTCGCCGGTCTCGTCGCCACCGAGCTGGGCCGTATCCCGGCCGTCGGCGACAGCGTGGACGTGGCCGGCTGGCGCATGGACGTGGTCGACGCGTCCGGGCGCCGGGCCGCGCGCGTACTGCTGCACGCCCCGCTCACCAAGAACCCCGCGGAAGGAGCGGACCGGTGACCGCCGTCCAGCTGCTCATCGGCCTGGCGACCCTGGTCGTCAACGCCTTCTTCGTCGGCGCCGAGTTCGCGCTGATCTCCGTACGCCGCTCCCAGATCGAGCCGTACGCCGAACAGGGCGACCGGCGCGGCAAGAGCGTGCTGTGGGGTCTGGAGCACGTGTCCGCGCTGCTGGCGGCCGCGCAGCTCGGCATCACGCTGTGCACCCTGGTCCTCGGCGTGGTCGCCGAACCGGCGATCGCGCACCTGCTGGAGCCGGTGTTCCACTCGGTCGGCGTCCCCGAGGGCGCGGGCCATGTGGTGTCGTTCGTGATCGCGCTGAGCCTGGCGACGTATCTGCACATGCTGCTCGGCGAGATGGTGCCGAAGAACATCGCGCTCGCCGAGCCGGTGCGCAGCGCGCTGCTGCTCGGGCCGCCGCTGGTCGCGCTGTCCCGCGCGCTGCGGCCGGTGATCTTCACCATCAACGCCTTCGCCAACGGGCTGCTGAAGCTGCTGCGGGTCGAGACGAAGGACGAGGTCACGGCCACGTTCTCGGACGCGGAACTGGCGCAGATCGTGCGGGACGCCGGCGAGGCGGGCCTGCTCGACGACCGCGCCCAGGAGCGGCTGCACGACGCCCTGGAGCTGGGCCGCCGCCCGGTGCGAGACGTCGTCCTGCCGCTGGAACGCGTCGTCTACGCGCGCGTGGGCGTCACCCCTGAGGAGCTGGAACGGCTGGGCGCCGAGTCCGGGTTCTCCCGCTTCCCCGTGGTGGACGAGGGGCGCCGGATCGTCGGCTACCTGCACGTGAAGGACGCACTGGACGCCTCGCCGCGGGACGAGCCGTTCCGGGTGCGGGACCTGCGGCCCATCGCCCGGGTGCGGGAGACGACTCCGCTGGACGACGTCCTCACCGCGATGCGCGGCAGCCGCACCCATCTGGCGGCCGCGCTCGGCTCCGACGGGCGGCTCGCCGGGCTGGTCACCATGGAGGACGTGCTGCGGGAGCTGTTCGGGCAGCGGGCCTGAGACGGGGCGGCGGGGGGTGACCGACCGCTGGGTATGGCGTGCGGGTTACCATCGCTGACGCCATGCAGACGAACACCACTCCCCCGTACTCCAGCCTGGTCGCGGTCGGTGACTCCTTCACCGAGGGCATGTCGGACCTGCTGCCCGACGGCACCTACCGCGGCTGGGCGGACCTCCTCGCGGGCCGGATGGCCGCGCACACCCCCGGCTTCCGCTACGCCAACCTCGCGGTGCGCGGCAAGCTGATCGGCCAGATCGTCGAGGAGCAGGTGCCGGTCGCGGCCACCATGGGCGCCGACGTCATCACCCTGGTCGGCGGCCTCAACGACACCCTGCGCCCCAAGTGCGACATGGTCCGGGTGCGGGACCTGCTGACGGAGGCCGTGGAGCGGCTCGCCCCGTCCTGCAAGCAGCTCGTGCTGATGCGCAGCCCCGGCCGGCAGGGCCCGGTCCTCGAGCGGTTCCGGCCGCGTATGGAGGAGCTCTTCGACTGCGTCGACGGTCTCGCCGTCCGGCACGGCGCGCTGGTCGTCGACCTGTACGGCGCCCCGTCCCTGGGCGACCCGCGGATGTGGGACGTGGACCGGCTGCACCTGACGGCCGAGGGCCACCGCCGGATCGCCGAGGCCGTCTGGCAGGGCCTCGGGTACGACCCCGAGGACACCGAGTGGCGCGAGCCGATGGCCGCGACCGTGCCGCCCGCGTGGGTCGCCCGCCGGGTGGCCGACGCCCGGTTCGCCCGGCGGTACCTGCTGCCGTGGATCGCCCGCCGCCTCACCGGCCGCTCCTCGGGCGACGGCCTCCCCCCGAAGCGTCCCGACCTGCTGCCCTACGAGGGGCCGCGGCGGTAGTCGCGCGTGACCTGGGTCTCGTAGGTTCCGCCGAACGGGGCCATGGCGCTGGCCTGCACGAATCGCCAGTAGAATCCGTACACGTGACTTCCGCTCCCGCCAAGCCCCGCATCCCCAACGTTCTCGCCGGACGCTACGCCTCCGCCGAGCTCGCCACGCTCTGGTCGCCCGAGCAGAAGGTGAAGCTGGAGCGTCAGCTCTGGCTCGCCGTGCTGCGGGCGCAGAAGGACCTCGGGATCGAGGTGCCGGATTCGGCGATCGCCGACTACGAGCGTGTCCTCGACCAGGTCGACCTGGCCTCCATCGCCGAACGCGAGAAGGTCACCCGGCACGATGTGAAAGCGCGGATCGAGGAGTTCAACGACCTCGCCGGGCACGAGCAGGTCCACAAGGGCATGACGTCCCGCGACCTCACGGAGAACGTCGAGCAGCTCCAGATCCGGCTGTCCCTGGAGCTGGTCCGCGACCGTACGGTGGCCGTGCTGGCCCGGCTGGGCAAGCTGGCCGGCGAGTACGCCGAGCTGGTCATGGCCGGCCGTTCGCACAACGTGGCCGCGCAGGCCACCACCCTGGGCAAGCGGTTCGCGACCGCGGCCGACGAGCTGCTCGTGGCGTACGGGCGGGTCGAGGAGCTGCTCGGCCGCTACCCGCTGCGCGGCATCAAGGGCCCGGTCGGCACCGCCCAGGACATGCTCGATCTGCTCGGTGGCGACGCGGCCAAGCTCGCGGAGCTGGAGGAGCGGATCGCCGGGCACCTCGGCTTCTCGCAGGCGTTCACCTCGGTCGGCCAGGTCTACCCGCGGTCGCTGGACTACGAGGTCGTGACCTCGCTGGTGCAGCTGGCGGCGGCGCCGTCCTCGCTCGCCAGGACGATCCGGCTGATGGCCGGGCACGAGCTGGTGACCGAGGGCTTCAAGCCGGGCCAGGTCGGCTCCTCCGCGATGCCGCACAAGATGAACACCCGCTCCTGCGAGCGCGTCAACGGCCTCATGGTCATCCTGCGCGGCTACGCCTCGATGACGGGCGAGCTGGCGGGCGACCAGTGGAACGAGGGCGACGTGTCGTGCTCGGTGGTGCGCCGGGTCGCGCTGCCGGACGCGTTCTTCGCGCTCGACGGTCTGCTGGAGACGTTCCTGACGGTGCTCGACGAGTTCGGTGCCTTCCCGGCCGTCGTCGCCCGTGAGCTGGACCGCTACCTGCCGTTCCTCGCCACCACCAAGGTGCTGATGGGCGCGGTGCGGGCGGGCGTCGGCCGGGAGCTGGCGCACGAGGCGATCAAGGAGAACGCGGTGGCCTCCGCGCTGGCGATGCGCGAACAGGGCGCGGAGCGCAACGAGCTGCTGGACAAGCTCGCCGCCGACGAGCGCATCCCGCTGGACCGCGCGCAGCTCGACGCGCTGATGGCCGACAAGCTGTCCTTCACGGGCGCCGCGGCCGACCAGGTGGCCATCGTCGTAGGCCGGATCGAGGAGATCGTGAAGCAGCGGCCGGAGGCCGCCGGTTACACCCCGGGGGCGATCCTCTGAGCCGCTTCACCCAGGCGGAACTGGAGGCCGCCCGCGACCGTCTCGTACCGGACGTCGTCGCGGGCGGCCTCCGTGTGCTGTTCTGCGGCATCAACCCTGGCCTGATGACGGCGGCGACCGGCCACCACTTCGCGCGTCCGGGCAACCGCTTCTGGCCGGTGCTGCACCTGTCCGGTTTCACGCCCCGGCTGCTGAAGCCGGCGGAGCAGGGGGAGCTGCTGTCGTTCGGCCTCGGCATCACGAACGTGGTGGCGCGGGCGAGTGCGCGGGCCGACGAGCTGACGGCCGAGGAGTACCGCGAGGGCGGCCGGCTGCTCCGGGAGAAGGTGGTCCGGCTGAAGCCGCGATGGCTGGCGGTGGTGGGCGTGACCGCGTACCGAATAGCGTTCGACGACCGTACGGCCCGCGTGGGGCCGCAGGAGCGGGTGATCGGGGACACGCGCGTGTGGGTGCTGCCGAATCCCAGTGGGCTGAACGCGCATTGGACGGCGGCGACGATGGCGGAGGAGTTCGCGCGGCTGCGGGTGGCGGCCGAGGACTGACCCGGGGGTGTGTGGCGCGGTCTCAGGGCGGGTCGGTCTCGGTGACGAGCAGGAGGAGCCGGACCTCGTCGTCCTGGTCGAGGTCGGCGACGCCGAGGGCGGCCCAACGGCCGTGCCGGGGCAGCTCCCAGAGGTGGACGTCTGCCACGAGGAGGCTGAGCCGGGCCCAGGGCTCGGGTATCTCCTCGTGCGCGGTGCGCAGTCGGATCGTCTGGAGGCCGACGCGGTACGGCTCTCCCCATCGCTCGGTCAGTTTCCCCGCCAGGACCTCCCTGTCGTCGTGGAACCGCTCCGCCTCGGCGACGCGCAGCGCCGGGTCCGCCATCCGCAGGCCGTGGCTCGCCGCTAACGGCACGAGATGGAACCCGGGACCGCCCTCGCCGACGTCCGACGTGCCGGCCTCCGCGGGAAACCCGCGGGAAGACAGCACGTCCGCGAGAGCGAGGTACTTCTCCATGTCCATGTGATCCAGTAAACCGGCCACCACTGACAATTGGTGCCGCGTCAGGGAGCGGGCCCGCTCAGGCGTCCCGGCGCCGCACCTGCCATGCCCCCGCCGCGAGGGCCGCGGCCGTCCACAGGGCGGTCACCGTCAGGCCGGTCCACGGCCCCAGCGAGCCGTCCCAGGTTCCGTGCAGGGCGACTTGGCCGGCCCGGTCGGGGAAGAAGTCGGCGACGGAGCCGGACATGTCGCCGACCACGAAGGACACGATCAGCAGGAACGGGATGAGGATGCCGAGCGTGGCCGCTCCGCTGCGCAGAACGGCCGTCAGGCCGGCGGCGAGCAGGGCCATCAGCGTGAGGTAGAGCCCGCAGCCGACGGCCGCGCGCAGTCCTTCGGCCGTGCCGAACCCCTCGGCCCGCTCGCCGAGCGCCGCCCGGCCCACGGCCCAGGTCAGCATGCCGGTGACCAGGCCTACGGCCAGGACGGGCAGGGCGATCGCCGTGGCCTTGGCGGCGAACCAGCGGCCCCGACGCGGGACCGCGGCCAGGGACACGCGCAGTGCGCCGCCCTGGAACTCGGCCGCCACCGCCGTCGTCCCGAAGGCCACCGCCGCGATCTGGCCGAAGCTGACGCCGAAGAAGGCGGAGAACAGCGGGTCGGCGTCCGCTCCGTCCGTGTCGGCCGCGGCGAGCAGGGAGAAGGCGACGGTCGCGAGGAGGACCGCGCACAAGGTGGCGGCCTGTGACCTCAGCGTGCTGATCTTGATCCACTCGGCGTGGAGTGCGGGCTTGAATCCCATGGTCAGGCCTCCTGGGGAGCGGCCGCGAACTCGCTTTCGGCGGCGGTCAGATCGAGGTAGGCCTGCTCCAGCGTGCCTTCCTCCGCGGTCAGTTCGAGCAGCGGGACGCCCGCCTCGGACGCGAGGCGGCCGATGTCGTCCACGCGCGCGTGGTCCACCGTCCAGTGCCCGTCGTCATGGGCGACTCCCTCGTGACCGTGCCGGGCGAGGGCCTTCTCCAGGGCGGCGGGGTCGGAGGTGCGGACCCGTACGCGGGGTCGTACGCGCGCGTCGATGAAGTCCCGCATGGGGGTGTCGGCCAGGAGGCGGCCCCTGCCGAGGACGACGAGATGGTCGGCGAAGGAGGCCGTCTCGTTCATGAGGTGGCTGGAGACCAGGACGGTGCGTCCCTCGCCCGCGAGGCGGCGCAGCAGCCCGCGGATCCAGACGATGCCCTCGGGATCGAGGCCGTTGGAGGGCTCGTCGAGCAGCACCACCTCGGGGTCGCCGAGCAGAGCGGCGGCGATGCCCAGCCGCTGCCGCATGCCGAGGGAGTACGTCTTCACCCGGCGGCGCGCGGCCGGCGCGAGCCCGGTCCGCTCCAGCACCTCGTCGACCCGTCGGACGGGGATGCGGTTGCTCGCGGCGAGGGCCCGCAGATGGTCGCGGCCGGTGCGGGAACCGTGCGGGGCCTGGGCGTCGAGCAACGCGCCGACGTGGCGCAGGGGTTCGGGCAGGGTGGCGTAGGGGCGGCCGCCGATCGTGGCGGTTCCCGAGGTGGGCCGGTCGAGACCGAGGACGAGGCGCAGGGTGGTGGACTTGCCGGCGCCGTTGGGGCCGAGGAAGCCGGTGACGCGGCCGGGCACGACGCGGAAGGTGAGCCGGTCCACGGCCCGCCGGGGGCCGAACTCCTTGGTGAGGTCGCGGACGTCGATGCTGGTCATGGCAGTACGGTGGCCGCCGGACCCGGTGCCGGGCCTCCCCCGGCGGTGGGATCCGTCTCCCCCGCCCGGGGGGAGGCCCGTTGTCGGTGGTGCCTGTCACGATGGCCGCATGGGCCGATTCCTGCGCCCGCTGCTGCGGGGGACGACGTACACACGACTGGTGCATCTGTGGGTGCCGATGCTGGTCGTGAGCGTCTGGCTGTTCATCGACATGTCGACGCCGTGGGTTCCCGCGCTGGCCCTGGTTCCGCTCGGGCTGATCCCCGCGGTGCGCACGGGTGAGGGGGTCCAGGCCCAATTGCTGCTGTCTCCGGGGGTGCGGGATCCGGGGTTCTCCGTGGCTCCGGCGACGACCTGGCGGGACCGGCTGCGCACGGTGCTGTGGCTGGAGGTGCGGATGGCCCTCGGGGCGGTGACCGTCTGCGCCTGTGTGTGGCTGCCGGTCCTCGCGTACCAGCTGGCCGAGACCGCGCGCGGGCGCATCCCCGACGACGTCCCGCTGCTCGCCGAGGCGACGCCGCACTGGTGGTACGCCCTCCTGGTGCCGCTGCCTCTCCTCGGCTGGTACGGAATCGTCGTCGGGCTCGGCGCGGCGGTCACCGCTCTCGCGCGGCGGCTGCTCGGGCCCTCGGCGGGCGAGCGGCTCGCGGCCCTGGAGGAACGCACCGAGCAGCTTCTGGAGCGCAACCGCATCGCCCACGAGCTGCACGACTCCATCGGGCACGCCCTGACGGTGGCCGTGGTGCAGGCGGGCGCGGCGCGGGCGGCGGGCGACCCGGCGTTCACCGACCGGGCGCTCGGGGCGATCGAGGAGACCGGCCGGGCGGCGCTGGAGGACCTGGAGCGCGTCCTCGGGGTGCTGCGTGAGGCGGAGCGGCCGGTGAGCAGCCGGCCGACGCTGGCCGAGGCCGACCGGCTGCTGGACTCGGCGCGCGCGTCGGGCGCGAAGGTGGACGCCGAGCTGACCGGGGCGTTGGAGGCCGTGCCGGGCCCGGTGTCCCGCGAGGGCTACCGCATCCTCCAGGAGGCGCTGACCAACGCGCTGCGGCACGCGGGGTCCGTTCCGGTCGGGGTCAGGATCGAGGTCGCCGCCGGCCTGCTCAGCCTGGAGGTCCGCAATCCGCTGACCGCGCACGTATCCGCACCGGTCCGGGGCAGTGGACTGCGGGGTATCCACGAGCGGGCCGCGCTGCTCGGCGGACGGGCCTCGACCGGCCCGGACGAGGGCGACTGGCAGGTGCGTGCGGAGCTGCCGCTGCGCTGATCTACGCTGACCCGATGCCGATCACCGTGCTCCTCGTCGACGACGAACCGCTGGTGCGCGCCGGGCTGCGGGCCGTGCTGGAGGCGCAGCCCGACATCGAGGTCGTCGGGGAGGCCGCGGACGGGGCGGCGGTGATCCCGCTGGTGCGGCGGCTGCGGCCCGACGTGGTCGCCATGGACGTACGGATGCCGTTGATGGACGGGATCGAGGCCACGCGCGCGGTGCTGCGGACGGTCGACGGGCCGCCGAGGATCCTGGTCGTGACGACCTTCGAGAACGACGAGTACGTGTACGAGGCGCTGCGTGCGGGGGCGGACGGGTTCCTGCTGAAGCGGGCCCGGCCCGCCGAGATCGTGCACGCCGTGCGGCTGGTCGCCGAGGGCGAGTCGTTGCTGTTCCCGGCGTCGGTACGGCGGCTGGCCGCCTCGTACGGCGACGGGCCGGCGAACCGGGCGGCGCGCGACCTGCTGGAGCGGGCGCGGCTGACCGAGCGGGAGGCCGAGGTGCTGCGGCTGATGGCCCGTGGGCTGTCCAACGGGGAGATCGCCGCGCGGCTGGTCGTCGGCACGGAGACCGTCAAGTCGCATGTGAGCGGGGTGCTGGCGAAGCTGGGGGCCCGTGATCGCACGCAGGCGGTGATCACCGCGTACGAGTCGGGGTTCGTCTCGGCGGGCCGGACCGGCGCGTGAAGCCGGCCTCCGCGCGGTCCGCACTCGCCGGGGTGCCCCGCGCCGAGTACGATCCGCCCCACACGCGCAAGAGCTGGGAGGACGGACGTTGGGGCGGCTGACCGGCGGGGATCCCTCGCTGTTGCGAAGGATCAATTCCGCGGTGGTGCTGCACGCTCTGCGTGCCACCGACTGTGCGACGCTCACGGAGATCACCCGGGTGACGGGGCTGTCCCGGCCGACGGTGGAGGGGGTCGTCGAGGACCTCATAGGGGCCGGACTCGTCGTCGAGAAGGCCGCCGAGGAGGGGGCCGCCCGGCGTCAGGGGCGTCCGGCACGCCGGTTCCGGTTCCGGGCCGAGGCCGGTCATCTGCTGGGCCTGGAGATCGGGGCGCACCGGGTGGCCGTCCTGCTGGCCGACCTGGACGGGCGGGTGCTCGGCGCGCAGGCGAAGGACGTCGACGAGACGGCGCCCGCCGACGAGCGGCTCGAACGGCTGCGGACCGCGGTCGCCGAGCTGCTGCGGCGGGCCGGGGTCCCGCGCAGTTCCCTGCGGGCCGTCGGCGTCGGCACGCCGGGCATCGTGGAGGCGGACGGGACCGTACGGCTGGGCACCGCGCTGCCCGAGTGGACCGGGCTGCGGCTGGGCGAGCGGCTCAGCCGTTCCTTCAAGTGCCCGGTGCTGGTGGAGAACGACGCCAACGCCGCGGCCGTGGCCGAGCACTGGAAGGGCTCCGCCACCGAGTCCGACGACGTCGTCTTCGTGCTGGCCGGGCTGAGTCCGGGCGCGGGTTCGCTGATCGGCGGGCGGCTGCACCGCGGGTACGGCGGGGCGGCCGGGGAGATCGGCGCGCTGCACCTGCTGGGGCGCGGGGTGACTCCGGAGACGCTGCTGTCCACGACGGACGAGCCGCTGCATCCGCTGGACGAGCAGGCGGTCGCCGAGGTGTTCACGCAGGCACGCAAGGGCGACCAGCGGGCGCGGGCGGCCGTGGAGCGTTTCATCCAGCGCCTTGTGCACGACGTGGCCGCGCTGGTGCTGGCCCTCGACCCCGAGCTGGTCGTGATCGGCGGCTGGGCGGCGGGACTGGACGGCGTACTGGCGCCGCTGCGGCGGGAGTTGGCGCGCTACTGTCTGCGCCCGCCGAAGGTGGCCCTGTCCCTCCTCGGTGAGGCGGCCGTGGCGACCGGGGCCCTGCGGCTGGCGCTCGACCACGTGGAGGAGCAGCTCTTCGCGGTGGAGGGCACGGTGACGGGACGCGCCTGAGGCGCGCACCGCGGCCGCACGGGCGAGTGGGCCCCGGAATGCTTCCGGGG
>NZ_JBHXHX010000016.1:57928-220326 GCF_042723915.1 Streptomyces sp. NPDC058335 | reverse complement strand
CGCACCCGTGGTGCGCGCGACCCCCGCCGCTCAGGGAGGCAGGTCGGCTCAGTAGACCGGCTTGCTCGGCTCGATCTGGTTGACCCAGCCGATCACACCGCCGCCGACGTGGACGGCGTCCGCGAAGCCCGCGGACTTCAGCACCGCGAGCACTTCCGCACTGCGGACACCCGTCTTGCAGTGCAAGACGATCTTCTTGTCCTGGGGCAGACCCTCCAGGGCGGTGCCGAGCAGGAACTCGTTCTTCGGGATCAGCTTGGCGCCGGGGATGGAGACGATCTCGTACTCGTTCGGCTCGCGGACGTCGATGATCTCGATGTTCTCGCCGTCGTCGATCCACTCCTTGAGCTGCTTGGGAGTGATCGTCGCACCGGCGGCCGCCTGCTGGGCCTCCTCGGACACGACGCCGCAGAAGGCCTCGTAGTCGATGAGCTCGGTGACGGTCGGGTTCTCGCCGCAGACCGCGCAGTCGGGGTCCTTGCGGACCTTGACCTGGCGGTACTGCATCTCCAGGGCGTCGTAGATCATCAGGCGGCCGACGAGCGGCTCGCCGATGCCCGCGAGGAGCTTGATGGCCTCGTTGACCTGGATGGAGCCGATGGACGCGCACAGCACGCCCAGCACGCCGCCCTCGGCGCAGGAGGGGACCATTCCGGGGGGCGGGGGCTCCGGGTAGAGGCAGCGGTAGCAGGGACCGTGCTCCGACCAGAAGACGGACGCCTGACCGTCGAAGCGGTAGATCGAACCCCAGACGTACGGCTTGTTCAGCAGCACGGCAGCGTCGTTGACCAGGTAGCGGGTCGCGAAGTTGTCCGTGCCGTCGACGATCAGGTCGTACTGGCTGAAGATGTCCATCACGTTGTCGGCCTCGAGCCGCTCCTCGTGAAGGACCACGTTCACGTACGGGTTGATGCCGAGGACGGAGTCGCGGGCGGACACGGCCTTGGAGCGGCCGATGTCGGCCTGGCTGTGGATGATCTGGCGCTGGAGGTTCGACTCGTCGACCTCGTCGAACTCCACGATGCCGAGCGTGCCCACGCCCGCCGCGGCCAGGTACATCAGCGCCGGCGAGCCCAGGCCGCCGGCGCCCACACACAGCACCTTGGCGTTCTTCAGCCGCTTCTGCCCGTCCATCCCGACGTCGGGGATGATCAGGTGGCGGGAGTACCTGCGGACCTCGTCTACGGTGAGCTCGGCAGCCGGCTCGACCAGGGGTGGCAGCGACACGGGGACTCCGTTGGTCGGTCAATCACTACAGTTGTTCTCCCCGTAACACTGCCATGGCCTTCTTCATTCCGAGACACCTGTTCCGATCCGCGAGACGATTTCGTCCCAGTAGCCGGGCATGGTCTCCCACGGGTCGAACGCGCCGTCCCGATCGTGACGGTCGGTGAACCAGATCGTCGCCGCACCCTGCCAGCGGGCGATCCGCAGCGCCTCGTCGAGATGGCCGCGGGGCACGCCGTGCACGAAGTGGCAGAACCGCTCGGGCGGGTAGTCGGCGGTCCATTCGGCCGCCTGCGACCAGCGGTAGTCGCTCCAGGGCCCGGAGAAGGTGACGAGCTGGTCGGCGTTCTCCGCGTATCCGGGGTGCGGATGGGTGCCGTGACCGAGGACGATGTGAGGCGCGTCACGGAGCGTGCGGAGGGCGCCGACGGCGCGGCGGATCTCCGGGAGCGCGGCGCGTTCGGTCGGGCAGCGGTCCAGGAGGAAGCCGTCGACCTGGTACCAGTCGAGGTAGCGGCGTGCGTCGGAGACCACCTCGGCGAAGGCGCGGGCACCGTGGACGGCGTCGAGGTGCCCGAGGACGCGGACACCCGCGTTCCGCAGCCGGCCCGCGGCCTCCAGGCAGTGCGGGTCGGGGCGGACACCGGGGCCGTCGGCGACGTTGAGGACGACCCAGTGCAAGGGCCTGCCCGGACGGGCGAGTTCACCCCACTCGGCCGGCGCGACGAGGGGATGCGCGAAGCCGGGGACACCGAACCCGGCCCGGACGTCGGTGCTCGCGGTGCCCGCCCGGGTGCCGGTCAGATACGGCATGCCGCCTCCATCCAGATGTCGGCGAGGGACTCCTCGAGGTTGATCCGGGGCCGCCAGCCCAGCCGGTCACGGGCGGTGCGGACATCGGCCTGCTGCCAGCTGCCGCACCCGTCGGGGTACGGGTACGCGACCGGGGCCACATGGTCGGAGTCGGGGCGGGGGTGGCCGATGGTCGGCCTGAGGTGGCCGCCGGGCGGGCCGTCGAGTTCGTGGAGGGTGCCGCCGTATCCGGCCACGCGCGCGAGGACGGCGGCGGCGTCCCGGAGGCGGACGGCACGGCCGGAGCCGATGTTGATGACGCCCTGTGCGGCGGACAGCGAGGCGGCGTGCACGGCGCGGGCGACGTCACGGACATCGATGAAGTCACGCTGGGCGCCCAGTCCGCCGAGTTTCAGCTCGCCGTCGCCGGACTGCATGGCGCGGCGCATCGCCTCGGCCAGCCGGCCCAGCGGGGAACCCGCGGGAGTGCCGGGCCCGGCCGGGGAGAACACCCGCAGCACGACCGCGTCCAGGCCGGAGCCGAGGACCAGTTCGGTGGCGGCGAGCTTGCTGACGCCGTACGGTCCGCCGGGACGCGGGACGGCGTCCTCGGCGGTGGAGGAACCGGGCTGGCTGGGGCCGTACTCGGCGCCGCAGCCGACGTGGACGAGACGGGCGCCGCAGCCGCTGCGGCGCAGCGCCTCGCAGACGGTGGCGACGGCGACGGTGTTGTGCCGGGTGAGTTCCCGGGCTCCGCCGCGGGTGGCGCCCGCGCAGTTGACGACGACCTGGGGGTGGACCGCGTCGAGGAAGCGGGTGAGGGCGCCGGGGCTGCCACTCGCGAGGTCGAAGCGGACGTCGGCGTCGTCGCCGCGGCCGAGCGCGGTGAGCTGGACGGCCGGGTCGGCGAGCAGACGGTCGGCGACGAAGCGGCCGATGTAGCCGTTGGCTCCGGTCAGCAGGACCCTCATCGCGTGGCTCCCGGGGTGCTCGCCGCGGTTGCTCCGGTGACCGCGCGGGCTCCCGCGACCGCGGGTGCCCCGGTGGCTCCGGTCGCTCCGGATCGGGAGGTGGTCATCTGGTCTCTCCTTAGGGGGATTTCATGGGTGGAGGAGCGCGTGCGTCGTGCGGTCCGTGCACGGTGGGGGTGGCGCGGCGCGCGGTGGTCGGGGGCGGGCGGACGGCGCCGGGTCAGCACGGCTGGTCCGCTCGCGCGTGGGCCGAGGCCCTGGTGAGGGTGCGGGTCGCGTGGATCAGCAGGGTGAGGGCAGCCGCCCCGCAGGCGAGGACGGGGACCCCGGCGGGGCCCCAGGCGGCCATGAGCGTGTCCACGGGTGCGGCCAGGAGGTCGCAGCGGGGCAGCCGGCCGGCGAGGAGCAGGGCCAGGGCGATCGCCTCGGCCGCGCCTGCCGCTCTGAGGACGACCGCCGGGGCGTGGGTGAAGCCGTGGACGGTGAGGAGGCGGGAGAGGAGGAGCAGCGCACCCAGCGTGAGCGTTCCCGCGTAGGCGGCGGGTTCGCCGAGGGCCGCCGCGCAGACACCGGTGAGGACCGCGAGGGCGCACAGATACAGGGCGAAGACGCTCAGCAGCAGCGGCCGTACGGAGGCGGCGAACTCGTCCAGGCCTCGGCTGGTGTCGAGCCTGCGCCGGGCGCGTACGGCGAGAAGGTGCGCGCACCAGGCGGCGGGCACGCAGGCCAGCGCGAGGGTGAGGAGCGGGGCCGTGGCGAGCGGCCAGGGGCCGTCGGCTGTTCCGGTGGGCAGGCCGTCGGGGCCGCCGTCGGCCGCGGCGCGCAGCAGGCCGTCGCCGAGGGCCGCGTAGGCGAGGAGCCAGCAGGTCCAGCCGCCGGTGCGGTGCCGGCCGGGGTGCGGGCCGCCGCGTGGGCTCGACGAGGGCCGGCCTCCGCGTGGGCTCAACGGGCCTCGGCGGAGCGCGGCCCGCAGGCCCAGGGTCACCGCCAGGACGCCCGCGGTGACCACAAGGAGGCGGGCCTGACCGTGGGTGAGACGGAGGCCGACGACGGTCGCGGCGGTGAGGGCGCCCGGCAGGAGGGTGAGCAGCGCCCAGTCCAGGCGGGCCCGCGGCGCCGGAGTGGGCTCCGGGCGCGGGGGCGTGTCGCCGTCTCGGGGGACGCGCGCGTACATCTCCTCCGCGAGGGAGAAGACGTCCCGGTGCCGGAACCGTGCGGCGGTGCGGTCGGTGACGCCGTGGGCCTCCAGACCCGCCGCGATCTCCAATGGATCGACCGCCCGCTCGCACAGTCCGCGGTGACGGTGCATCAGTGCCTTCACCGGGTCCACGGCGCCGCCTCGCCGAGGCGCGACGGGGCCGGCAGCCGGATAGGGGCGTGCGCCGGAGGGCGACTCGGGGCGCCCGGCAGGGGTGGACACCGCCGGCCCGCCGGACTCGGACCGCGCGTCGGTGCTCGGAGCGGTGTCCTCGCTCGCCGGCCAGTCCCCCGACGGTTCGTCCCAGGCGCCGGGGCTCACCGGTGTCGCGGGGCGGTCGAGTTCGCCCAGGCCGCTCATCGGGCCCCCTCGGTCGCGACGACGGGAGCAGGGACAGGAGTGGTGGCGCGGGGCGACGACGGGCCAGACGTCGCGGCGGAACCGCGCGCCGCCGCCGTACCCCGCACCGGCGGTCCCGCCGTCCAGCCGGACGGGTGTCGGGGAACGGCCCGTCCGCCGAGGCCGGTCCACCGGCCCGGCAGCCAGGCCTCGGCCGGTACCGCGAAGGGCCGTGGTTCGCCGGCCGCGTCGAGGATGCCCTGGCGAACCGGGCTCCGGGAAACGATCTCCAGGTAAATGCCGTGAAATGCCGCGATGTTCTGCTCGACGGTGAACAGTTCGAGAGCGCGTGCGCGGGCGGCCGCGCCCAGGCGTGCACGGCGCCCCGGGTCGCGCAGCAGGGCCACGCACGCCTCCGCGAGCGCCCGCGGGTTGCGCGGCGGGACGACGAGCCCGGTGCCTCCGATGACCTCGACCACCGCGCCGACGTCCGTGGACACGGTCGCGCGCCCGCAGAACATCGCCTCGACCAGGCCGACCGGGAACCCCTCGACGACGCTGGACAGGACGACGACGGCACCGGCCGCGTACGCCTCGGCGGGTCCGGGCACCTCCGGGCCGCCGATCTCCTCGAAGGACACCGGATTGTCGCCGACGGAGTGCGGCCCGGCCGCCTCGTCGGGGAAGAGTTGCGCGGCCAGCATCCGGCAGTGGCCGAGGTAGGCCTCGCCCTCCGCCCCGGCGGCCGCGCCGAGGATCCGCAGCCGGGTCCCGGGTTCCTCCTTGCGGATCTCCGCGAAGGCGTGCAGCAGGGACACCAGGTCCTTCGCCGGTTCCACCCTGCCGACCCAGACCAGCGTGCGCGGGTCGGCGGCGTCCGGGGAGTCGCCGACCTCGGTGAAGCGGGAGGCGTCCATGCCCGGGTGGACCGTCCGCAGTTTGGCCCGGTCGGCACCGCAGCGCTCCTGCCAGCGACGGGCGTGCGCGTTGCCGGGCGTGACACACGCCGCCTGCCGGTACACCTCGGCGGCGAGCCGCCCGTGGAAGGCCGCGAGCAGGGACCGTACGGCCGGGGCACTCTCCGGCACGGGACCAGGGGCCGCACCTGACGCGGAAGCGGCTCCGGGAGCGACAGCCGCGCCCGCGCCCAGATAGTGCGTCCGCAGCCGGACCCCGTACTCGGTCACCAGCAGTGGCACGCCGAAGAAGTGACGGGCGAGCAGGCCCGGAAACGCCGCGGCACCGCCCGACGCGGCGTGGCAGAGGTCGACCGAGCCGAGCCCGTCGCCCCCGTCGTCGGCGTACCAGTCGAGCGAGAGAGGGCGCAGGGCGCGTTCGAGGTGAGCGGCGACGGCGAGGAGATCGGGTACGCGCGCCTCACGCGCCGTACCGAGCGCGCCGGGCGCACGACAGGCACGCTCCAGGGCGCGCACGGCGCCCTCCGAGCGGAGCGCGCCCACCAGGCCGCCCTCGTCGCGGGCGAGTTCCGCGAGCCCGTACAGCGCGTTGCCGAAACGGTCCGCCTGGGGGCCGGAACGGTCGGTCCCCGCGTCGGCGGGCGCCCCCTCACACAACACGGACACCAGCGCGCCGTAGTGCTCGGTGAAACGCCGGCGCGCACGCCGTCCGTGCACCACCCCGTCGTCCTCGGCGGTCCACAGCGGCGCGGTACGCACGCGGGTGACCTGCGGCGGCAGTGCCACCTGGCCGGCGGCCTCCTGGCGCTCGCTGCGGCTGAGCGCGTAGACGTCGAACTCATGCTGCCCGAGCCCGCGCACGAGCCGGTCGCACCAGAGCCCCGCATCACCGCTCACATACGGATAGCCACCCTCCGTAAGCAGTCCGATGCGCACGTGTGCACCCCCGATCTCCCGTTTGGGGAGCCGCCGTTGACCCGGCGGCTCGCAGCGGGACGAACGTATGCGGACAAGGCGGTGGGGGGGGGGGGGGGGGGGGGGGGGGGGGGCGGGGGGGGGGGGGGGGGGGTGGGGGGGGGGGGGGGGGGGGGCGCCCGGCCTCGCGCCGGGGGGACCGCCGCGCTAACACGGGCGGCGTCCGGGGGGGTGTGCCGCGTGGGGTGTGTCCTCCCCCCCACCAAAAGGGGTGAACGGTCGTAACTTTCCCGTGCGGGTCGCGTTCCGTCGCGCTAAGAGATCAGGCGAGCGCGAAACGTTACACCTCAGGGGGCGTGCGGACGCCTTTCGGGCGCCCCGCAGACGCTCTCTGGCTGTTCGTCAGCTGTTCGGATACGGCCAGGGGTTGGGGAGGCAGCGGATCCCGTCGTACTCCAGGAACTTGGTCTGCTGCTGCATGACCGGGGCGAGGTCGCCGTCCTTGTCACAGGTGACATGGCCGTAGCCGAGCCGGTGGCCCACCTCGTGGTTGATCAGCATCTGCCGGTAGGCGTACATCTCGTCGCCGTAGGTCCGGGATCCCTGCGCCCACCGGTAGGCGTTGATCATCACGCGTTCGGTGGCGGCCGAGTCGCACGAGACGTTGTCCTCGGTGGTGTCCAGGCCGGACTTCGCGCACCATTCGGCGGTGGTGCCGGGGCTGGCGAGCGTGATGACGAAGTCGGGCTCGCCCGAGTGGATGCGCTCGAAGGTCCGCGCGCCGTTGTGCGCCCAGCTGCGGTCGTCGTTCAGCGTCCTCTGCACGGCCTGCGCGAACACCTCGCCGTCGAGGCCGAGCCCCTGCTCGACGTCCACGCGGTAGGTGTACTTCTGCCCCTTGCCGGGCGCCTTGTCGATACCGGGTACGGCGTCGAACTTCCCCGACCCCGCGTACGTGGCCCCGAGCCGGTACCGCGCGCCCATCTTCTGGTCGTACGTCAGCGGGACCACGCTGGGTGACGCCGACGGGCTCGGCCGGTCGGCGTCGCGCGCGGTGGCATCACGGGCGTCACGGGCGGCCTTGTCGGCCGTGGACTGCGACTGGACGGAGTCGTCGTCGCGCGCGTCGGTGACCTGGCCGGCGACGACGATGGCGAGCACGGTGGTGACGGCGGCGGCCGCGATGCCGGTGAAGGCCCGGCCCTTGCCGCCCCTGGCCGCGGGCTCACCGGTGGGCGGCTCGCCGTCGGACCCGCCGGCCCCGCCGCCCGCGGGAGTGGGCCGGGGGCTCCTGTCCCAGTCGGTGACGGAGACGTAGGCGTCGGTGGGGCGCGGGGTGACGTAGGTGTCCGTGGCGAGCGCGGTGGCCGCGGCGGCGGCCGCCGGCACGCGGCGCGCGAAGACGTCGTCGCCCTCGGTGAAGGCGTCGAGGTAGTCCTGTCGGGGACCCGCCGCCGAATCCGTCCGCCGCTGCCGGGACCCGGCCGCGGACTCGGGTCGCTGTCGCGGGATCAGCGGGCCGGAACCGCTGGCCGTACGGCCCTTCAACTCGCCCCAGGCTCCCCCGGCTTCACGCTGCTCGGGATGCCCGCCACGGACCTGCGGGGTGCCGCGCGGCGGGGTGCCGTCGGGGGCGCGGCGCCCGCCAGGGACGGGCAGGCCGTGGGCGGGGGTGCCGTCGGGGAGTCCAGGCACGCCGCGGGCGGGAGTACCGTCGGGAGACCGGGGCATACCGCGCGCAGGGGTCCCGTCGGGATTCCCGGGCGTCGGTGGGGGCCCGTCGGCGGGCCGGGCCGTGCCCTGAGGACGGCCGCCCCGAGTCTCGCCGGGCGTGGCTCCCTGGGGGGCACCGCCGGTGCCCTGCCGTGGTGCGTTCTTGGGCGCATGCCCGCGTCGACTGTGACGTCCCACGCCCCCTCAGCTCCCCGAACCCGCGGATCCACCGGCCCGCTCGGAGAACGCCCCGGAGCTCGACCCGGTTCCCGAGCCCGACTCCGGCCCCGCATCCGGTCTCGACCCGATGTCCGTATCCGTATCCGGCCGCACCCCGGTACCCGTACCGGGCGTCGACCCGATGTCGGTATCCGGACGCGCGCCCGTGTCCGGCTCGGCCTCCGGCTCCGTGCGCGATCCTCGCCCGCCCCGCTCGGCCGTGTCCTCCAGCAGTTCCCGGAAGGCCGTGGCGACCGTCTCCGGGTACTCCATCATCGCCACGTGCCCCGCGTTCGGCAGGGTGAGCAGGCGGGAGTCGCGGAAGGCGCGGGCCGCCCGCTGGGCCATGCGGAAGCCGACGAGCTGGTCGCGGCCGCCGTAGACGAGGAGGGTCGGGGCGAGGACGCGTTCGGCCTGGCGCCAGAGGCCGTGCTGACCGCCCAGCGTGTAGGCGTTGACCAGCCCGCGCGCGGAACGTGTCATCGCGTCCCAGAAGTACGGCAGCCGCAGCCGCCGCTCCAGCTCCTCCACGGCGTACCCGAACGCCTCCGGGGTGACTTGCCCGGGGTCGCCGTAACAGAGGGCCATGACGCCACGGACCCGCTGCTCGGCCGTCCACTCCCGGGTGAACCGGGTGAACAGCGCGGCCACGCCGGGCATGCCGAGCAGCCCCGTGGGCACCGCCGTGCGCTGGACGCGCAGCTCCGGCAGGGCCGGCGAGACGAGGGTGAGCGTCCGGACGAGGTCGGGGCGGACCGCAGCGACACGCGTCGACACCGCGCCGCCGAGCGAGTTGCCGAAGAGGTGGACGGGTCCGCGGCCGGACGCGTCGAGGTGGCGGATCACGGCACGCGCGTGTGCCGTGATGGAGTAGTTGCCGTCGTCCGGCGGCGGCGAGTCCCCGAATCCGGGCAGGTCGACGGCCTCGCTCTCGACTACACCGTCGAGCTGTGCCATCAACGCGGACCAGTTCTGCGAGGAACCGCCGAGGCCGTGGACGCACAGTGCGGGCTGCAGTCCCGCGCGCGTGGGAGGCCTGGAGCGGACCGTCATGGTGACGCCGGGCAGGCGGACCGACCGCAGTCTCTCGCCCTCGGCGACCCGGACCGACGCGGCCTTCGGCAGCACGCTGGTGGGCGGCACGGACGGCAGCTCTGTCGAAGACATGCCGCAATGTTACGAGACGATCACGCGGGGACCCGTGTGTTCGCCGTCACAAGAGGCCGACCGCGCGTCGCGCAGATGGCGGCGCGATTCCTGGGCACATCGCATAGCGAGCGAAAAGGGTGTCTCCTAGGCTCGTACAGAGGGCACCCGCGTGTGGCCCCTGCATCTTCAGGGACGTTCGTAGGAAGGGAGCCCACCCATGGCCATCGACCCCACCGATCCGGAGACGTTCACGGACGAGGAGGACGACGCCGCGGAGATCGGCGTGGAGGCGCCGGAGAACGACGCCGCCGAGCAGAAGGCCGATGTCGCGCCGGAGAGTGACGACTCGCTGGAGGGCGTCGACCCCAGCCGGGCCAACGAGGCGGACCTCGCCGAACAGGCGCGTGTCGTCACGCTCGACGAGGACGACTACCGCTGAGGAGACCGACGAAAACCGCCGCGGAAGGAAAGGAAACGCCGCCGATCACCGTGCGCCGAGCTGGAGTGGAGCGCGATTGTGCCCACAACGCCCCGGTTTGAAACCTTACCTACGGCTTTTGCCATCGTCCGGTCCGTGAAATTCTGCGTTCGCACCGCGCACACCACGGTTACCGAAAAGTACGATGGCGGCGCGGCGGCACACCGCAAGAGGGACGACATTGGGAGGCGGCGTGACAGCCATCGAGCAGACTGAGGCGGCGCGCCCGCGAGGCACGCGCCTGCCGCGCCGTGCCCGACGGAACCAACTGCTGGGCGCCGCCCAGGAAGTCTTCGTCGCGCAGGGCTACCACGCGGCCGCGATGGACGACATCGCCGAACGCGCCGGCGTCAGCAAGCCGGTGCTCTACCAGCACTTCCCGGGCAAACTCGACCTCTACCTGGCCCTGCTGGACCAGCACTGCGAGTCGCTCATCCAGGCCGTGCGCAGCGCGCTCGCGTCGACGACCGACAACAAGCAGCGCGTCCGCGCGACGATGGACGCGTACTTCGCGTACGTCGAGGACGACGGCGGCGCCTTCCGCCTGGTCTTCGAGTCGGACCTGACGAACGAGCCCGCCGTGCGCGAGCGCGTCGACAAGGTCACCAACGAGTGCGCCGAAGCGATCCGGGACGTCATCGCCGAGGACACCGGTCTCTCGCGCGCGGAGTCGATGCTGCTGGCCTCCGGCCTCGGCGGTCTCGCGCAGGTGGTGGCCCGTTCCTGGCTGCACAGCGACCGCAGCGTCCCGCGCGACGAGGCGGTGCAGTTGCTGGCCTCGCTGGCCTGGCGGGGCATCGCCGGATTCCCGCTGCACGGGACCGAGCAGCACTGAGCCGCACCACCTCGGCCGTTTGTTCCCGCTCGCTGTTCGCTCCTGGCGTGGACGGCCGCGCCGTGCACGTCCCCTCACCGGGCTAATGTGTGCAGCGTACGGCGCGGACGCCCGCGCACCTCGTGACCGTCGGAGGGACTTAGCCGTGGAGGTCAAGATCGGCGTGCAGCACGCGCCCCGCGAGATCGTTCTGGAGAGCGGTCAGACTCCGGAGGAGGTCGAGCGCGTGGTGGCCGACGCACTGGCCGGTAAGTCGCAGCTGCTCAGCCTCACGGACCAGCACGGCCGCAAGGTCCTGGTTCCGGCCGACCGCCTGGCCTACGTGGAGCTGGGCGAGCCGGCCCCGCGCAAGGTGGGCTTCGGCGCGCTGTAGGCGACGCTCGACGGAAGGGGCCCGGCGGCCGTTCGGCTGCCGGGCCCCTTCCGCGTTCCGCCCGGCTCCTCCACGCCCCCACCGCGCCCCCACGGATGGAGCACAACCCGGCCACAGGGAAGGATTGCATTCCGCAGGTCACGGGTATGACGGGCTACGACCCTGGTGCACAGTCCGGCCGCCTGGAGGGACCACTGATGATCTTGGAAGCGCTCGGCTCCGCTGTGTTCGGTCTCGTGCTCGCATGGGCGGCGGTCCACCGCCTGTCCCACCGGCTCCCGGCCCGCAGCCTGGTGCTCGCGACGGGCATCGCCGGAGCCCTGTTCGGTGACTTCGTCACCCACAGCGCCCTGGGCCCCGGCTCCGCGATCGGGAGTCTGCTCGGCGCGGTGATCGTCTCCACCGCTTCCCTCTCCCTGCTCCTGCGCCCGGCGACGAGACTCCGCCGCCGATCAGCGACGGCTTAGCGCGGACCGGCCACCGCAAGGGGACCGCCCAGGGGCGCGGGGCGGTACCGATCTGCGGCTCCGCCGCACGGGCACACCCAGCCGCAACCGGCCCGCAGCCGCGACCCCCGAAGACACCCGCAGGGATTACGCGGCCAAGCCCAGCGCAGCCATCCGCTTCGTGTGCGCCTCGGTGATCCGCGAGAACATCCGGCCCACCTCCGCGAGATCGAACCCGTCCGCGACCCCGCCCACGAGCATCGTCGACAGCGCGTCGCGGTCGGCCACCACCCGCTGCGACTGCGACAGGGCCTCGCCCATCAGCCGCCGCGCCCACAGTGCGAGCCGCCCGCCCACGCGTGGGTCCGCGTCGATCGCCGCGCGCACCCGGTCCACGGCGAAACCGGCGTGACCGGTGTCGTCGAGCACGGCCAGCACCAGGGCACGCGTGTCGGTGTCCAGACGGGCCGCGACCTCGCGGTAGAAGTCGCTGGCGATCGAGTCGCCGACGTAGGCCTTGACGAGGCCTTCCAGCCAGTCCGACGGGGCGGTCTGCTTGTGGAAGCCGTCGAGCGCGGCGACGAACGGCTGCATCGCGCCCGTCGGCTCCTCGCCGATCTCCGTGAGCCGGTCGCGCAGCCGCTCGAAGTGGTGGAACTCGGCCGACGCCATCTTCGCCAGCTCCGCCTTGTCCTCCAGCGTGGGCGCCAGCTTGGCGTCCTCGGCGAGCCGCTCGAACGCCGCGAGCTCGCCGTACGCGAGCGCGCCGAGCAGGTCCACGACCGCGGCCCGGTACTGGGGATCGGCGGATGCCTTCGCCCAGTCCTGGGCGGCGATACCGGTGGCGGCGTTCTCAGGCTTGTCAGAGCTCGTCATGCAGCGCACAATAGCCCGCTCGTCGGGGGACGGAAGTCCCTGGTCAATCAGTGTGACAACGACGACCCGAAGGACCATGTCCGGCGATGTGACAACCACAACGTGACCGAATCGGCCATCGCATGTGCGCGAATCCGGGGTATGGTGGTAATGCGCCTGCCGAGTATTCGACGGGCTGCACGTATGAGGATGCCCGGTCGGTGGCCCGATCGGCTCCGACCCGACAGCCCTCCCTGGCCGTACGGCACATTGCGTACGACGACCGGAGGGAACCCCTCAGCGGTACGAACGCTAGAGCGTCGGCAGAGGTCCCGTGTCTTGCCGGTCTCGCCCCAAGGGCGGCCGACGTCCCTGACACGGTCCGCCACGACCCCCGCGCTCGCCTCGCACCGCGCACACAGAAGAGGCAGCACCCTGACTACCACGTTCCGAGAGCTCGGGATTCTTCCCGAGACCGCCGAAGCCCTCGAGGCCGTCGGCATCATCACGCCCTTCCCCATCCAGGAGATGACGCTTCCCGTGGCCCTGACGGGCACGGACGTCATCGGACAGGCCAAGACGGGCACCGGAAAGACGCTCGGCTTCGGCCTTCCGCTCCTCGATCGCGTCACCGTCCCCGCCGACGTCGAGGCCGGCCGCGCCAAGCCCGAGGACCTGACCGACGCCCCGCAGGCGCTCGTCGTCGTTCCCACCCGCGAGCTGTGCACGCAGGTCACCAACGACCTGCTGACCGCGGGCAAGGTACGCAACGTGCGGGTCCTCGCCATCTACGGCGGCCGGGCCTACGAGCCCCAGGTCGAGGCCCTCAAGAAGGGCGTCGACGTCGTCGTCGGCACCCCGGGCCGGCTGCTGGACCTCGCGGGCCAGAAGAAGCTCGACCTGAAGCACATTCGTTCGCTCGTCCTCGACGAGGCCGACGAGATGCTCGACCTGGGCTTCCTGCCCGACGTCGAGAAGATCATCAACATGCTTCCGGTGAAGCGCCAGACCATGCTGTTCTCGGCGACCATGCCGGGCGCGGTCATCGGCCTCGCGCGCCGCTACATGTCGCAGCCGACGCACATCAACGCCACCTCGCCGGACGACGCGGGCCGGACCGTCGCGAACACCAAGCAGCACGTGTTCCGCGCGCACAACATGGACAAGCCCGAGATGGTCGCGCGCATCCTGCAGGCCGAGGGCCGCGGCCTAGTCATGGTGTTCTGCCGTACCAAGCGCACGGCGGCCGACCTGGCCGACCAGCTCCAGCAGCGTGGCTTCGCCTCCGGCGCGGTCCACGGCGACCTCGGCCAGGGCGCCCGCGAGCAGGCGCTGCGCGCCTTCCGCAACGGCAAGGTCGACGTCCTCGTCTGCACCGACGTGGCCGCTCGCGGCATCGACGTCGAGGGCGTGACCCACGTCATCAACTACCAGTCCCCCGAGGACGAGAAGACGTACCTGCACCGCATCGGCCGCACCGGCCGCGCGGGCGCCAAGGGCATCGCCGTCACCCTCGTCGACTGGGACGACATCCCGCGCTGGCAGCTCATCAACAAGGCGCTGGACCTGAAGTTCCCGGACCCGCCGGAGACGTACTCCACGTCCCCGCACTTCTTCGAGGCACTCGACATCCCCGCGGGCACCAAGGGTGTCCTGCCGCGTTCGGAGCGCACCCGCGCCGGACTCGCCGCGGAGGAGATGGAGGACCTCGGCGAGCCGGGCGGCCGCGGTGGACGCGGCCGTAACGACCGCGGTGACCGCAACGACCGGGGTGACCGCCGTGGTGGCGCCCGGGGCGAGTCCCTCGCCGCCGAGCGCGAGCGCCCCGCCCGTACGCCGCGCCGTCGCCGCCGCACACGCAACGGCGAGCCCTTCGACGCGTCGGCGCCCGCCGCGACCGTCGCCCCCGAGCAGACACCCGCCGCGGAGGACGCGACCTCGTCACGCACGCCGCGACGCCGGCGCCGTGGGCGGGCCACGGGGGCGCAGGAGGTCGCCACGGCGGCGTCCGCGACCTCGGTCAACGCCCCCGAGGCCGCTGAAGCGGTCGTCGAGACCGTGGAGAGCCCGGCCCTCGACGCCCCGGAGGCCGCCAAGCCGCGCCGCCGCCGCACCCGCAGGAACGCGGACGCTGCGGTGACCGTGACGGAGACGGCAGCCGAGACCGCGGTGCACATCCCCGCCCAGGCACCCGTGGAGGCTTCGCCGGCGCCGGTGGAGACCCCCGAGGCCGAAGCCGCCGTCGACACGGCGGAGGCGACCGAGACCAGGCCGCGCCGCCGCACCCGCAAGGCGACGGCCCCGGCCGAGGCCCCGGTCGACACCGCCGAGAGCCCCACTGTGGCCCCCGAGGCCGCGCCGCGTCGTACGCGCAAGAAGGCGGCCCCGGCTGCCGAGGCCGCGGTCGACACGGCCGAGGCCGTGGAGGCCAAGCCGCGCCGCACCCGCAAGACCGCCGCCGCCCCGGCCGAGACCGCCGAGGTCGAGGCCGCGGCCAAGCCCCGCCGCACCCGCAAGGCCGCCCAGCCGGAGCCGACGGCCACCGTCGCCGACATCCCGGCCCAGGCCGCGCAGGAGCCGGAGACCAAGCCGCGCCGCACCCGCAAGACCGCCGCCACGGTCGCCGACACGGCACCGGCCGCCGGGGCCGCCGTCGACACGGCCGAGGGCACGGTGGTCAAGCCGCGCCGCACCCGCAAGGCCGCGGTCGCGACGGAAGCCGCAGCGGAAACCGTCGACGCGGTCGAGGCCAAGCCCCGCCGTGCGCGCAAGACGGCGGCGCCGGCCGCCGAGGCCGCCGTCGACGCCGCCGAGGGCACGGAAGCCAAGCCGCGCCGGACGCGCAAGACGGCCGCCGCGCCGGAGGCCACCGCCGACACGGTCGAGGCGAAGCCTCGCCGGACGCGCAAGGCCGCTGCCCCGGCCGCGGAGGCCGCGGTCGACACGGCTGAGGCCGTGGAGGCCAAGCCGCGCCGCACCCGCAAGACCGCCGCCGCCCCGGCCGCGGTCGACACGGCCGAGGCCGTGGAGGCCAAGCCGCGCCGCACCCGCAAGGCCGCCCAGCCGGAGCCGACGGCCACCGTCGCCGACATCCCGGCCCAGGCCGCGCAGGAGCCGGAGACCAAGCCGCGCCGCACCCGCAAGGCCGCCGCCACGGTCGCCGAAGCCGGTGCTGCCGACGAGGCGAAGCCGAAGGCACGGCGTCCGCGCAAGGCGACGGCCGCCGCGGAGTCCGCGGAGAGCTGATCGCCCGGCAGGGCACAGTCCGACGGCCCGGTCCCTCCCCAGTGGAGCGACCGGGCCGTCGGCGCTCCCGGCACCGGCACCGTTCCCTGACGGCTCCCTCCGCCCGAGGCCCGTCGACCTGGCCCGGTAGCCTCGACGTGTGACCATCCCGCCCGACTTCACCCCGCCCCCCGGCGCTCGCGCGTACCCCTTGCGGACCGCGCGCGGTGAGTTCGCCGTCGTCGACTCCCCCGTGGCCGACGGTGTGGTGCCGCGGGGCGTCGCGCTGCTGCTGCCCGGGTTCACCGGCAGCAAGGAGGACTTCCACCTGCTGCACGAGCCGCTCGCGGCGCGCGGGTACCGCACGGTCGCCGTGGACGGGCGCGGGCAGAACCAGAGCGACGGTCCCGCGTACGACGAAGCGCCGTACGCGCGGGAGGAGTTGGCGCGGGACGTGCTCGCGCAGGCGGAGGCGCTCGGCACCCCCGTGCATCTGGCGGGGCACTCCCTGGGCGGTCAGATCGCCCGAGCCGCCGTCCTGATCGACCACTCCCCCTTCGTCTCGTTCACGCTCGTCGCGTCGGGCCCGGCGCAGATCTCCGAGTCGCAGCGGCAGCGCGTGCAGTTGCTGCACGACGCGCTCGCGCTGATGACGATGCCCGAGGTGTGGGAGGCCATCCTGGCGATGGGCCCACCGGAGGAAGTCGGCGGCCCGGCACGCGGGTTCGGCGAACCTGCGCTGCTGCGGCAGCGCTGGGTGAACCACAAACCCGCCCAACTCCTCGCCACTGGGCGGCAGTTGCTGACCGAGCCGGACCGCGTCGCGGAACTCGCCGCCGTGCCCCTGCCGTTCCACGTCCTGTCGGGGGCCCGCGACGACACCTGGCCGGTGACCCTCCTGGACGACATGGCGATGGACCTGGGCGCCCACCGGACGGTCGTCGCGGGCGCCGAGCACTCCCCGAACCTGGACCAGCCCCTGCCGACGGCCCAGGCGCTCGCCGACTTCTGGGACAAGATCCGCCCGGACACGGGCTGACCGGCCGAACACGTACCGGCCGAGCACGCACCAGCCGAACACGCATCAGCCGGACGCAGACCAACCGGCCGGACGCGGAGCAACGCCGGACGCGGACCAGCCGGTCCGGCTAGTACTGCGTCTGCAAGTGCTCCCAGAACCCGTCCCGCAGCGCCCGTCTGAGGTCCGACTGGCCGCGCAGCGAGTACTGGAGCATGCCCTCCGCCTCGACCAGAAGGTCCTGGTCGACGGAGCCGGGCAGGTAGGGGTGGCCGGGCAGCAGTTCCACGAGGGCCTCCCGCCCTCGCGCCGCCAGCCACTTCGCCGCGATCTGCGCGCCGACGAAGCGGACGTCGTCACGGGTGGGCCGGGCCGCGCCGGCCGGCTCGTAGGTCTGGGCGGTGCGACGTGAGACGTACGGCTTGAAGAAGTCGAGGTCCAGGGTGCGCTGGCTGTCGACCTCCCACAGCAGGGGTTCCGCCTGGTTGCGGCCCTCGGGGGCCTCGATGCCCCAGAGGTGGACGCGGGCGCCGTACCCCTGCGCGGCCTCCACGGCCGAGACCAGGTCCTCGTCGCCGCCCAGCAGCGCCGCGTCGCTGATGGCCCGGTGCCGGGCGAGGGACTCCAGGTCGCTGCGGATCAGGGAGTCGACGCCCTTCTGCTGGTTGTTGGCGTTGAGGTTGCCCAACCGGACCTTGACGTCGGGGAGTTCGGCGATGGTCTGCTGTTCGGAGGTGTGGATGCGGCGGCGGGCACCGTCGTACCAGTAGACGCGCAGCAACCGGCTGTCCGCGAAGATCGTGCGGGCGCGGTCGATGAGCGCGTCGATCAGGCCCTCGGCGTCGAGGTCGAAGGCCCGGCGGTCCTCGGTCCCGGTGACCAGCCGGCCCGCCGCCGCGTAGAGGTACCCGGCGTCGACGAAGATCGCATGGGTGGAGGGTGTCTTCGCCACCTCGGCGAGCATGCGGGTGAGCAGCTCGTTCGCGCGGTCGATGCGGGCGGCGAGAGCCGCGAGGTCGTCGTTCATCGCGCCCATTGTCCCGGCGGTCACGCTGCGAACACAACCGGTCCCGTTCGGTCCACGCAAGCTTGTCGGCCGATCGCGACGACCCGTCTGCCGACGGCCGACCGCACCGGCTCCCTTACCGGTTAGTAGTTAGACGTTCGAAAAATTTCTTTAGCGTAGGGAATGTTTGTAACACGCACCCCGTTGACTCTTCACGTACAGCAATTCTCCTCAGGAGGATGACCAGACGAAGGGAGAAGCCCATGCGCTTCGAAATCATGCGACTCGACGACGTCGACGGCACCCCCGTGGACAGCACCGTCGTGGACGCCGCCTCCGTCAACCGGATCGTTCAGCAGGCCGCCGCCATCGGGCAGCGGCTGTGGATCCGTCCGGCCGACACCTCGGCCTCGTGACACCACGGGTCCTCACCCAGACTTCAGAGCCCCCCACGGCACGATGCCGCAGGGGGCTCTGCGCGTACCGGAGGGGCTCAGGCCCCCTGGACCACCTGCGTGACGCCGTTGATGATCTGCTGCACGGCGATGGCGGAGAGCATCATGCCCGCGAGGCGCGTCACGAGGACCACGCCGCCGTCCTTGATGACCCGGATGATCAGCAGCGAGTAGCGCATCACCACCCAGAGCACGACATGGATGGCGAGGATCGCCGTCCACACCGACACCTGCGTGGCGGCGCTGTCGGCCTTCTGCACGGCCAGGATGACGGACACGATCGCGCCCGGACCGGCCAGCAGCGGCATGCCGAGCGGGACCAGTGCCACGTTGACGTCCTTGGTCTGCTTGGGCTCGTCGGTCTTGCCGGTCAGCAGGTCGAGGGCGATCAGCAGGAGCAGCAGCCCGCCCGCGATCATCAGCGCCGGCACGGACACGTGCAGGTAGTTCAGGATCTGGTGGCCGAGGAGCCCGAAGACGGTGATGACACCGCCGGCCACACAGACGGCCTGGAAGGCCATCCGCTTCTGGACCTTGGCGGGGCGCCCGGAGGTCAGCGCGAGGAAGATCGGGGTGATCCCGGGGGGATCCATGATGACGAAGAGGGTCAGGAAGAGGGAGCCGAAGACGGCGATGTCGAACATCAGTACGGGAGCCTTGCGGAAAGAGGGTGAAGGGTGACGGGTCGGAGGTGAGCCTCAGGCTCCGCCGGTCCCCGGCACCGGGAACGCGCCGGTCGCGCGCCGGGTGATCTCCCCGTAGACCTCGGGGTCCGTCGTGTACTCACCGAGCACGCACGTCTTGCGGCTGCCGTGGTAGTCGCTCGCCCCGGTCACCAGGAGCCCCAGGTCGGCGGCGAGCCCGCGCAGTCGCGCGCGCGTGTCGGCGGCGTGGTCCATGTGGTCGACCTCGATGCCGTCGAGGCCCGCGGCGGCCAGCTCCGCGATCGCGGACTCCGGCACCGTCCGGCCCCGCTTGCTCGCGGCCGGGTGGGCGAAGACGGTGACCCCGCCCGCCGCCTTGACCAGCCGGATCGCCTCGAAGGGGTCGGTCTCGTGCTTCCCGACATAGGCCCGGCCACCGTCGGACAGCCATTCCTGGGTGAACGCGTCGCTCACCGTCGGCACGACGCCGAGTTCGACGAGCGCGGTGGCGACGTGCGGACGCCCCACGGAACCCTCCCCCGCGATCCGCGCGACCTGCTCCCAGGTGACGGGCACGCCCAGCTCGTTGAGCCTGGCGACCATCCCGCGCGCCCGCGGCACCCGGTCGTCGCGCACCAGCTCGCGCTCGGCGAGCAGGGCGGGCTCGTCGGGGTCGAACAGGTAGGCCAGCATGTGCATGCTGATGCCGTCGATACGGCAGGACAGCTCGGCCCCGGTGACGAGGGTCAGCCCGCGCGGCAGCGCGGCGATCGCCTCGGCGTACCCACGGGTGCTGTCGTGGTCGGTCAGCGCGACGACGTCCAGTCCGGCGGCGGCCGCGTTGCGCACCAGCTCGGCCGGGGTGTCGGTACCGTCGGAAGCCGTGGAGTGGCAGTGCAGATCGATGCGCACGACGCGGACTCCAGGCGATGACGGGCGGACGGGGACGCTCAAGGATAACCGGATTTCCGGACCCCCATGTCACACCCGAACCGGCAGAGCGCCCCCTACACTCAGGCGCCCCACCGGGGGAGCCCCCTACGGCTTCAGCAACCGCGGCGACAGCGCCCCGCACGGCACCAGCTCGACCTCGGCCCCCGCGTCCCGCAGATCGGTCAGCACCAGCTCGTCGTACATCAGCAGCCCGGACTGCTCGGGCCAGACGACCGCCCACAGCCACAGCCCCCGCGCCTCGCCCGCGAAGACCGCGCGGTCGCCGGGAGCGCCGTTGACCAGCCAGAGCGGAGTGGGGCGGCCGGCGGCGAGGACCTTGGCCTGGGGCGGCTTCTCGACGTTCATGTACGGGCCGGGGTCGGGGCCGTCCATCCCGGCGTAGCGCGCGCCGAGTCCGACGCCCAGCTCCTCCGCGACGAGGATCAGCTCGCCCATGCCGCCGAGCGGGCCGGGGCCCGTGCAGGCGACCGCGCTGGCGCGGCCGCCGCTGCGGTCGTCACCGGCGTAGGTCACGCCCGTGAACAGCCAGCCGACCGGCAGCGGCCACGGCATCCACACCGGCACCTGGGTGCGGTGCACGACGACGCTGAGGGCCTCGACGCTGGGCGGGATCGCGGGCTGGAGCGGATACACGGCCCCATGCGCATCGCACTGCCAGGAATCGGAGAAGAGGCCGGGAGCCCTGACCCGGCCACCACACTTCGGGCAACTGGGTTCGCCCCTCATAGAGCCCCACGGTCCTACCCGATCCGGCCCACGTCAAGGACGATCACCCGTCCGGGCGGAACCAGGTCCGGCCGACCCGAGTAGATGTAGCTTGCATTAATTAGCTTGACTAACTTAGTATGTGTAAAAGCCAACTATCAGTTCGGGACGGGAGTAAGCATGGACCCCTTCGATGCGGGAGCCGGTGGCCTTCTGCGGCAGCCCAAGGCGGTCTGGGCGACCGCCGGCGCGTCCGTCGTCGCCTTCATGGGCATCGGACTCGTCGACCCGATCCTGCCGTCCATCGCCCAGGGTCTGGACGCCACGGCCAGCCAGGTCTCGCTCCTCTTCACCTCGTACTTCCTGATCACCGCTTTCGCGATGCTGGTGACCGGCTTCGTCTCCAGCCGGATCGGCGGCCGCCGGACCCTGCTGCTCGGCCTCGCCCTCGTCGTCGTCTTCGCGGGCCTGGCCGGCACCTCCGACACCGTCGGACAGCTCGTCGGCTACCGGGCGGGCTGGGGACTGGGCAACGCGCTGTTCGTCTCCACCGCCCTCGCGGTGATCGTCGGCGCGGCGGCGGGCGGGAGCGCGGCGGCGATCCTGCTGTACGAGTCCGCCCTCGGCCTCGGCATGGCGTGCGGGCCCCTGCTCGGCGCGCTGCTCGGGGACGCCAGCTGGCGCTACCCCTTCTTCGGCACCGCGGTGCTGATGGCGATCGGCTTCCTGTGCATCACCGCGTTCCTGAAGGAGCAGCCGAAGCCGGCCCGCAAGACCTCGCTGCTGGACCCGCTCAAGGCGCTCGGCCACGGCGGTCTGGCCTCGGCGGCGGTCTCGGCGTTCTTCTACAACTACACGTTCTTCACCGTGCTGGCCTTCACGCCGTTCGTGCTGGACATGACGCCCTACAAGTCGGGCGCGGTGTTCTTCGCCTGGGGGCTGCTGCTCGCCGTCTTCTCGGTCCTGGTGGCCCCGCGGCTCCAGAAGCGGTTCGGCTCGCTGAAGGTGCTCGGCGGATCACTGCTGCTGCTCGCCGCCGACGTCCTGGTTCTCGGATACGGGGACCACACCGCCGCCGTGGTCTGCACGATCCTGTCCGGCGCCTTCATCGGCGTGAACAACACCGTGTACACCGAGCTGGCCCTGGGCGTGTCGGACGCCCCGCGCCCGGTCGCGAGCGCCGGCTACAACTTCGTGCGCTGGTTCGCCGCGGCCGCCGCGCCGTTCTTCGCGCCGAAGATCGAGGAGTGGACCGACATCCACGTCCCGTTCGTCGTCGCGGCGGTCACCGCGGTCCTCGGCGCGGTCGTGGTCGTCGTACGGCGTGAGGCGCTGACGCGCGAAGCGGCGGAGCTGGAGCCGCGGCACGCGACCGAGGACGGGGTCACCGTGTTCGCCAACTGACGGGATCCGGCCGCCGATCGGTGAGTTCGGTCACTCCAGCGGAACGGACCTGCGGGACGGATCCCGCAGGTCCGTTCCGTGCGTCAGCCAGCGCTCCTGGAGGGCCTGGGCGCCGTGCACGCGCTTCCAGGCGGCCTCGTTGGGGGTCATCGGCAGCAGCGGCAGGAAGTGGACCGGGTCGAGGGGCTCGTCCAGGTCCAGGTCCTCGATCAGACCGCCCGGCTCGGCGACCAGTACGGAGGTGAACGGGGCGCCGGGCCACAGGGGTTCACCGACGTCGAGGGAGGCGCCGGGTGCCACGACCACGCCCTCGACCTGCGGGGAAGCGGCGAGCACGGCGAGCGGTCGGAGCGCCTTGTCGGTGTCGGCGAGGCCGGCGCGCACGGACAGGACCAGCTCGGCGCGGGGGCCCTTGACCGGGTCGGCGAGCACCGCGGTGGGGTCGCTCATCGGCTGCGCGGACATACCGAGGGTCGCGTAGCGGACGATGTCGCCCTCCTGGAAACGCAGGACCTCGATGCGGTCCGTACCCAGGAAGGTGACCGCGGCGCGGGCGTCCGGCTCGCCCAGCGCGCTGCGCAACCGGGCCTCGACCAGAGGAAGAACATCTGCCATGCCGCGAGCATAGAACTCGCCAGTACCGGGCAAAGCAGCGCCTTGACACTTCGGTCGGCTGGTACTCTGGGCCGGTGGTTCGGGGCAGCACGCAGAAGCGTCGCGATCAAGCCCCGACGCCGAAGGTATTCCCTTACGGGGGACCGGCTGGAGGAGGTGGGGCTGTCATGGATCGAAGTCGACCGTGCAGTACCACTCGCTCTTCCCGCCGCTGATGTAGCTCTGGCTCCGGCCGACCGCCGCCTCTCGCGTTCGCGTCCTCACTCGGAAGAGCACTTCGTTTCGTTGTACCGGATCCGCCTGACCCCTTCGGTCCGCGCTGTCCGTCTGATCTGAAGCAGTAGCTGAATCAGTAGCGAAACCCGCCACCGCGACGGTGCGGTGCTCCCCGCTTTGTGGACGTGCCAAACATCCGCAGTCAGGACGTCCCCATTCCGGGTAGTTCCACCCGTCGTCGGCGCCTTTCGTTGCCTGTCGCGAAGGAGCCTGCCATGTCGATGATCCGCGACCTGCGTGCCGTGGTCCGCCCGTCCCGCCCCTCCCTGCGCAAGGAGAGCGGCGCGTACGACACCACTCGTGACCCCGCCACCCCCTCGGCCGTCGTCGACTGCGCCGTCTACCGCGACGGCGCCCGCGTCGAGACGGCGACGCCGCTCACCCCGCACGAGGCGATGCGCCAGGTGCGCCGCGACGGCGGCTTCGTGTGGATCGGGCTCCACGAGCCGACGGAGAGTGAGTTCGCCGGTATCGCCGGGGAGTTCGGGCTGCACCCGCTCGCCGTGGAGGACGCGGTCCAGGCCCACCAGCGCCCCAAGCTGGAGCGCTACGACGACTCCCTGTTCACCGTCTTCAAGACCATCCACTACGTCGAGCACGACCAACTCGACGCCAACAGTGAGGTGGTGGAGACCGGCGAGGTCATGTGCTTCACCGGCAAGGACTTCTTCATCACCGTCCGGCACGGCGGCCAGGGCTCGTTGCGCGCGCTGCGCCACCGCCTCCAGGACGACCCGGAGTTGCTCGACAAGGGCCCCTCGGCGGTACTGCACGCGATCGCCGACCACGTCGTCGACGGCTACATCGCGGTCGCCGACGCCGTGCAGGACGACATCGACGAGGTCGAGACGGAGGTGTTCTCGCCGGGCCGCAAGGGCAGCCCGCGCGGCACCGACGCCGGCCGGATCTACCAACTCAAGCGTGAGGTACTGGAGTTCAAGCGGGCCGTGTCGCCGCTGCTGCGGCCGATGCAGCTGCTGAGCGAGCGGCCCATGCGGCTGATCGACCCCGACATCCAGAAGTACTTCCGCGACGTGGCCGACCACCTCGCCCGGGTCCAGGAGCAGGTCATCGGCTTCGACGAGCTGCTCAACTCGATCCTCCAGGCCAACCTCGCCCAGGCGTCCGTCGCACAGAACGAGGACATGCGCAAGATCACGTCCTGGGCGGCCATCATCGCCGTACCGACGATGGTCTGCGGGGTCTACGGCATGAACTTCGACCACATGCCGGAGCTGCACTGGCGGTACGGCTACCCCGTGATGATGTCGGTGACGGTGGCGCTCTGTGTGGGCATCCACCGCACGCTGAAGCGCAACGGCTGGCTGTGAGAACCGCCTGGATAGGGTGGTCCCCATGACACGCGAGCTGCTCGATCCGGCCCTCGTCGAGGAGGCCACCAAGAAGTCAGGCCTCATCTGGGTCGAGGCGGCCGGTGAACGGACGGCGCGGGCGCTGTGGCACGTCTGGCACGAGGGCGCGGCCGCTCTGGTCGGCGACGGGCCCGGCGAGCAGCCGCTGCCCGGCCTGGCCGACGGTGTGACGGCCGAGGTGACCGTCCGCAGCAAGGACAAGGGCGGCCGGCTGGTCACCTGGACCGCGCGGGTCGTCCAGCTCGCCCCCGGCACCGAGGCGTGGGAGGCGGCCGTCGCCGACCTCAAGGGCAAGCGGCTCAACGCGCCCGACGGTGAGGCGATGACCGGGCGCTGGGCGCGCGAGTGCCGGGTGATCCGGCTGGAGCCGACCGGCGGTACGTCGCCGCTGCCCGACGGGGACCTGGCGGCGCCGCCGGTGCCGTCCCCGGCGACGACCCGTCAGCCGGTCCCGGCCGGCCTTGCGCGGCTGCTGCTGAAGAAGAAACGGAAGAAGGGCACGTGCGCGTAGCCGGTCACGACGTCGGCAGTTCCTTGCCGTAGTCCACGGTCTCGCCCTTCGCCGGCTCCTCCAGGGCGAAGTCCTTGCCCCAGGCGGAGAAGGTCAGCGTGCCCGCCCCGCCCGCGCGCACCAGGCGCAGCGGGTAGGGCTTGCCCTCCAGGGACACGTCCAGCGTGCCGCCGGAGCCCCCGTCGCCCGTGATGCGGATGGTGCGCACCCCGGCCTGCTCGTGGTGCCCGTCCCTGTCCAGCGAACCGTGCAGTGTCAGCACACTGTCGAGAAGGAGGTCCTTGTCCGTGAACCCGCTGAACTTCTTGTACGAGGGGTCACCGGTCGGCACCTTCACATACTTGTCGTCGAGCTTGCCCGCGGCCGCGGTGTCGGATCCGGCGTCGTCGGACTTGCCGTCCTCGTGCTTCCAGAACGCGGCGTCCGCCTTGAGGTACAGCTCCTCGTCGACCCGCAGCAGGTGGAAGGCGGCGCCGTCGGCGGTGACCGACCCCGTGGCACCGTCCGACTTCAGGCTCATGTCGAGCTTGTACGACTTCCCGCCGGCGACCACGGTCCCCGAGAGCCGTACCGCGTCCACCGCCGCGGCGGCCGCCTGCGCCTTCGCCTGGATCTTGTCGGCGGCCAGTTTGCCGACCCCGTTCGTCCCCGCGTCCGGGTCCTCGCTGCCGCACCCGGTGAGTCCCAGGCCCGTCACGGCCAGCGCGCACATCGCGCTCACCAGCGCGGCCCGTCGACGGGTACGGCCCTGGGCGATCGCAGTCACAGAGGGGGCTGCCTTTCTGCGGGGGACTCCTGAACGGCGTACCGCAGCGTACCGGGGTCCCGCAGGGCGAACGGAGCCAGTCCGTCCGGACCGCTCACCAGGGCGTACCCGATCGGGACGGGCTAGCCTGAAGCCCGCACGAGCGGGCAATTGGGAAAAGAACCTCACCCGCAACACCGCGGGGAACAGGACAGCGAACACCCCGTACGAGCGCGTACGAGAAGGAGGTCCGGACATGGCAGCGGGCGCCCCCCGGATCTTCGTCTCCCACCTCGCCGGTGTCGCCGTGTTCGACCCCAACGGCGACACCGTGGGACGGGTCCGCGACCTGGTCGTCATGCTGCGCGTCGGACGCAAGCCGCCGAGGCTGCTCGGGCTGGTCGTCGAACTGACCACCCGGCGCCGGATCTTCCTGCCCATGACCCGGGTGACCAGCATCGAGTCCGGCCAGGTGCTCAGCACCGGCGTGCTGAACGTCCGCCGCTTCGAACAGCGGCCCACCGAGCGGCTCGTCTTCGGCGAGCTGCTCGACCGGCGCGTCACGCTCGCCGAGACCGGCGAGGAGGTCACTGTCCTCGACCTGTCCGTACGGCAGTTGCCCGCCCGCCGGGACTGGGAGATCGACCGGATCTTCGTGCAGAAGGGCAGGAGGTCGGGTGCCTTCCGGCGCGGCAAGGGCGAGAAGCTGACCGTGGAGTGGTCCGCGGTCACCGGCTTCTCCCTGGAGGAGCACGGGCAGGGCGCGGAGAGCCTCCTGGCCACGTTCGAGCAGCTGCGCCCGGCCGACCTGGCGAACGTCCTGCACCACCTGTCCGCCAAGCGCCGCGCGGAGGTCGCCGCCGCCCTCGACGACGACCGGCTCGCCGACGTCCTGGAGGAGCTGCCGGAGGACGACCAGATCGAGATCCTCGGCAAGCTGAAGGAGGAGCGCGCCGCGGACGTCCTGGAGGCCATGGACCCCGACGACGCGGCCGACCTGCTCTCCGAGCTGCCCGAGAAGGACAAGGAGCGGCTGCTGAGCCTGATGGAGCCCGACGACGCCGCCGACATGCGCCGCCTGATGGCGTACGAGGAGCACACCGCCGGCGGCCTGATGACGACCGAGCCGATCGTGCTGCGGCCCGACGCCACCGTCGCCGACGCCCTCGCCCGGGTCCGTAACGCCGACCTCTCCCCCGCGCTCGCCGCCCAGGTCTACGTCTGCCGTCCGCCCGACGAGACCCCGACCGGCAAGTACCTGGGCACGGTCCACTTCCAGCGGCTGCTGCGCGACCCCCCGTACACGCTGGTCAGCTCGATCCTCGACGACGACCTCCAGGCCCTCGCCCCGGGTGCGACGCTGCCCGTGGTCGCCGGGTTCTTCGCGACGTACGACATGGTCGCGGCGCCCGTCGTCGACGAGGCGGGCTCGCTGCTCGGCGCGGTGACCGTGGACGACGTGCTGGACCACATGCTGCCCGAGGACTGGCGGGAGACGGAGTTCCACCTGGCCGAGGGGGAGGTGCCCGATGGCTCCCGAGCGTGACCTCGCCCGCACCGAGCGGACCCCGGCCGGCGCCACGGCGACGACCCGCCCCCGCGTCCGGCTGGACCAGCCGCGCCCGCCCCGGCGCCGGATCCTGCCCGAGTGGGACCCGGAGGCCTTCGGACGGCTCTCGGAGCGCATCGCGCGGTTCCTGGGCACCGGACGGTTCATCGTCTGGATGACGATCGTCATCATCGTGTGGGTCCTGTGGAACAGCTTCGCCCCACGCGACCTGCGCTTCGACACCTACCCCTTCATCTTCCTGACTTTCATGCTGTCGCTCCAGGCCTCCTACGCGGCCCCGCTGATCCTGCTCGCGCAGAACCGGCAGGACGACCGCGACCGGGTCAACCTGGAGCAGGACCGCAAGCAGAACGAGCGGTCCATCGCGGACACCGAGTACCTCACCCGGGAGATCGCCGCCCTGCGGATCGGGCTCGGCGAGGTCGCCACAAGGGACTGGATCCGCTCCGAACTCCAGGACATGGTGAAGGAGCTGGAGGGGCTGCGGGACGGCCATGTCGTATTCCCGGCGGAACGGTCGCGCGGACGTGACGTAGACGACCGCTGACAGGCATGCCGAGGCCCCCGCGAAGCGCCGTACCATCGTCCTTATGGCTACGGAAGACGCGGTGCGTGAAGCACTGGCGACGGTGAACGACCCCGAGATCAACCGCCCCATCACCGAACTCGGGATGGTCAAGTCGGTGGACATCGAGGCGGACGGAGCGGTCGCGGTGGCCGTCTACCTGACGGTCTCCGGCTGCCCGATGCGCGAGACGATCACCCAGCGCGTCACCGATGCGGTCTCCGCCGTCGACGGTGTCACACGGGTCGACGTGACCCTGGACGTGATGAGCGACGAGCAGCGCAAGGAGCTGGCGACCGCGCTGCGCGGCGGCCAGACCGAGCGCGAGGTGCCCTTCGCCAAGCCGGGCTCGCTCACGCGCGTGTACGCGGTCGCGTCCGGCAAGGGCGGCGTCGGCAAGTCGTCGGTGACGGTGAACCTGGCGGCGGCGATGGCGGCCGACGGCCTGAAGGTGGGCGTCGTCGACGCCGACATCTACGGCCACAGCGTGCCGCGCATGCTGGGCGCGGACGGCCGTCCCACCCAGGTCGAGAACATGATCATGCCGCCGTCGGCGCACGGCGTGAAGGTCATCTCGATCGGCATGTTCACCCCGGGCAACGCCCCCGTCGTCTGGCGCGGCCCGATGCTCCACCGCGCGCTCCAGCAGTTCCTGGCCGACGTGTACTGGGGCGACCTGGACGTCCTGCTGCTGGACCTCCCGCCGGGCACCGGCGACATCGCGATCTCGGTGGCCCAGCTGGTCCCGAACGCGGAGATCCTGGTCGTCACCACGCCCCAGCAGGCCGCCGCCGAGGTGGCCGAGCGGGCGGGCTCCATCGCCGTCCAGACCCACCAGAAGATCGTCGGCGTCGTCGAGAACATGTCCGGGCTGCCCTGCCCGCACTGCGGCGAGATGGTCGACGTGTTCGGAACCGGCGGCGGTCAGTCCGTCGCGGACGGCCTGACCCGCACCACGGGCGCCGCGGTGCCGGTCCTCGGCTCCATCCCCATCGACGTCCGCCTCCGCGAAGGCGGCGACGAGGGCAAGCCGGTCGTCCTCACCGACCCGGACTCCCCGGCGGGTACCGCCCTGCGCGCCATCGCGGGCAAGCTGGGCGGCCGCCAGCGCGGTCTGTCGGGCCTGTCCCTGGGCATCACCCCGAAGAACAAGTTCTGACCCGTCGTACGGCACAGGTCGTACGACAACGGGGGCGCCGTCCGTCAGGACCGGCGCCCCCGTTGCCGTCACCGCGGCTACTCGTACGTGGCGATGTCCTTGATCACGGCGAAGCCGAGCCCGTACGCGCTCATGCCTCTCCCGTACGCCCCCACGTGCACCCCTTCCTGCGTCGAGCCGGCCAGCACCCAGCCGAACTCGGACTCGCGGTAGTGGAAGGAGGTCGGCACGCCGTCGACCGGCAGCGACAGCGTGGACCAGTCCTGGCCGGACAGATCGTCGGCCAGCACCCACGCCGTCTCGGTCTGCTGCTCCAGCCAGTCGTCACGCAGGCTGTGGTCCATCTGGCCCGGCCAGGTGAAGGACAGCAGCCCCACACCCGCCAGCCAGGCCGCCGAGGACACCGAGGTGGCCTCCAGCAGCCCCGTGCCGTCCGCGCTGCGCCGTACGGGGTTCGCGGCGACGGTCACGACGACCGCGAACTTCCCGCGGTCCTCACCGGCCGTCTCGTGCCGTACGGAGGGCTCGTCACCGTGCCCGATCGAACCGTGCTCGACGGCACCGTCGGCCGCCGTGCCGACCTGCATCAGCCAGCGCGGTCCCGTGAAGGCCTCGTCGAGGCCGTACCACGGGAAGGGCGCCTCCAGGTAGCCGTCGACCGTGCGGCGGACGGAGGGGACCTGTTGTCCGCCCTCCGCGGCCGGAGCCTCTACGACTGCCTGACTCGTCGTCTCCATGTCCCCGGACGCCTCCTCGATCTCGCCGGACCCGTGCGGCCCGTCCCCCTTCGGGCGACGTTGCCCTGTTGGGTACGGCCCGCACAACAACCAGGCAGCATAGCCACCCCGCTCACGACTGCGGGGAAGCCGCCCGGCGCGTGGGGCGTGCGCCCCCTCACATCGGGGGGCGCGGGAGGCTCAGGTGGCGTCCGCGTCGAAGGGCGGGCGGTCGTCCTTGCCCGCCTCCTCCGGCTTCTTCGTCATGTCGATACGGCCACCGGACGCGGCGGACGAGGACGGCGAGGACGACTCCGGGGCGCGGCCGTGGACGGCGTCCGTGACCTCGGCCATCTCCTTCTTCAGGTCGAAGCCGTTGCGGAGCTCCTTCAGCCCCAGGTCCTCGTTGTCCAGCTGCTTGCGGATGAAGGTCTTGGGGTTGAGGTCCTCGAACTCGAAGTCCTTGAACTCCGGGCCGAGTTCCTGCCGGATGTCCTGCTTGGCGCTCTCCGAGAACTCACGGATCTTCCGGACCGTGCGCATCACGTCCTGGATGACCTTCGGGAGCTTGTCCGGACCGAAGACGAGCACGGCCAGGACAATGATCGTCGCCAGCTCGAGCGGTCCTATGTCATTGAACACCTGAAGCTCCTTGCGATGTCCGCGGTCCGCGGTCCTCGGTGGCCCTTGGTGGCCCTCGGCCGTCAGTGCGGCTCGTCCGTGGTCCGGGCCGGGTCCACGGTACCTGTCACACCTGTCCGACCGGTACCGTCCCGAGGTGTCCGGGTGGTTGCGGATGACCGGTTTTCCGCGCTGTTTGCCCGGTCGGGCCGGGCCGCGGCGTCCGAGATGTGAAGTTCCTGTCGATCGGCGGGCCGGTTCAGCTGCCGTCCGAGGAGCCGAGCACCAGGGAGAGGGTGCGTTCCTTCCCGTCGCGTTCGACGGTCAGCTCCAGGCGGTCGCCGGGGCGATGGGCGCGGGTCTTGACGATCAGCTCCTCACCGGAGTGGACGCGCCGGCCGTCGACCGCGGTGATGACGTCTCCCGGCCGGATACCGGCCTTGTCGCCGGGGCGCCCGCGGTCACCGGAGCGCTCCCGCCGCTGTCGTCGGCGCCGACGCGGGCGCCGTCGCCCGAGTAGTCCATGTCGAGGGTCACGCCGATGACCGGGTGGGTCGCCCTCCCCGTGTTGATCAGCTCCTCGGCGACCCGCTTGCCCTGGTTGACCGGGATGGCGAAGCCCAGTCCGATGGAACCGGCCTGGCCGCCGTCGGAGTCGGTGCCGTCCGCGGCGGACCGGATGGCCGAGTTGATGCCGATGACATGGCCGCGCGTGTCGAGGAGGGGGCCACCGGAGTTGCCGGGGTTGATGGGCGCGTCGGTCTGCAGGGCGTCCACGTAGGACACGTCGCTCCCGTCGCCGGCGGTGATGGGCCGCTCCTTGGCGCTGATGATGCCGGAGGTGACCGTGCCCTCCAGGTCGAAGGGGGCGCCGATGGCGACCACCGGGTCGCCGACCCGCACGTTGTCGGAGTTGCCGAGGGGCAGGGGCTTCAGGCCCCGCACGCCGGTCACCCTCACCACCGCGAGGTCGTATCCGCTGTCCTTGCCGACGACCTCGGCCTCGGCGGTCCGGCCGCCGTTGAAGACCACGGATATCTCGCCGCCGGACCCGGCGGGCTCGACGACGTGGCTGTTCGTGAGGATGTGGCCCCGCGTGTCGAGCACGAAGCCGGTGCCGGTGCCGGCCTCCTCGCTGCCGCTGACGTGCAGCGTGACGACGCTGGGCAGGGCACGGGCGGCGATCCCGGCGACGCTGTCCGCGTCCCGCCCGCCCGGCTCGGCGGGGGCCTGCGGCAGCTCCACCGCCCCCACCCCGCCGTTCCGCTCGAGGTGGACCCCGACGGCGCCACCGACGCCTCCGGAGACCAGCGCCAGCAACAGGGCCCCACCGACCAGTCCCCGACGCCTACGCCTCCGCCGCTGCTCCACGCTGAGGACGGCACCCCCGGTCTGCTGAAGCGGCCCGACCCCGAGAGGAGCGGCGGCCCAGGGGTCGTAACGGCGCCAGGGGTCGGCGAGGGCTTCGGGGGACGAGCCGGGGGTGCCGGGGACGGCTGGGGCGGCCGGGGGCGTGTCGGAGGCGGGAGCGAGCGGGGGCGTCGTGGGAGGGGCCACATCGGGGACACCGGGGGTGCTGGAGATGCCGGACTCCGGGACGACGACGGCACCCGGCACGGCCGAGGGCGCCTCGGAGGCCCCCGCACCGGGAGCGGGCATGCCGGCGACGGACGGGACCACGTCGAGACCGGGCGCGCCAGGAACGCCAGGAGCGAGCGGAGACATCTCGGGAGCGGCCACACCGGGCACGCCGAACCCCGGGACGACGACGGCACCCGGCACGGGCGACGGCGCCTCGGAGGCCCCCGCACCGGGAACGGGCATGCTGGCGACGGACGGGACCACGTCGAAACCCGGCGCGACAGAAACACCGGGAGCGAGCGGATACATCTCGGGAGCGGCCTGGCCTCGCACGTCGGCGACAGCGGGCGTCGGCACCGTCGCCCCAGGGGCGGCCGTGCCGGAGGCCGGTGGGGCTGCTGGGTGCTGGACGGGCGGGGCGGGCGCCCAGGGGCCTGGTTCACCGTAGGGCGGGGTGCTGTAGGGGTCGGGGTCGTGCAGGGGCTTGGGCCGGTCGGTGACGGCAGGAGGCTGGGAGACGGGGGCAGCCGAGGGCGACGGCTCTGCCTGGTCCCCGGACTGAGGCCGCAGCGCGCCGTCGGCCGACTCGACCGCCTCCCCCGACGACGGCGCGGGACGGGCCTCCGCGGCGACCGGACCGGCGCCCCCTTCGGGACGGGCCAGCTCGAAGTCGCCCTCGGGGATCGCGTCCCGCGCACTCCCGCTCGACCGCACTTCGTCCGCACGCCCGGCAGAACTCTCCTCCGGGATCGCGCCCCGCGCAGGCATGCCCGTCTCGTCCCCGTCCGGCTGCCCGGCAGGACTCCCCTCGGAGATCGCGCCCCGCGCACTCCCGCTCGGCTGCACTTCGTCCGCCCGCCCGGCAGGACTCCCCTCGGAGATCGCGCCCCGCGCACGCATGCCCGTCTCGTCCCCGGTCGCCCGCCCGGCAGGGCTTTCTGTGGGCTTGCCCTCGTCCATGCTCTCCCCGTGCTCAGGCTCGCACTCCGCCCCGCGCCGCATGGGCGCGGTTCACCCTGGATTCAACCAGGTTCGCGGATCAGTGGGCCTGGTGCGGGGACGGGGTGGGGGCGGAGGTGGCGTCGGGGACGGGTGCGGCGAGCAGGCCGGGGCCGGTGATCTCCGGGTTGGTGGTCCAGGAGGTCAGCGAGACCGGTGGGGTGGTGCCGAGCGGGCGTATGAGAGGGGACATGGCGGCCGCGCCGGCCATCACGGGTGTGGTCAGCCGGTGCAGGGCATGCTCGAGGTGGCCGGCCGACGGGGCCGGTACTCCGGGCAGCAGCGGCGCCGAGGCCTGGGTCGGGGCGACCGGGGTCTCGCCGAGCATCTGCCCGCCCTGTGCGATCAACGGGCCGACACCACGGCGGCGCTGGCTCTCGGGGTTCGTCGCTGTGCCGCCGCCGGGCGTGCGGGCCGGTGTCACATTGCTGCCCGCGCCGGCGCCGCCACGGGCCTCCGTGTCCGCCGGCACGCCGGTGTTCATGCCGCCCAGGGCGATCGCGGCCAGCGACACCGCGCCTGCGGCGGCGAAGGCGAACCGCAGCCCGCGCGAACGCTCGGCGTCGGACCGGACGACGGGGTGGATTCGGAAGCCGCGCTCGGCGGAGGGCGTGAGCACGGAGCCGTGGTCACTCGCGGGGACGTAGCCGAACTCGAAGGGCTCGTCCCGCTTCGCTCCGAAGACTCCGGACGCTCCGGGGCGGGCCCCGAATCTGTCGCCGAAGCCTCTCCCGAGCGGCGGCAAGCCACCGTCGTCGGTGTCGCCTCCCGCCGGCAGCCCCTGAAGGCGCGCCAGGAAGCTTTCGGAGGGGGCGGGCGGGGCCACTTCCGCGAAGACGTTCTTCAGCCGGCGCTGTGCGTCGACCTCCGCCTTGCATTTGCAGCAGGTCGCCAGGTGCGCCAGCACCCGCTCGCGGGTGTCATGGCCCAGCTCGCCGTCCACGAGGGCGGAGAGCCGGTCGCCGAGGTGCTGTTCGGCCGGGGTAGGACGGGTTCCACTCACGCGGTCGCGCCCCCTCCCCCCAGAGCGGGGACACGGGCCACGAAGGAGCGACGCTCGGAGCGCGCCTCGGGCGAGCGGTGGGCCAGTGCCTTGCGCAGCTGCGAACGGCCGCGGTGGATACGCGAGCGGACCGTGCCCAGCTTGACGCCGAGGGTCGCGGCGATCTCCTCGTACGACAGGCCCTCGATGTCGCACAGGACGACCGCGGCGCGGAACTCGGGCGCGAGGGTGTCGAGGGCCTGCTGGACGTCCGCGTCGAAGTGGGCGTCGTTGAAGACCTGCTGCGGGCTGGGCTCCTTGCTGGCCAGCCGCTCGGCCGCGTCGTCGCCGAGCGAGTCGAAGCGGATGCGCTGCTTGCGGCGGACCATGTCCAGGAAGAGGTTGGTGGTGATGCGGTGCAGCCAGCCCTCGAAGGTGCCCGGCGTGTAGGTGGACAGCGAGCGGAAGACGCGGACGAAGACCTCCTGGGTGAGGTCCTCGGCATCGTGCTGGTTGCCGGTCAGGCGGTAGGCGAGCCGGTACACGCGGCCGCTGTGCAGGCTGACGATCTCCTCCCACGTGGGCGGAGTCCACGCCTGCCCGTCCGCGTCGGTGGAGAAGGTCGCGGTCTGGGCGGGGCCGGCGCCGAGGCCGGCGGCATGGCTGTGGTCAGCGGTGTCGTTCACGGATTTGGGCCTGCCTGCCGAACCGAGAAAGCGCCGCAGCGCTCCTCCCCGATCCACAGGTGCAGCCGCACCTCCCCTGTCGGCTCTGGTGGTGTCCAGCGGAGCCCCTACCATAGCCACCTCGCCCGTTAGCTCCGGATAAGCGGTTTTACGAGAATTTGATCTGGGCTGATACGGCTCATACGGCTGCGCCAGCACTTGCTGGGCATTCCGTCCGTCGCCGTGATCCAACCGTGTCCCCCCGTAGTCCGTCACACCCCTTCAAACGCGCGGTCCCATCTGCGGGTTCCCGGCACCAACGGATACAGTCACGCCCAGGCAACCACGGGGACAGGAGAGGGTCATTACCGGCAACCGGCAGACGAGCTGGGCGTTCGCCGACGCCTATGTCGCCGAGGACGAAGCACTGCGCTGGGCCCGCGACCGGGCCCGCGACGCAGGGCTGCGCTCGGTGTCGCCCAGCACGGGCGCCGCGCTGCGGTTGCTCGCCGCCACCGTGGACGCGAAGTCGGTCGCGGAGATCGGTACCGGTACCGGCGTCTCGGGGATCCACCTGCTGCACGGCATGCGCCCGGACGGTGTCCTGACGACCGTCGACCCCGAGCCGGAGCACCAGCAGTTCGCCCGGCAGGCGTTCCGGGCCTGCGGATTCGCCAGCAACCGGGCCCGCTTCATTCCCGGCCGCGCGCTGGACGTTCTGCCGAGGCTCGCGGACGCCGGGTACGACCTCGTCTTCTGCGACGGCGACCGGCTCGAGGTCATGGACTACCTCGCTGAATCGTTGCGCCTGCTGCGGCAGGGCGGCCTGGTGGTCTTCGAGGGCGTCTTCGCGAACGGCCGCACGATCGACTCCGGCCCGCAGCCCACCGAGGTCATAAGGGTGCGCGAACTGCTGCGTGCGGTGCGCGAGAGCCAGGAGCTGGTGCCGTCGCTGCTGCCGGTGGGCGACGGCCTGCTCTGCGCGGTCAAGCGATAACTGCGCGAGCGAAAGCGAAAGCCGCGCGACCAAGAGCTGGGCGACCAAGAGCTGTGCGACCGAGCGCCGTGCAACCCAGCGCCGTGCGACCAGGAGCCGCCCGACCGTAGCGACAGCCGCCCGCCCGTATCCCTGGCCGCTCGGTACGCCGTTCGGGCTACGCGCCCCTGGATACCCGCCGGACACCCGGCAAAAAAGTCTCCCCGGCACCCTTGAGGATGCCGGGGAGACTGAAGGGGTATGGTCGCTCGCGCGTCAGCCGACGACCTTCTTGAGGGCGTCACCGAGCGCGTCGGCCTCATCCGGGGTCAGCTCGACGACGAGCCGACCGCCGCCTTCGAGCGGAACGCGCATGACGATGCCCCGCCCCTCCTTGGTCACCTCGAGCGGGCCATCGCCCGTTCGCGGCTTCATGGCCGCCATGCTCGTTCCCCTTCCTGAAACCAGCTCATCGTCAAAGCCGACGGCCCGTGAAGGGCAAGGCGCGGCCCAGCATGGGGCCCACGACACCGGCATCGAACACATTGCTTCCCAGCCATTATCCCGCATCGCAGGACCCGATGACCAACATCGGTCGGCATCGCTTGGGCAACGCGCGCGAGCAAAACCACTCAATTCGGCGATGTGACTGCGATACTGCGCGCCCGCACGGACTTCCACCCACCGGAAATCGTCCCGATTTCTTTGACACAGGTCACACGTCCCGCGCGCTCGGCGTCCATCATGCTGTCCTTCGGACACCTGCGTACTGGTCAGTACGTCAGCCGCGACACCGGAGGGGACATCCCATGGCCGACACCGTGCTCTACGAGGTGAGCGACGGGCTCGCGACGATCACCCTGAACCGCCCGGAGGCGATGAACGCGCTGAACATCGCGACCAAGGTCGCCCTGCGCGAGGCGGTGGAGTCCGCGGCGGTCGACGACGCCGTACGGGCCGTACTGCTGACCGCCGCCGGTGAGCGGGCCTTCTGCGTGGGTCAGGACCTCAAGGAGCACATCGGGCTGCTGGCCGAGGGCTCGGGCAAGGTCATGAGCACGGTCAAGGAGCACTACAACCCGGTCGTGCGGGCGCTGACCGAGGCGCCGAAGCCGGTGGTCGCCGCGGTGAACGGGGTCGCGGCGGGCGCGGGCTTCGGTTTCGCGCTGGCCGCCGACTACCGGGTCGTGGCGGACACGGCGTCCTTCAACACGTCGTTCGCGGGGGTCGCGCTGACCGCCGACTCCGGCGTCTCGTGGACCCTGCCCCGGGTGATCGGACCCGGGCGCGCCGCCGATCTGCTGCTGTTCCCGCGCAACATCAAGGCGCAGGAGGCGTACGAGCTGGGGATCGCCAACCGGGTCGTACCCGCGGAGGCGCTGCGGGCGGAGGCCGAGAAGGTGGCGCGGGCACTGGCCGGCGGGCCGACGGTCGCGTACGCCGCGATCAAGGAAGCCGTCGCGTACGGGCTCTCGCACTCGCTCGCCGAGACGTTGGACAAGGAGGACGAGTTGCAGACCCGGGCGGGGGCGTCGGAGGACCACACGATCGCCGTGCAGGCGTTCGTGAACAAGGAGAAGCCCAAGTACCTGGGCCGCTGAGTCCGGCGATGCGAGCGGCGTCGGGGGCTGTGGGCCGTCGCGACCGAAGCCCGGCCCCCGCGCCGCCCCTCACACCGCGCGGCGGAACACGCAGGTCTCCAGGTGGTCGTCCACCAGCCCGCACGCCTGCATCAGCGCGTACGCCGTCGTGGGCCCCACGAAGCGCAGGCCTCGCTTCTTCAGGGCCTTCGACAGCGCCGTCGACTCGTCCGTGACCGCCGGGACGTCCGCGAGGGTCTTGGGGACCGTGCGGGTCGCCGCGTCCGGGGCGTGGGACCAGATCAGTTCGTCGAGTTCGCCCGGGGACCAGCCGGCCAGCACGCGCGCGTTGGCTAGCGTGGCGTCGATCTTGGCGCGGTTGCGGATGATGCCGGCGTCGGCGAGGAGGCGGGCGCGGTCCTCGTCGGTGAAGGCGGCGACCGCGTCGATCTTGAAGTCGGCGAAGGCGGTACGGAAGCCGGCGCGGCGGCGCAGGATCGTGATCCAGGACAGCCCGGACTGGAAGGCCTCCAGGCTGAGGCGCTCGAAGAGGGCCTCGTCGCCGTGGACCGGGCGGCCCCACTCCTCGTCGTGGTACGTCACATAGTCCGCCGTGGACAGGGCCCAGGGGCAGCGCAGCGCGCCGTCCGGGCCGGCCAGGGCGGTGCCCTCGCTCACTGCTGGTCCTCCTGTGCGGGCTTGTCCATGGAGACGTGCGGCTCGGGCGTCCGGGCGACGGCGAGCGCGGACTCCAGTTCGCCGATACGGGCGTCGCGTTCGGCGAGTTCGGCGCCGAGGCGGTTGAGGGCGTCGTCGACGTCGGACATGCGGTAGCCGCGGGCGGCGAGCGGGAAGCGGAGGCGGTCGACGTCGGCCCGGTCGAGGGGGCGGTCCGGAGGCAGCGGGTCGTGCAGCCGCTCGGGCGCGACCTCCGGCAGCGGACCGGTGCCCTCGCCGCCGCCCACCACGGCGAGTGTCACCGCGGCCACCACGACGGCGAGCGCGATGACCAGGAAGAAGAACATAACCATCGGTGGGTCCCCACGCTCGCAGTGCTCGTTGTCAGATGTGTCAGGCTCCGATCGTGCCACGGGGGTGTGACAGTTAGGGTCGCAGGCGGCGGATGTCAGGGACGTACTAGGGGAGGTCACAGGGGATGCTCAGGCTGGGCAGGCGGGAATTCGGCACCCACGAGCCGGTGATCATGGCGATCGTGAACCGGACCCCGGACTCCTTCTACGACCAGGGCGCGACCTTCCGTGACGAGCCGGCCCTCGCGCGCGTGGAGCGGGCGGTGGCCGAGGGCGCGGCGATCATCGACATCGGCGGCGTCAAGGCCGGGCCAGGCGAGGAGGTCACGGCCGAGGAGGAGGCGCGGCGCACGGTCGGTTTCGTGGCCGAGGTGCGGCGGCGTTTCCCGGAGGTCGTGATCAGCGTGGACACCTGGCGGGCCGAGGTCGGCGAGGCGGTCTGTGAGGCGGGCGCGGACCTGCTGAACGACGCCTGGGGCGGGGTCGATCCGCGGCTGGCCGAGGTCGCGGCGCGGTACGGGGTCGGGCTGGTCTGCACGCACGCGGGCGGCACGGAACCCCGGACGCGGCCGCACCGGGTGACGTACGACGACGTCATGGCCGACATTCTGAGCGTGACCGTGGGGCTGGCGGAGCGGGCGGCGGGGCTGGGGGTGCCGCGGGAGTCGATCCTCATCGATCCCGGGCATGACTTCGGGAAGAACACGCGGCACAGCCTGGAGGCGACGCGGCGGCTGGGCGAGATGGTGGAGACCGGGTGGCCGGTGCTGGTGTCGCTGTCCAACAAGGACTTCGTGGGGGAGACGTTGGATCGGCCCGTCAAGGAGCGGGTGGTGGGCACACTGGCCACGACCGCTGTTTCGGCGTGGTTGGGGGCCCGGGTGTACCGGGTGCACGAGGTCGCCGAAACGGCGCAGGTGCTGGACATGGTGGCGTCCATCGCGGGGTACCGGGAGCCGGCGGTGGCTCGGCGGGGGCTGGCGTAGATCCTGCTCGCCCCCGCCGCCCCTTCCCGTCCCGGACCTGGGGGCAGCGCCCCCGGACAGGCTGAGGGAAACGGCCCGGCTAGGGCGTGTCTCGAAAGTAGCGTCGTCTGCCCGAAGGGCAGGCCGGGCGGCGTCTGGTGCGTGCGATCGCAAGGCGGAGGGTCGTCCCGATACTGGTTGTATCGGGACGATCCCGACGACGCGGCCAGCGTGCGTGTCAGGCGTCGCCCGGCAGACGGGACTTTCGAAACACGCCCTAGCGGCCCGCTTCCTTCGAGACCAAGGCCACCGCTTCCTCCACGTCGTCCGTGACGTGGAAGAGGAGGAGGTCCTTCTCCGAGGCCTTGCCCTGGGCGATCAGGGTGTTCTTCAGCCAGTCGATCAGGCCGCCCCAGTACTCCGTGCCGAAGAGGACGATCGGGAAGCGCGTGACCTTCTGGGTCTGGACGAGGGTGAGTGCCTCGAAGAGTTCGTCCAGGGTGCCGAGGCCGCCGGGCAGGACGACGAAGCCCTGCGCGTACTTCACGAACATCATCTTGCGGACGAAGAAGTAGCGGAAGTTCAGGCCGATGTCGACATAGGGGTTCAGCCCCTGCTCGAAGGGCAGTTCGATGCCGAGGCCCACGGAGACGCCGCCCGCCTCGCAGGCACCCTTGTTGGCCGCCTCCATGGCGCCGGGGCCACCGCCCGTGATCACCGCCCAGCCCGCCTCGACCAGCGCGCGTCCGAGCCGTACACCCGCCTCGTACTCCGGGGAGTCCACCGGCGTACGGGCGGAGCCGAACACGCTGATGGCGGACGGGAGTTCGGCGAGGGTACCGAAGCCCTCGATGAACTCGGACTGGATGCGCAGGACCCGCCAGGGGTCGGTGTGGACCCAGTCGGAGGGGGCGCGCTCGTCCAGCAGCCGCTGGTCCGTGGTGCTCGCCTGCACCTGATCCCGCCTCCGGAGGACCGGTCCCAGGCGCTGTTCCTCCGGTGGCTGCCGCTTGCCCTCCGGGTTGCCTGTAGCCATGTGAACTCCCTCCGCTTGCAGTCGTTCCACCTCAGCGTAGATCTACGCGGGTTACGGGCGGGGGATGTCGGCGTGTCCGCCGTGAAGCGCCCCTGGACACGGATGCCCCACGATCACGCGGTCAGCCAGGCCCGCAGCCGCTCCTCCCCCGCCAGGATCTTCCCGGTTTCCACCCTCTCGTCCCGCTTGTGCGCCAAGTGCGGGTTGCCGGGACCGTAGTTCACGGCCGGTACGCCGAGCGCCGAGAAGCGGGACACGTCGGTCCAGCCGTACTTGGGCTGCGGGGTGCCGCCCACCGCCTCGATGAAGGCCGCCGCGGCGGGGTGCGAGAGGCCGGGCAGTGCCGCCCCGCTGTGGTCGTCGACGACGAACTCCTCCACCCCGCAGTCGGCGAACACCTCACGGACGTGGGCGATGGCCTCCTCGGGCGTACGGTCCGGCGCGTAGCGGAAGTTGACGGTCACGACGCACTCGTCGGGGATGACGTTGCCGGCCACTCCCCCGGTGATGCCGACCGCGTTGAGGCCCTCGCGGTACTCCAGGCCGTCGATCATCGGGTAGCGCGGCTCGTAGGAGGCGAGGCGGGCCAGGATCGGGGCCGCCGCGTGGATCGCGTTGGAGCCCATCCAGCTGCGCGCCGAGTGGGCCCGCTCGCCACTGGTCCTCAGCAGGACCCGCAGGGTTCCCTGGCAGCCGCCCTCGACCTGGCCGTCGGAGGGCTCCAGGAGGACCGCGAAGTCGCCCTCCAGCCACTCCGGGTGGGTCTCGGCGACGTGCTTGAGGCCGTTGAGGTCGGCGGCGACCTCTTCGTTGTCGTAGAAGACGAAGGTCAGGTCCCGGTTGGGGGCGGGGACCGTCGCGGCGATGCGGAGCTGGACGGCGACGCCCGCCTTCATGTCGCAGGTGCCGCAGCCCCACAGGACGCCGTCCGCGTCCAGCCGGGACGGGACGTTGCCGGCGATCGGGACGGTGTCGATGTGGCCGGCGAGGACCACCCGCTCGGGACGGCCCAGGCGGGTGCGGGCGATCACGTTGTTGCCGTGCCGGTCCACCGTCAGGTGCGGGAGCGCGCGCAGGGCCGTCTCGATGGCGTCCGCGAGCGGCTTCTCCGTGCCGCTCTCGGAGGGGAAGTCGACGAGCTGCGCGGTGAGCAGGGCGGCGTCCAGCGTGAGGTCAAGCGGGGTCTCGGCCATGCCGTCGACCCTAACGCGCCGACCGCTCGTCCCGCCCGGAACCACCTTTCACACCGGCCTCCCCGGTTTCCGTACTCTCCAGTACCTTGTACGCGTGCCAGAGCCGTCACCCCCTCCCAAGCGCCGCGGCCGCCTCCTCCGATTCGGGGCGGCCTGCGTGGTCCTGTCCGCCGTCGCGGGCTATGTCGTGGTCCAGTACGTCACCGGAGGCGCCGGAGACCGGGGGTGCAGAGTCGTTTCCTCCGACGGGGCCGCGACGGAGTACGAGTTCACGCCCGAGCAGGCGGTGAACGCGGCCACCATCGCGGCCGTCGGCACCAACCGGAACATGCCCGAGCGGGCCGTGACCATCGCGCTGGCGACCGCGCTCCAGGAGTCGGCACTGCGCAACCTCGACCACGGCGACCGGGATTCGCTCGGCCTCTTCCAGCAGCGGCCCTCGCAAGGCTGGGGCAGCGCGCAGGAGGTCACCGACCCGGCGTACGCGGCGAACATCTTCTACGAGCACCTCGCCAAGGTGCCCGACTACACCGAACTGCCGCTCACCGTCGCCGCGCAGCGGGTGCAGCGCAGCGGCTACCCGGACGCCTACGCCAAGCACGAACCGGACGCGACACTGCTGGCCGCCGCGCTCACCGGGACCTCCGCGGCCTCGCTGACCTGCGAGGGCCGTCCGGACGCCACGACCGCCGCCGCGGCCGCCACCGGTCCGGACGCCGTCCGCGCCGCCCTCGTCCGGGACTTCGGGCGCGACGCGCTCCAGCAGGCGGGCGCGGCGGTCGGCGACGAGCAGGCCTCCGCCGCGGACGCGGTTCCGCCGGCCGCCGAGGCCGACGGGCGGACCGTGACACTGCCCGTGCCCGGGGAAACCACCGCGGACGGACGCGACGCCGTCGAGCGCGGCTGGCAGCTCGCGCACTGGGCGGTGGCCAACGCCTCCGCGCTGCGCATCCAGCGTGTCACCTACGCCGGCCGGGAGTGGGTCGCCGGAACCACCGGCAGCACGTGGCGGGCCACCGGCTCGGCCGGCGCCGAGGCCGCCGATGCCGCGGGGGCGGGCAGCGGCCCCGGGAGCGTACGGATCGTCACCGCTCAGTAGTACGGGTATTCACTCCGACGGGTAATGCGCGGGCCACCGGACGGGGGTGCGCTCAGGTTTTCGCGCCGTCACCGTCGGGGTGGGCGAATGCCTTGGGAACACAGGGCTCCGCGGGTTTTACGGACTTTCACATCGGGCGGTTTTCGCCCGTTTTTATCCAGAGCTGATTATGCGACGCATTGCCAACTCTTTACTTCTGCCGTCCGCAACCTTCGCGGGGTTCGAGCGGTAGTCACTGCGTCCGGGCCCGGACAGACCTCATAGACAGTTCTTGTTCTCTCCCGTCGAAGGAGCATCATGTCCCTCCCCCTGACCCGCAGGATCGCCCGTGTCGCACTGCTTGTCGCCGCGGGAGCTGCTGCCGGTGTCGGTGCGGCCGGCTCCGCCAGCGCTGCCCCCGACCTGCCCGCCGCCCCGAACCTCGGCGGCCTGACCGCCCTGGACGGGGCGAGCGTCGGCAACACGGTCGACAGCGCGGCGCAGAACGTCACCGGGACCGCGGGCGAGACCGGTGGCAAGACGGTCGAGCAGGCCGTGCCGGCCGCGGGCAAGACCGGCGGCAAGGCCGTGAAGAAGGTGACGCCCGCGGCGCAGAAGGCCGCCGGTGAGGCGGCGGGCTCCGCCGGGGAGCTCGTCGGGGACACCGCGTCCACGGCGACCAAGGGCGGACTGCCGACGGAGTCGCTGACGCAGGGTGGGCTGCCGGGGGCGGGGACGCTGCCGGTGCAGGGCCTGCCGCTCGGCTAGGGCCGGGCGTCAGCGGTGACGGGGTCCAGGGAGGTTCCTGGACCCCGCCTCCGTTCCTACGCCTTCAGGCGTTCCACCGCCGCCCTCACCCGCTCGTCCGTCGCCGTGAGGGCCACCCGTACGTGCTGGGCGCCTGCCGGCCCGTAGAAGTCGCCGGGGGCCACCAGGATGCCGCGGGCCGCCAGGTGGGACACGGTGTCCCAGCAGGACTCGTCCCTGGTGGCCCAGAGGTAGAGGCTGGCCTCGCTGTGGTCGATGCGGAAGCCATGGGCGAGGAGGGCCTCGCGCAGGGCGGTGCGGCGGGCGGCGTAGCGTTCGCGCTGCTCGTGGACGTGGGTGTCGTCGGCGAGGGCCGCCACGACCGCCGCCTGGGTCGGCGCCGACGTCATCATGCCGCCGTGCTTGCGGATCTCCAGGAGCGGGGCGAGGACCGCCGGATCGCCGGCCAGGAAGGCGGCGCGGTAGCCGGCCAGGTTCGAGCGCTTCGACAGGGAGTGGACCGAGACGATCCCCTCGTACGAGCCGCCGTTGACGTCCGGGTGGAGGACGGAGACCGGGTCGGCCTCCCAGCCCAGTTCGACGTAGCACTCGTCGGAGAAGAGCAGGATGCCGTGCTCGCGGGCCCAGGCCACGATCCGGGTCAGCTCGGCCTTGGAGAGGACCTTGCCGGTCGGGTTGGACGGGGTGTTCAGCCAGAGGAGCTTGAGGTCCGTCGGGTCCAGCTCGGTCGGATCGTCGTAGGCCACGTACTCGGCGCGGGCCAGCCGGGCGCCGACCTCGTACGTCGGGTAGGCCAGGCGCGGGAAGGCCACCTTGTCGTCGGGGCCGAGGCCCAGCTGGGTGGGGAGCCAGGCGACCAGTTCCTTGGAGCCGACGATCGGCAGGACGTGCCGGTGGGTGACCTCACGGGCGCCCAGACGCCGCTCCAGCCAACCGGTGATCGCGTCGCGCAGTGCCGGGGTGCCCCAGACCGTCGGGTAGCCCGGCGAGTCCGCCGCGTCGACCAGCGCCTTCTGGATCAGCTCGGGGACCGGGTCGACCGGGGTGCCGACCGAGAGGTCGACGATCCCGCCGGGGTGCGCCGCGGCCGTCTTCTTGTACGGCTCCAGCTTGTCCCAGGGGAAGGTGGGAAGACGGTCGGAAACTGCGGACACGGTTCTTGGCTCACTCTCTGACGGACACGGCCATGCGACGGATGGATGCGGCCCTGGCGGACACGGCCCCTGACGGATACGGCCTGACGGATACGGCAAACGCCTCGGTCCCGTACGGCGATCTTGGCGATCAGGCCGTACGGGACCGAGGCGGCGCGTTGGTGCGGGCCGCTTGGCTGATTACTCGGCCTGCGGCGGCAGCGCGGCGACGAAGGGGTGGTCGCGCTCGATCAGACCCAGCTTGCTGGCGCCGCCGGGCGAGCCGAGCTCGTCGAAGAACTCGACGTTCGCCTTGTAGTAGTCCTTCCACTCCTCCGGAGTGTCGTCCTCGTAGAAGATCGCCTCGACCGGGCATACCGGCTCACAGGCACCACAGTCGACGCATTCGTCCGGATGGATGTACAAGGACCGCTGGCCCTCGTAGATGCAGTCGACCGGGCACTCCTCGATGCACGCCTTGTCCTTGACGTCGACACAAGGCTGCGCGATGACGTAGGTCACGCTGTCGTTCCTCCTCGATAGGGCGCTGGCGGGCCTCCTCAGGCTCCGCCGCCTGGCGCGCGGGAGCGCGGCGTCGTCGATGCCCGCCCCTAGTATCTCCGTTCTTGGCAACGATCCGAACAGGAGGGGTGAACCGACCTGTGGAAATCTCGGCCGCCGGACGTCTCGAGGTTCGCATCACCGCCGCTGACGTGGGCAAACGCGTCTCCGTGCGGCGTCTGAGCGAACCTGGGGTCACCGAGGGGAAATTCACCGACACAGTAGGTGTTCTCACATCATGGGACAACGGTGTGCTGGTGATCACACGGAAGAGGGGCGAGAGCGTCCGCATCGCGGAATCCTCCCTGCTCGCCGGGAAGGTCGTCCCGGCCGCTCCGGCCCGCCGCCGGGGCCCGGCCGCCTCGTACGAGGAACTCGCCCGCGTCTCCGCGCGCGCCTGGCCTCCCGTCGAGAGCGAGCGGCTCGGCGAGTGGGAGCTGCGCGCCGCCTCCGGGTTCACCCGCCGCGCCAACTCCGTGCTCCCGCTGGGCGACCCCGGCCTGCCCCTCGACGGGGCCCTGGACGTCGTACGGCGCTGGTACGGCGACCGGGGCCTGCCCGCGTACGTGCAGACCGCCACCGGGGCTGAGGGCACCCAGGAACTGCTGTGCGCGGAGCTGGAGCGGCGGGGGTGGGTGCGGGAGGTGACCGCCGAGCTGTGGATCGGGGCGCTGGCCCCGGTCGCCGACCGGACGGAGGCGGGGGCCGGTGGTGTGGTGCTGGCGCGGGAGGCCGACGAGGCGTGGCTCGCGCGGTATCAGCGCAAGGGGGTCGGCGAGGTCGCGCTGAAGGTGCTGGGAGGCGGACCGTCGGTGTGGTTCGCCTCCGTGCCCGGTGAGGGTGTGGCGCCCGCCGCCATCGGGCGGTGTGTCGTGGACGGGCGGTGGGCCGGGTTCGCGGCGGTCGAGGTGGATCCGGAGCAGCGGCGGCGGGGCCTGGCGACGGTCGTGATGGCCGCGCTGGCGCGCCGGGCGCTGGCGGAGGGCGCGTCGGCGGCCTGGCTCCAGGTCGAGGCGGACAACGCGGGGGCGCGGGCGCTGTACGCCGGGATGGGGTTCGGGGCGCATCACGCCTACCACCACTACCGGGGGCCGGAGGCGAGTACGACGTGACGGGACTCGAGCGCGCGGAGCTGCGGCGGCGGTTCGCCGAGGAGGCCCGGTCCGAGCGGCCCGACCTGTCGCTGCTGTGCCTTCTGGTGGGCGCGGCGGCGGACCGGACACTGGACGAGGCCGGGCTGGACGCCGCGCAGGTCGAACTGGACTCGCTGGCGGGGCAGGTGCCGTTCCGGCCGGGCGAGCCGCGCGCGTGGGCGGTCGCGCTGCGCGAGCTGCTCGGTGAGCGGCTCGGGTTCGGCGGTTCCGCGGCGGACTACGAGCGGCTGGAGTCGTCCCTGCTGCATCACGTGCTGGAACGGCGGCGAGGGCTGCCCATCCTGCTGTCCGTGGTGTGGATCGAGGTCGCGCGGCGGGCCGGGGCGCCGGTGTACGGCGTCGCCCTGCCGGGGCACTTCGTGGTCGGCTTCGGCCCCCCGGGGGAGCAGGTGCTGGTCGACCCGTTCGACGGGGGCCGGGTGCTGACGGGGCACGACGCCGAGCTGCTGGTGACGGGGGCGACGGGGGCCCCGCTGGAGCCCTCGATGCTGGTCCCGGCCGAGACGCTGGATGTCGTACGGCGGATCCTCAACAACATCCGGGCGTGGGCGGCGGCCCGCCCCGAGCGGTCGGATGTCGCCCTGTGGGCCGTGGAGTTGGCGCTGCTGCTGCCGTCCCATCCGGCTCGCCTGCGCTACGAGCGGGGGCAACTGCTGGCACAGCGCGGGCAGTTCGTCGAGGGGGCGGAGGAGATGGAGGAGTACGCGGGGCTGGTGGAGGTGGTGGACGCGGCGCTGGCGGAGCGGGTCCGCCAGGAGGCGCGGGCGGCGCGGGCCCTGCTGAACTGAGGCGCGGCCCCGGGTGGTTCACGGCGACAGGTGATCGCGGACCCGCCCTGGGACGGGCGAGGGGCGGCGACCGGCTCGGGCCGCGGGCGGCATGCGGTGGGCGGTGTGCAGCACGTGCGAAGGGCGGACGGCGCGGCCCGGCTGAGGCGCGGCCCGGTGGTTCACAGCGACAGGTGGTTGCGGCGTGCGGTGTCCGGCACGCGGTGTTCGGCACGCGCGAAGGGCACCCGGCGGAGGTGCCGGGTGCCCTCTGTGGCCTGGAGTGCCTGTCTCGCGTCAGCTCGGGTCGGTGTCGATGACCCCGAGCCGGTCCGTCCTGCTCGTCAGCGCCGGGCGCAGGGCGCTGATCACGTCCTGGACGGTGACGGGCGTCTTCTGGCCGGTGCCGCGGGTGATCAGGACACCGTCGAAGGCGCCGCCGTACAGCTCCTTCAGCGCGGCCTCGTCGTAGCTCTCGACGAGCTTGCCGTCGATGGCCTTGACGCCCAGGAACTTCCACAGGGAGTTCTTCGGGCTCATCGGGACGGAGTGCGCGGCGTCGGTCTGGACGGTGACGGTGCCGGACATCGCCGGTTCGGCGAACTCCTTCATCATCCGGTCGACCTCGGCGTCGGACACCGTCGGCTGCTTGGTCGTCGTCGGGACCTTCACCGGGGTGGCCGTGCCGGTCTCGACCTGGCCGCGGTAGGCCTGCACGACGGCCGTCTGGGCCTTGGCCGCGTCGATGCCCTTGCCGGCCTTGCCGTAGACGGCTACGGCCTTGCCGGACTCGAACTTGATCGTGCCGTCGGTGGCCGAGCCGGTGCCGCCCGCGGCGGTCTCCAGGGCCGCCTGGAGCTTCTCCTCGTCGACCGGCATCTCGGGCTCGATCTCGCGGTGTTCGCCGAACAGCGAGCCGATCACGGAGACGGGGTTGTAGTCGCTCTTGGCGGCCGCGTCGATGGTGGCCTGCATGTCGAACTGGAGGCCCGCCTGGTCCGGCTTGAGGGTCACGGTGGCGCCGTCCACGGACAGCTTCAGCGCCTGGTTCACCCGGCTGTCGAACGCGTCGTCGAGCTTCTTGACGGCGTCGTCGCGGGTGCCGCCGCCGATGTCGACGCCGAGCACGGTGGTGCCCTTGGGCACGTCGGAGTGGTTCATCAGCAGTCCGGCCCCGTAGGCGCCGGCCGCGGCGACCACCACCAGGGTGCCGAGCAGGACCAGCTTGCTGCGGCCCTTCTTCTTTTTCTTCTTCGAGTCGGCCGCGGGCGCGTTCTGCGCGACCGGCTCCGGCGCCTTCGGCGGGGTGTGCGGCAGCGGCCCGTCGGGGTGCCCGCCGGGCGCGAACGGGCCGCCCTGGCCGGGGCCCTGACCGGTCGTGGGGACGACCGGGATGCCGCTGGTGACGGTGTGCCCGGAGACGTTGTCGTGCCGACCGTAGCCGCCGGGGCCGGGCTCGGGGGCAGGCTGCTGCGGGGTGAGGATCGCGGTGTCGTCGCTGAGGCCGCCGCCGGGGTGGTGGACGGCGCCCGCGGTCACGCCGTGGGCGCCCCCGTTCATCGGCGGCACCATCGGGCCGTCACCGGTGACCGGGCCGCCGGTGGGACCCGCGGGACCCTGGGAGCCGCCCCGGCCACCGCGGCCGACGGGGTCTTCCGGCCCGTTGAAGTCGTGCGGGCCGCCGGGTGCGCCGGGGCCGCGGCCCTGACCGTTCGGCCCGGGGTAGCCGTTCTGGCCGTTCCCGGTGCCGGCGAAGTACGGCAGGTCGTCGCGGCGGGGCTCGGAGCCGCCGCCCTGCATCGGACCGCTCTGCATCGGCCTCTGCATCGGACTGCCCTGCGTGGGGCCACCGCCCTGCGTCGGGCGGGCGCCGTTGCCGTGGGGGCCCGCGGCGAGCGCCTCGGTCACGTCGAAGGAGCCGGTGCCGCCACCGTGTCCGGGAGCCACGGGGCCACCGGTGGCGCCGGACATCCCGGCGCCGTTGGTGCCGCCGGGGCGCGGGGCACCGGGTGCGCTCATCGAGCCGACCACGCCGCCGGGCCGCCCGGCACCCGGACGCGCGCCGCCGGGCGCACCGGCGCCGGCACCGGTCGCGGAGGGAGCGGACGGGGCGCCGGAGGGCGAACCGCCCGCCGGAGCGGCGCCGTTGGCCGGGGCGCCGCCCTGGGCGCCCTTGGCGGGCGCCCCTGCCTTGCGAGGGGCGAACCAGTCGCTCGGCATCTTCTCCTCGGCCGTCGACGCGGGGTCGCCGGGTGCCTCGGCGGTGCCGTCGGTTCCCGCGCGCCCGGTGGCTCCCGTGGTGGGGGCGCCGCCCGCGGCTCCGGCGGGGCCGGTGCCCTGCGCGTCGGCGCCGCCGCCGTCGCCCGCGGAGTCCGCGTCGGCGACGGGCGTGCGCACGACGACCGGCGGGATGGGCCGCGATCCGGGGATGTTGATCCGGATCCGGGTCGTCAGCGTGGTCTCGGTCTTGCGTTCCTCCGGCCGTGCGGCCGAACGGCCCGCGTCCGGGCCGCCGTCGGACACCATCGGGGTGCCGTAGGGCGGCGTGCCCGAGGGGTATGCGGCTCCGCCGCGCCCGTTGGACCCGTTGGGCCCGGAGGACGGACTGTCAGTTTCACGACTCAAGGCAGGTTCTCCAGGTTGGCTCCGCCGCCCGCCACGACCTCACGGGCAGCTCGGCGGCGCGCACCACCATACTGGCCACTTCTGGCCCGTATCCCATGACCGCCGTTGAAACCATCACGGGACTCGCACGACCGCGCCACGGCGAAGTGGTACGTCACTTGCCAAGTCGGACCCCGTCGCCGACCGGTTGCCGCCCCCAGCCGATGGTGGCGCAGATCACAGCAAGTGCCATGCCGCCGAGCAGGAAGAGGTAGGAACCGCCTCCCGCGCCGAACAGGAAGTCGCCCTCGGGGCGGCCCGCGGTGAGCAGGACGACGGCGATCATCCAGCCGGCGGCGGGCGCGACGGCCCCGGCCCGGCTGCCGAGGGCCCGTGCCCCGCCGAGGAACAGCCCGGCGGCGCCCGTGAGCGCGAGCAGCAGCCCGCCGGGGAACCAGCCGGCCTGGAGGAGCGCCCCGGCCAGGGCGGTGAGCGCGCCGAGCAGCAGGAGCCCGAGGTAGGCGGCGATCCGTCCGGCGGAGGGCCGCTGGAGGGGCTGGGCGAGCAGGGAACCCTGGTCCGGCATCAGCGGGCCTCCTCGATACCGGCGAACAGGTCGGTCTCCCGCTGCCGGGGCCGCTCTCCGCCGACGAGTTCGTAGTACTCGGTGGTGAAGAGGGGCTGGGCCAGCTCGTTGGAGAGCGCGAAGTGGCGCTCGCCGGGGGCGACCTCGATCTGGGTGGCGTGCGCGCGCATCGCGGCGGCCTTGGCGGCGGCGTACGCGCCGCCGTCGATCTCGGTGGTGACGCTCTCGTCGTCGACGACGCCGGGTACGTCCTCGATGCCGGCGCTCTTGGCGAAGGGCAGGCCCGGCAGTTCCTCCCGGAGCCGGGCGAAGGCGGCCTCGGCGACGGAACGCGGGACGCGGTTCCAGTAGACCTTGGGGACGCTCCAGCCGGCCTCCGCGGCCAGCTCGACGGCCCGCGTGGCGACGCGGTGGGCCTGGATGTGGTCGGGGTGGCCGTAGCCGCCGTGGTCGTCGTAGGTGACGAGGACCTGGGGGCGCAGGGCGAGGATCACCTCGACGAGAGCTCCGGCGGCGGCGTCGACATCGGCCTGCCAGAAACAGGCGGGCTCGTCGTTGTCGGGCAGGCCCATCATCCCGGAGTCGGCGTAGCGCCCGGTCCCGCCGAGCATCCGGAAGTCCCGGACGCCCAGTTCGCCCATGGCGGCGGTGAGTTCGCGCAGGCGCCACTCGCCCAGGTGGGCACCGGTGAGGTGCCGCAGCTGCGGCGGGATGACCTCGCCACGCTCGCCGAGGGTGCAGGTGACCAGGGCCACCTGGACGCCCTCGGCCGCGTACCGGGCCATGGTCGCGCCGTTGTTGATCGACTCGTCGTCCGGGTGCGCGTGCACCAGCAGCAGACGCCGGGCTGGCAGTTCCGTCATGGGGCAACCCTACGAGGCGGGCATGCATCTCCGCCCGAGGGGCAGGCGCAGAGACGGACCCGGGGTCGGGCGCCCGGTCAGAACTTGATGCTGCCGATCATGCTCGCCACGCTCGTCGTCAGGTCGCTGATGGTGGGCGCGATCGTCGAGGAGGCGAGATAGAAGCCGAGCAGGATGCATACAACAGCGTGACCACCCTTCAGTCCTGACTTCTTGATCAACAAGAAGACGATGATCGCCAGCAGCACCACCGCCGAAATCGAGAGTGCCACGGCGGCTCACCTCCAAGAACCCGGGTACGTGGGGGAATGACAGAGCTAGGGAACCTGTAAATCCATACAACAGCCAGCAGGTTCATACCCACACAGCGCTAGTGATCATAACTATGGGTGCGTGCGCATCTCTCGGCGCACAGCCGCACAAGGGGGCGCATGGCCAATATGGTCGGGGGATGACGACCGAGTCCGACTCATTCCCCCGCCGGCACGCGCGGACCCAGCGGTTCACGCTCGGCGCGCCGCGTTCGTTCACCGTGGCGCCCGACGGCTCTCGCGTGGTGTTCCTGCGCTCCTCCGCCGGCGACGACCGCAGCAACGCGCTGTGGGTGCTCGACCCGGCGGACGGTCGCGAGCGCGTGGCCGCGGACCCGCGCACCCTCCTCGGCGGCGCCTCGGAGAAGCTCTCCCCCGAGGAGCTGGCGCGCCGCGAGCGCAGCCGCGAGGGCGGCGCCGGGATCGTCGGGTACGCCACCGACGCGGCTGTCGAGCTGGCCTCCTTCACCTTGTCAGGGCGGCTTTTCACGGCGGAACTGCGGGCCGGTACGGCGCGTGGGATCCGCGTTCCCGGGCCGGTGATCGACCCCCGTCCGTCACCCGACGGGCGGCTCGTGGCGTACGTGGCGCAAGGCGCGCTGCGGGTCGTGGGCGCCGAGGGTGAGGGTGATGTGGCGCTCGCCGAGCCGGAATCTGAGTCGGTTTCATATGGATTGGCCGAGTTCATCGCGGCGGAGGAGATGGGCCGTTCGCGGGGTTTCTGGTGGGCCCCGGAGTCCGACCGGCTGCTGGTGGCGCGGGTGGACGACACGCCGGTGGAGCGGTGGTGGATCTCCGATCCCTCCCAGCCGAAACGTGACCCACAACACGTCCCCTATCCGGCTGCCGGGACGGCCAACGCGGACGTACGGCTGTTCGTGCTCGGCCTCGACGGGGTGCGCACGGAGGTCGTCTGGGACCGGGCCCGCTATCCGTATCTGGCGCGAGTGCACTGGTCAGAGGCGGGTGCTCCGCTGCTGCTCGTCCAGGCGCGCGACCAGCGCAGTCAGCTGTTCCTGGCCGTGGACACCGAGTCCGGGGCGACCCGGATGGTACACGCCGACGAAGATCCGATTTGGCTTGATCTTTTCCCTGGGGTGCCCTGCTGGAGCCCCTCGGGACAGCTGGTGCGGATCGCCGACGAGGGCGGCGCCCGGGTGCTCGCGGTCGGCGAACGTCCGTTGACCGGTGCCCAGTTGCACGTCCGGGCGGTGCTGGACGTGACGGCCCACGACGTGCTGGTCTCGGCCTCGGCCGGGGAGTCGGCGGAGAGCCCCGAGATCGGCGAGGTGCACGTCTACCGCGTCAACGAACTCGGCATGGAACGCCTGTCCGACGAGCCCGGCGTGCACTCGGCCGTACGGGCCGGGGGCGTGACCGTCCTGGTCTCGGCGACCCTGGACCGGCCCGGGAGCCGGGCGCGGGTACTAAGGGACGGCAAGGCAACAGCCACTGTCCGGTCGTATGCGGAGGATCCCGGCCTCTCTCCCCGCGTGAAACTCACCCAGGGGGGCGCACGGCGGATCCCGTGCGCCGTGCTTATGCCTAGGGACTACCCCGGTGACACCTCACTCCCGGTCCTGCTGGACCCCTACGGTGGCCCGCACGGGCCCCGCGTACTCGCCGCGCACAACGCGCACCTGACCTCGCAGTGGTTCGCCGACCAGGGGTTCGCGGTGGTCGTCGCCGACGGACGGGGCACACCGGGGCGTTCACCGGCGTGGGAGAAGGCGATCAAGGACGATATGGCGGCCGTCGTGCTCCAGGACCAGGTCGACGCGCTCCAGGCGCTCGCCGCCGACTTCCCGCTCGACCTGAGCCGGGTCGCCATCCGCGGCTGGTCCTTCGGCGGCTACCTGGCGGCCCTCGCGGTGCTGCGCCGCCCGGACGTCTTCCACGCGGCGGTGGTCGGCGCCCCGGTCACCGACCTGCGCCTGTACGACACGCACTACCAGGAGCGCTACCTCGGACACCCGGGGCAGCAGCCGGAGGTCTACCGGCGGAACTCACTGGTGGACGACGCGGGACTGGTCGACCCCGCGGAACCGGCCCGCCCGATGATGATCATCCACGGCCTCGCGGACGACAACGTGGTGGTCGCCCACTCCCTGCGGCTGTCCTCGGCCCTGCTCGCCGCCGGCCGCCCGCACGAGGTCCTGCCCCTGGCCGGCGTGACCCACATGACCCCGCAGGAAACGGTCGCCGAGAACCTGCTGCGCCTTCAACTGGACTTCCTCCGCCGCGCTCTCGGCCGGCCCGAGCAGCAACACCCGCAGAGCACCGCGACCATTGATTGAGGAACCACGACGAAGCACCGGCCACCTCCGCGAGAGCGGCGCCGGCTCAGGCGCGAAAAGGGGCAACGGGCCGGGAGACATGGTGCTCCCGGCCCGTTCACGGCACCCGCACGGCCGTACGCTGTTCAGCCTGACGCGTCCGTATATCGGAATCGCGTCGGCCAAGTTGCCTGCGTGTTAACGCGATTGCGGCTCAAATGTGCCTCTATGCCCTCTGGTTTCCATGATCGCCCCGGGGTTCCTCGGGCGGGACCACCTGCTTCTCCTCCGCGAAATGGCAGGCCGAGTCGTGGGCCGCGGGGCCGCCGGTGTGGCGGAACTCGGCCGGGACGGCGAGGGCCGGCACCTCCAGGGCGCACCGCTCCCGTGCCTTCCAGCAGCGGGTGCGGAAGCGGCAGCCGGAGGGGATGTTCGTCGGGGACGGCACGTCGCCGGAGAGGATGATCCGCTCCCGGTGCTCGCGCGCCTCGGGATCCGGCACGGGCACCGCCGAGAGCAGCGCCTGGGTGTAAGGGTGCGTGGGGTGCTCGTAGATCTCGGCGTCCCGGCCGGTCTCCACGATCCGGCCGAGGTACATCACGGCGACCCGGTCGGAGATGTGCCGGACGATCGACAGATCGTGCGCGATGAAGATGTACGAGAGGTCGAACTCGCTCTGGAGGTTCGCCATCAGGTTGATGACCTGCGCCTGCACGGACACGTCGAGCGCCGACACCGGTTCGTCGGCGACGATCACCTCCGGGCGCAGGGCGAGCCCCCGCGCGATGCCGATGCGCTGCCGCTGACCACCGGAGAACTGGTGCGGATAGCGGTTGATGTACTCGGGGTTGAGCCCGACGACGTCCAGCAGGTCCTGGACCTTCTTCCGCCGGTCCCCCTTGGGCGCCACCTCGGGGTGGATCTCGTACGGCTCCCCGATGATGTCGCCCACCGTCATGCGGGGGTTGAGGGAGGTGTACGGGTCCTGGAAGACCATCTGGATGTTGCGGCGTACGGCCCTGAGGGCCCGGCCGGAGAGCTGGGTGACGTCCTCGCCCTTGTAGCGGATCCGCCCTGCCGTCGGCTTCTCCAGGTTGACCAGCATCCTGGCGACCGTGGACTTGCCACAGCCCGACTCGCCCACGATGCCGAGGGTCTCGCCGCGGCTCAGGGTGAAGTCGACGCCGTCGACGGCCTTGACCGCGCCGACCTGCTTCCTGAAGACGACGCCCCGGGTGAGCGGGTAGTGCTTGACGAGCCCGGTCACCTCGAGAATCGGCTCGGTCGACGAGGTGGCCGAGGCAGCCGGGGTGGCTGAGGTACTAGCCATGCAGGCACTCCCTCCAGAAGTGGCAGGCGCTGCCCCGCTCCTCGTCCACCTCGTACAGGGGTGGCTCGTCGGTGCGGCACACGTCCTGGGCCATCGGGCAGCGCGGGTGGAAGGCGCAGCCCGGCGGGATGTGCATGAGGTTGGGCGGCAGGCCCTTGATGGCGTACAGCTCCTGGCCCTTCTGGTCCAGGCGCGGGATGGAGTCGAGCAGGCCGCGGGTGTAGGGGTGGGCGGGCGCCTTGTAGATGTCGTGGACGGGCGCCGACTCCACGATCCGGCCCGCGTACATCACGGCGATGCGGTCGGCGACGTCGGCGACCACACCGAGGTCGTGGGTGATCAGGATGAGGCCCATGTGCAGCTCGCGCTGCAACTCCGCGAGCAGTTCCATGACCTGGGCCTGGACGGTGACGTCGAGGGCGGTGGTCGGCTCGTCGGCGATGATGAGCGCGGGTTCCAGGGCCATCGCCATCGCGATCATGATGCGCTGGCGCATACCGCCGGAGAACTGGTGCGGGTACTGCCGGACCCGCTCCTTCGCGGCCGGGATGCGGACCCGGTCCATCAGCTCCACGGCCTTGGCGCGGGCGTCCTTCCTCGACATGCCTCGGTGCACGACGAACATCTCACCGAGCTGGTCGCCCACGGAGAGCACGGGGTTGAGGGAGGACAGCGCGTCCTGGAAGATCATCGCCATCCGGGCGCCCCGGACCTTGCGGCGCTCCTCCTCCTTGAGTGTCAGCAGGTCCCGGCCCTGGAAGAGGATCTGGCCGCCGGTGATCCGGCCGGGCGGGATGTCGAGGATGCCCATGACGGCCTGGGCGGTGACGGACTTGCCGGAGCCGGACTCGCCGAGCACGGCGAGGGTCTCGCCCGCGTCGACGCCGTAGGTGACACCGTTGACGGCCTTGGCGATCCCGTCGCGGGTGCGGAACTCCACGTGCAGGTCGCGCACTTCGAGCAGCATCGGCACGTCACCTCAGCTTCGGGTCGAGGGCGTCGCGCACCGCGTCGCCGAGCATGATGAACGCCAGCACGGTGAGCGCCAGGGCGCCGGAGGGCCACAGCAGCGCGTGCGGGGCGTTGCGGATGTACGGCGAGGCGGCGGAGATGTCGATGCCCCAGGAGACGGTCGGCGGCTTCAGGCCGACGCCGAGGTAGGACAGGGTGGCCTCCAGCGCGATGTACGTGCCGAGCGCGATGGTCGCCACGACGATCACCGGGGCCACGGCGTTGGGCGCGATGTGCCGCAGCAGCATGCGGGAGTTGGAGGCGCCGAGCGCCCGCGCGGCCTGGACGTAGTCGTTCTGTTTGGCGGTGATGACCGAGCCGCGGGCGATGCGGGAGATCTGCGGCCAGCCGAGCAGCACCATGAACCCGATGACGGGCCAGACGGTGTTGCTGGTCACCACGGAGAGCAGGACCAGGCCGCCGAGGACGACCGGGATCGCGAAGAAGATGTCGGTGATCCGGGACAGGACCGAGTCCCACACCCCGCCGAAGAATCCGGCGAGCCCGCCGAGGACGCTGCCGAACAGGGCGACGCCGAGCGTGGCCAGGACGCCGACCGTGACGGACGTACGGGCGCCGTAGACGGTGCGGGTGTACACGTTGCAGCCCTGGCCGTCGTAGCCGAACGGGGCGCCCTGCCGGGAGCCTTCCTGGGCCTTGGCGAGGTCGCACGTGAGGGGGGAGCCGGAGGCGATCACCGAGGGCCACAGGGAGATGAACACCAGGAAGAGGATGACCAGGCCGGAGATGATGAAGACGGGGTTGCGGCGCAGGTCGCGCCAGGCGTCGGACCACAGGGAGCGGGGCTTGTCGGTGGGGCCGGTGCCGTCCTGGCCGGCCGGGGTCCCCTCCAGGGTCTCGCCCTCGGAGGTGGCGAGGTCCATCGCGCCGCCCATGCCCGTCGCGGCGATGGCGCCGTCCTCCGGAGCGCGGCCCCCGCCGGACGGGTGCGGCTCCGGCGGCATCGGTTCAGGCATAGCGGATCCTCGGGTCGAGTACGGCGTACAGGAGGTCGACCAGCAGGTTGGCCACCAGGAAGACCAGGACGAGGACGGTCACGAAGCCGACGACGGTCTGGGTGTTCTGGCGGAGGATGCCCTGGTAGAGCTGGAAGCCGACGCCGTGGATGTTGAAGATGCGCTCGGTGACGATCGCGCCGCCCATCAGGGCGCCGATGTCGGTGCCGATGAAGGTGACGACCGGGATGAGCGAGTTGCGCAGCAGGTGGCGGGTGACGACGCGACGCCTCGGCAGGCCCTTGGCGATGGCCGTACGGACGTAGTCGGACCGTTTGTTCTCCGCGATGGAGGTGCGGGTCAGGCGGGTGACGTAGGCCAGTGAGACGCTCGCCAGGACCAGGCCCGGCACGATCAGCTCGCCGAAGGTGGCGTCCGAGGACACCGACGGCTTGATCCAGCCCCATTTGACGCCGAGCAGCAGCTGGAGCAGCAGGCCGGTGACGAAGGTGGGGACGGAGATCACCACGAGGGTGACCAGCAGGACGCCGCTGTCGACGGGGCGGCCGCGGCGCAGGCCGGTGACGACTCCGAGGGTGATGCCGATGACGATCTCGAAGATGATCGCGATGATCGTCAGCCGGATGGTGACGGGGAACGCCGTCGACATCAGCTCGGTGACCGGCTGGCCGTTGAACGCCGTCCCGAAGTCACCGGTGAAGACGTTCCCCATGTAGGTCAGGTACTGCTGCCAGACCGGCTTGTCGAGGCCGAACTCCTTCTCCAGCTGGGCGGCGGTGGCGGGGTCGCACTGCCGGTCGCCGCAGAGACCGGCGATGGGGTCGCCCATCACGTTGACCATCAGGAAGATCAGCAGCGTGGCTCCGATGAACACCGGGATCATCTGGAGGAGACGCCGGATCACATACCGCCCCATCGCGGATCAGCTGACCTTGATCTCGTTGTAGACCGGCACGGAGAACGGGTTGAGCTTGACGTTCGACAGACGGTCCGAGTAGCCGGCGCTGCCGTTCTGGTACCAGAGCGGGATGGCGCCCATGTTGTCCCGGAGCACCTCCTCGGCCTGCTGGAACGTTTCGACGGCCTTGGCGGTGTCGGTCTCGGCGTTGGCCTTGTCGACGAGGTCGTCGAACTCCTTGTTGGACCACTTGCCGTCGTTGGAGGAGGCGTTGGTGTAGTACAGCGGCTGGAGGAAGTTCTGGATGAGGGGGTAGTCCATCTGCCACCCCGCCCGGAACGGGCCGCTCATCTTCCGGTCGGTGATCTGGCCGCGGAAGTCGGCGAAGGTGCCGACCGGGTTGCCGACGCAGGCCCTGTCGTTGCCCAGGGCGTTGTTGATGGAGTTGCAGACGGCGTCGACCCACTGTTTGTGGGAGCCGGTGTCCGCGTTGTACGTGATCTTGACCTGGCCGCCGGGGAGGCCGCCACCCTCCTGGATGAGCTTCTTGGCCTCGGCCGGGTCGTAGTCGCAGGCGTCCCCGCACAGGCCCTCCTTGAAGCCGCCGTCCTCGCCGAGCACCGGGGAGGTCCAGTCGGTGGCGGGGGTGCGGGTCCTCTGGAAGATCGTCTCGGTGATCTGCTCCCGGTCGATGGCCCGGGACAGGCCGGTGCGGACCTTGTCCGAGCCGCTCTTGTTCCAGTTCTCGTCGTAGAACGGGAAGGCGAGGGTCTGGATGATGCCGGCGGGGGTGTTGAGGTAGCGGTCCCCGAGGTCGTTCTTGACGTTCTTGAGCTGGGCCGCGGGCACGTCGTCGACCAGGTCGAGGTTGCCGGCCAGCAGGTCGGTGTAGGCGGTGTTGTTGTCGGTGTAGACCTTCAGGTCCACGCCGCCGTTCTCCGCCGCGTCGTCGCCGGGGTAGTCCTCCCACTTGCGCAGGCTCATCTGGGAGCCCTTGGCGTAGGAGTCGATGGCGTAGGGGCCGTTGCCGACCGGCTTGGACAGCCAGCCCGCGTGGTCGGTGAAGAAGGCCTGGGGCAGCGGGGCGTAGGCGGGGTAGCCGAGGGTGTCGGGGAAGGTCGAGAACTTCTGGCTGAGCCTGACCGTGAAGGTCCTGTCGTCGACGACCTTCAGCCCCGAGAGGGTGTCGGCGGTCTGCTTGCTGCCATCCTCGGGGTGCGTCTTGTCGTAGCCCTCGATGTACCCGAAGAAGTACGCGTTCTTCTGGTTGTTCTTCAGACTGGCGCCGTAGTTCCAGGCGTCGACGAAGGACTTGGCGGTGACCTTCTCGCCGTTGCTGAAGGTCCAGCCGTCCTTGACGGTGATGGTGAAGTTCTGCGAGTCCGAGGTCTCGATCTTCTCGGCGAGCATGTCCTCGGCCTCACCGGTCTCCGGGTTGTACTTCTTGAGGCTCCGGAAGATCATGTCGAGGACCTTGCCGCCCTGCACCTCATTGGTGTTGGCCGGCTCCAGCGGGTTCTGCGGGTCTCCCCACGAGGAGCTGAGCACCGCGCCGCTGTCGCCCCCGCTGTCGCCCCCGCCCCCGCAGGCCGTCGCCACGAGGGCTACGGCCACCGCGCATGCGGCCCACTTGGCGTGCGTGGCTCCACGCATGGATGCCTCCTCTTGACCGCGCTTCACCTGAGCGCTGTGCCATCGGTGTCGACGTCCGTATCGACGTACTGATCCTTTATCAGCCAATATCGACGCAAAAGGTGCATGGCGCACACGCGCGCCACCCGTCCGGGTGCCGACACTCCGGGGACCGTGGGCGCAAGGCGACAGCGGGGAACCTCACCGGCCGGGGTATGCGGCCCTCGGTCCCGCGGTCCGACCGAACTGGTGGTACGGGAGGCCGGGGCCGACCCCGACATGGGCCGCGGCACGGAACGGCAGCTCGGGCGGGCCGGGGAGACAGGGCCCGCGGGCCCCTCACGGGGCGTCGCGATGCGCGAATGCGGGGTGGGTGCTCGGGGGACGTCTACTCCACGAGGTGCCGGGAGGAGGTCGACCTCGTGGTGATGACCGGACGGGCGGTCACAGGAACTGGCGGCGGCGGGACACCGCGCCGCACGCCCGCCCGCCCGCCCGCCCGCCGTGGGGTCATGTCGCGTTCGGGAGCCGCGATCCGGCAGCGCGGGCCTGGGAGCAACGGGCACCCGCCGACGCCCACGAGGTGACGACGGCGAGCCCGGGAGAAACAGGCACCCGCCGACGCCCACGAGGTGACGGCGGCGGACGGCATCCGGGTACGGCGGCGGCACGCTCAGCTCCCTCAGGGAGCCGGGCTCACCGCGCAAGGGCCGTACGGCGACGGGAGGCTGGGGTCACCGACCCCAGCCTCCCGTCGAAATCGTCACCGTCGCGGGGTGAACCCGGACAACGGCGCACACATGCCGCAGGGCGAACCCGGCGCCGACACTCGGGGCGCGCGGCGAACCCGGTGCCGACACGCTCCCGCCTTACGGCGAACCCGGCGCCGACACTCTCCCGCCTCACGGTGAACCCGGTGCCGAGGCCGGGGACGCGCGGAACGCGGCCGTCGTCACCGCCCTCCCCGGGGCCGTAGCCACCCTCGCCTCACGGTGAACCCGGTGCCGACACACTCGCGTCGCAAAGGGCGAACCCCGCGCCGACGCCCGCCGCGCAGCGAACCCGCGCTGATCACCTCTTGTCGGCGGAACCGCCCTCCGCGTCGCTCTCCAGCGCCCTCAGCGCCGGGTCGAGGACGACGTCCTCGTCGCGGGGCTCCGTGGTCGGGTCCTCCGGGAAGTGGCAGGCCGTCAGGTGGCCGGGGCGGTTGCCGGAAATCTGGACCAGCGGGGGCTCCTCCGTCACGCACTTGTCCTGCGCCTTCCAGCAGCGGGTGCGGAAGCGGCAGCCGGACGGCGGGTGGATCGGCGAGGGCACGTCACCGGAGAGACGGATCCGCTCGCGGGCGGGTCCCTCGTCCGCGATCTCGACCTCGGGGACGGCGGAGAGGAGGGCGTGGGTGTACGGGTGCCGGGGGCCGTTGTAGATCGACTCACGGTCGCCGACCTCGACGATCTTGCCCAGGTACATCACCGCGACCCGCTGCGAGAAGTGCCGGACGACGGCCAGGTCGTGGGCGATGAACAGGAACGCGATGCCGAGTTCCCGCTGCACCTTCTGGAGCATGTTGACGACCTGCGCCTGGATCGACACGTCCAGCGCGGAGACCGGCTCGTCCGCCACGATCAGCTTCGGCTCCAGGGCCAGCGCGCGGGCTACACCGATGCGCTGGCGCTGCCCGCCGGAGAACTCGTGCGGGAAGCGGTTGTAGTGCTCCGGGTTGAGGCCGACCAGTTCCAGCAGCTCACGGACCTTGGCCTCCCGGCCGCCCGCCGGCTCGATGCCGTTGACCTCCATCGGCGACTTGATGATCGTGCCGACGGTCTGCCGCGGGTTCAGCGAGGAGTACGGGTCCTGGAAGATCATTTGGATCTCGGAGCGCACCGGCGCCAGCTGTCGGCGCGAGGCGTGGGTGATGTCCTGCCCCGAGTAGGTGATCTTGCCCGCGGTGGGCTCCAGCAGGCGGGTGATCAGCCGGCCGGTGGTCGACTTGCCACAGCCCGACTCGCCGACCAGGCCGACGCTCTCGCCGACGCCGACGGTCAGGTCGACGCCGTCGACGGCCTGGACCGCGCCGACTTTCCGTTTGATCGGGAAGCCGCCGTAGATCGGGAAGTGCTTGGTCAGGCCCTCGACCTCGAGCAGCGGCTCGGGGGACGGGGTGTCGGTCGATCCCTGCTGTGTGGGGAGGGTGAGGTTGTCGCTCATGTCTCGGTGCTCCCTAGCGCAGCCGGGGCTGGATCTTGTCGATGAAGATGGTCTGCTTCTGCTCGGCCGTCAGATGACAGGCCGCGGCGCGCCCTGCGGCCAGCGGCGGCCGCTCCTGCGAGCAGAGGTCTCCCGCGACCTGGTCCTTGAAGGCACAGCGCGGATGGAAGGGGCAGCCGGAGGGCGGGTTGAGCAGCGACGGCGGGCTGCCCGGGATCGGGTCCAGGGCCTGGTGGATGTCCCCATCCAGGCGCGGCATCGAGCTGAGCAGCCCCCAGGTGTAGGGGTGCTTCGGCGTGCGCAGCACCTCCTTGACGGAGCCGCGCTCCACGGCCCGGCCGGCGTACATCACCAGCAGGTCGTCGGCCATGCTCGAGATGACGCCGAGGTCGTGCGTGATGAAGATGATCGCGGAGCCGAACTCCTGCTGGAGGTCCTTGAGCAGGTCCAGGATCTGGGCCTGCACCGTCACGTCCAGCGCGGTGGTCGGCTCGTCGGCGATCAGCAGGTCGGGGTCGCACATCAGCGCCATGGCGATCATCGCGCGCTGGCGCATACCGCCGGAGAACTGGTGCGGATAGTCGTCGAAGCGCGTCTTGGGCTGGGGGATGCCGACCTTCTCCAGCATCTGGACCGCCCGGTCCTTCGCCTCCTTCTTGGAGGCGCCCCGGTGCTTCATGTAGGGCTCGGACAGCTGGCGGCCCACCGTGTAGTACGGGGAGAGCGCGGTCAGCGGGTCCTGGAAGATCATCGCCATCTTGTTGCCGCGGAGCTGCTCCAGTTCCTTCTCCGTGGCGGTGACGAGTTCCTTGCCGTCGAGGACGATCTCGCCGTCGACGGTGCTGGTCCGCGGGTTGTGCAGACCGAGAATCGTCAGGTTCGTGACGGACTTGCCCGATCCGGACTCCCCCACGATCCCCAGGGTCTTGCCGCGCTCGACGTCGAAGGAGAGCCCGTCGACCGCCTTGACGATGCCGTCCTCGGTGGAGAACCGCACCTTCAGATCACGCACCGACAGGAAGCTCTCCGGGCCGGTAGGGGCCGGGGCGTCCTCGGTCTTGGTCAGTGTGGTCACGGTGGTTCGTTCTTCCTAGGAGAGCCGGACGCGCGGGTCGATGTAGGCGTACGCGATGTCGACGAGAATGTTCAGGATCAGGATGAAGAAGGCCCCGAACAGCATGACGCCCATCGTCAGCGGGAGGTCCTTGGTGACCGCGCCGTTCACGGCGAGGCGGCCGATTCCCTGGAGGGAGAAGGTCAGTTCGGTGACGACACCGCCGCCGAGCAGGGCGCTGATGTCGATGCCGAGCACGGTGACGATCGGGATGAGCGAGCCACGCCAGGCGTAGCGGAAGAAGACGTACTTCTGTGACATGCCCTTGGCCCGGGCGGTGCGGACGTGTTCCTCCGCGAGCTGCTCGATCATCGAGGCGCGTGCCATACGCGTGTACTGCGCGGTGAAGATGGTGGCCATGACGACCATCGGGATGGACAGTCCGACGAGCCAGCCCACCGGGTCCTGCGTGAACGGCACGTACTTCGGGTCTTCCATCCAGCCGGTCTGGTAGACGAGGACGGTCAGCGCGATCGGGCCGAGGAAGTAGATCTGGAACGAGCTGAGCACCATGGACCCACCGGTGGCGACCTTGTCGACGAGGGAGCCACGCTTGAAGGCGGCGAGCATGCCCGCGCCGATGCCCACGAACAGGAAGACGACCAGCGCACCCAGCGTCAGCGACAGGGTCAGCGGGAAGCGGTCCATGATCGTGTCCCACACGAACTCGCCCGAGTAGAACGACTGTCCGAGGCAGGGGGCGGGGCAGTGACCGGTGGGGAAGTCACGGCCCACCACGATGCCGGACATGAAGTCCCAGAACTGTGTGTGCAGCGGCAGGTTGAGGCCGAGTGCCGTGCGGATTTCCTCGAGTCTCGTGGGCGAGCAGTCCTTGCCACAGGCCAGTGAGGCGTAGTCGGACGGCGCGGCGACGAACAGGAAGAACGTGACCGCACCGATCAGGAACAGGGTGACGGCGGCACCGACCGTGCGCCGGATGATGAACTGAAACATGGCGGGAGGGCTGCTCTCTGCGGAGACGGTGTGGGGCGGGTTCACGGAACCGCGGGGGTGCGCTCCGCCTGGTGCGCACCCCCGCGATCAGCCGTACAGAGTTACGACTTCAGGAACAGTCGGGTGACGTCGATGTAGCTGGACTCGGCGCTGTAGCGGGCGCCGCCGATGTTCGAACCGTAGAGCTGGAGCTGCTTGGTGTACCAGAGCGGGGCACCCGGGAGGACCTTCTCCAGGATGTAGTGGTGGGCTTCCCGCCAGGTCGCCGCGGCCTCGGTCGGCTCCTGGGTCAGAGCCTTCTTGATGAGCTTCTGGACCTCGGGGTCGTTGATGTGCGAGTAGTTCGGCGAACCGTCGGCGACCTGGTCACCGTCGTAGATCGGCGTGACGACCGTGGCCGGCGACGGCCAGTCCTGGCCCCAGCCGTTGATGTACATGTCGTACGGGTTCTTGAGCTTGCCGACCTGCTCGCTGTAGCTCGCGGCGTCGACCTCCTTGGCGACGACGTCGATGCCGATCTTGCTCAGCGCGTCGACGATGGCGACCTTGCGCTTCTGGCCGGCCTCGCTGTTGGCGTAGGCGAAGACGAGCTTCTTCTCGGCGGCCGGAACGTCCTTGAGGAGTTCCTTGGCCTTCGCGATGTTGCCCTGGGGCGTCTTCAGACGGCCGTACGGGTCGTAGGTCGGCTCGTAGCCCGGCAGGGTCGGGGCGAACAGGTTCGGGGCGACGTCACCGCCGTACGCACCGCCCTCACCGGCGATGAGCGACTTGGAGTTCACGCCGTAGGCGACGGCCTCGCGGACCGCCTTGTTCTTGACCCGGTCCAGGTTGAAGTTCAGCGCCATCACGTAGGGCTGGTATCCCTTGATGGTGCGCTTGTTGACGGCGGCGTTGCCGACGACGTCCTGGATCTGGGTGGACTCGACGGAGCCGGTGAGCTGGATCGCGTTCTTGGAGGCACCCTGGTCGGCGATCAGACGGCTCGTCTGGGTCGACTCGGTGACACCGAAGTCGAAGTTGAAGCCGTCGACGTACTGGTGACGGACCGAGTCGGTCTTCGGGTCCCAGTTCGGGTTCTTGACCAGCTTCATGGTCTTGCCGGCCTTGTACTCAGCGATCTTGTACGGGCCGGTGGAGACGGGAGCCGTGTCGTACTTCGCCTTCGTGTCGGTCTTCTCCGGCACGACGCCGTAACCCGGCATGGCCAGCGTCTGCGGCAGGTCGGGACGCGGCGAGTCGAAGTGGAAGACGACGGTCTTCGCGTCCGGGGTGTCCAGGACGGTGGCCGGCAGGTGCTTGGTTCCGAAGCCGCCGTCCGGCAGCGCCTCGCGGTACTTCGGGCCGCTCAGCCAGGTCTGCAGGTAGGTCGGCCCGTCGAAGATGAACTCGGCGTACTGGCGCTCGATGGTGTGACGGATGTCGGCGGACGTGATCACGTTGCCGTTCTGGTCCTTCACGCCGTCCTTCAGCGTGTACGTCCAGGTCTTGCCACCGTCCGAGGACGTGCCCGAGTCGGTCGCGAGGTCACCGACGACCGCGGTGCCGCCCTTGCCGTCCTCCTCGAAGTTGGTCAGACCGCGGAAGAGCAGGTTGGCGACCTGGCCACCGTCGGAGACGTAGATCTGGCCCGGGTCGAGGTGCGAGAGGCCCGCCTCCTGGTAGACCTCGATGGTGCCGCCGCTCTTGGCGCCGGGCACCTCCTCGGCGGGACCCGTGGACGCGGCGGCGTCGCCGTACGTGACCGGCTTCGACTGGACGGCGGCCTCGGCCTGGTCCTTCTTCGAGTCCTTGCCGCTGCTGCCGCCCTTGTTCTCGGAGCAGCCGGTGAGCACGAGGGAGCCGGTCGCGATGACGACCATGATGGCCCGAGCTCTGCGCGAGTTGAACGACTTCATGTGGTGAAAGCACCTACCTGTCGGTTGTTATCCATGAGTACTGCCTGACGCGGCTGGTAGGCCGACGCGGGGGCGGCAGTCACCCCCCACCAATGGACGATCAGCGTCCGGACTTGGGGTCGAACGCATCCCGAACGGAGTCTCCGAGGAGGTTGAAGCACAGGACGAAGATCACCAGTGCCGTGCCCGGGAAGAACATGAACGCCGGATCCTGCTTGGCGTAGCCGGCGGCGGCGGCGAACAACCGCCCCCAGTCCGGGGTCGGCTCGACGAACCCGACACCGGCGAAGGAGAGGAACGCGATCGTGAGAATGGTGCTGGGCAGCTGGTACGTGAACTGCACCAGGATCGGCGAGACCACGTTCGGCAGGATCTCCTTGCGGATGATCCGCCACGGCGAGGCGCCCGAGACCTTCGCTGCCTCCACGAACTCCCGCTCGCGCAGGGACAGCACCGTGGAACGCACCAGTCGCGACATGCCCATCCAGCCCAGCACCCACAGCACGATCAGGATCGCCAACGCGCGGAAGTATGTGGGGGTTTCTTCCTGCGGGTCGACGAAGAAGGCGGTGACCACCGGCATGAACGCGATGAAGAACAACTGCGACGGGAAGGACAGGAAGAAGTCCGTGACCCGTCCGATCCAGTAGTCGGTGCGACCACCGAAGTAGCCGCCGACCAGACCGATGATGATACCGGTGACCATGAGCAGGATGGTCACGCCCAGCGCCATGTACAGCGAGGTCCGCATGCCGTACATCAGCATGGCGAACAGGTCACGGCCGTACTGCGGCTCGACACCGAACCAGTGGGTTCCCGACATTCCGCCGAAGTAGCCGAGCGGCAGTCCGAACTCGTCGAGGACGGGGCTGTCCGCGTACGTGGGGTCCTGGCCGTACAGCGTGTACGGGTTCGTCCCGCTGAGCTTGGTGAGCAGCGGGGCCGCCAGCGAGATGAGGAAGTAGAAAATCACTACGCAGGCGCAGATGACACCGGTACGGTCACGCTTGAAGCGCTGCCACATCAACTGCCCGGGGGAACGACCCTCAAGCTTCTTCGCCACCTCGGCGGGCTCGGTGTTCGTATCGAGCTCGGGATCCAAGGCGATCGAGGGCCCGGAGCCTTCAGCCTTGGCTGGACTGGTCATGTGTGTACTTCCCCCGGGGGGTTGGAGAGTTGAGCGCAGCACAGATACCGGCAGGTTCTGTGGTTTGGGGGAACTTTCGCCAAGTAAGTCAACGCGCGTCAAGGCCGGAAGACATAGGGATCTCCCTACCGTCCATATTTTGAGCAAAAATTGCAAAGATTGACACCTGCGCGCGCTTGACAGGTGAAATCGTAAACGGCTATTTCAGACATACGGCGACTATTTTCTGTTTACATGTCCGAAACGCGTTGGCCGGATAACCGATAAACGGACGGCAACTCCTGGGACACGAACAGCGGCTTCACAGCCCGCCCGGGAAGCGCCGCGGCACACTTCTCACGGTGCCGTCCGGAGCCGGCCGCGGGCACGCCGAAGTCCCGGCCCTCCGCTCGGGAGGACCGGGACCCGGCGTGAGGAACGTCAGCCGTGCTTGGCGCGGCTCGCGGAGCGGGCCCGCTCGCGCTGGTCGAGGACGACCTTGCGGATGCGAACCGCCTCCGGGGTCACCTCGACGCACTCGTCGTCGCGGCAGAACTCCAGCGACTGCTCCAGCGACAGCTTGCGCGGCGGGACGATCGCCTCGAAGGAGTCGGCCGAGGCGGACCGCATGTTCGTGAGCTTCTTCTCCTTCGTGATGTTCACGTCCATGTCGTCGGCGCGCGAGTTCTCGCCGACGATCATGCCCTCGTACACCTCGGTGCCGGGGTCGGTGAACAGCACGCCGCGCTCCTGAAGGTTCGTCATCGCGAACGCGGTGACGGCACCGGCGCGGTCGGCGACCAGCGAGCCGTTGTTACGGGTCGTCAGCGTGCCGAACCACGGCTCGTGGCCCTCGTGGATGGAGTGGGCGATGCCCGTGCCGCGCGTACCCGTGAGGAACTCGGTACGGAAGCCGATGAGGCCGCGGGAGGGCACGACGAACTCCATGCGGACCCAGCCCGAGCCGTGGTTGGACATGTTGTCCATCCGGCCCTTGCGGACGCCCATGAGCTGGGTGACGGCGCCCATGTGCTCCTCGGGCACGTCGATCGTCATGCGCTCGACCGGCTCGTAGACCTTGCCGTCGACGAGCTTGGTGACGACCTGCGGCTTGCCGATGGTCAGCTCGAAGCCCTCACGGCGCATCTGCTCGACCAGGATGGCCAGCGCCAGCTCACCGCGGCCCTGCACCTCCCAGGCGTCCGGACGCTCGGTGTCCAGGACGCGGAGGCTGACGTTACCGACCAGCTCGCGGTCCAGGCGGTCCTTGACCTGACGGGCGGTCACCTTGCGGTCCTTGACCGCGGCCTTGTTCTCGGCGCCCTTGCCGGTGCCGCCACGGCCGACCAGCGGCGAGGTGTTCGTACCGATCGTCATCGAGATCGCCGGCTCGTCGACCGTGATGAGCGGCAGCGCGACCGGGTTCTCGGGGTCGGCGAGGGTTTCACCGATCATGATCTCCGGGATACCGGCGACGGCACAGATGTCACCCGGGCCGGCCTTCTCGGCGGGCTTGCGGGTGAGCGCCTCGGTCATCAGCAGCTCGGTGATGCGCACGTTGGACATCGTGCCGTCGCGCTTGATCCACGTGACGGTCTGGCCCTTGCGCAGCTCGCCCTGCTCGACGCGCAGCAGCGCGATACGGCCGAGGAAGTTGTCGGCGTCCAGGTTGGTGACGTGCGCCTGGAGCGGAGCCTCCTCGTCGTACTCCGGAGCCGGGACGTGGGACAGGATCGTGGAGAAGAACGGCTCCAGGTTCTCGCTGTCCTTCGGGACGGTGCCGTCCTCGGGCTTGTTCAGCGAGGCGACGCCGTCACGCGCGCACGCGTAGACGATCGGGAACTCGATCTGGTCCTCGTCGGCGTCGAGGTCGAGGAAGAGGTCGTAGGCCTCGTTGACGACCTCGTCGATGCGCGAGTCCGGGCGGTCCGTCTTGTTGATGCACAGGATGACGGGCAGGCGGGCCTGGAGCGCCTTGCGCAGCACGAAGCGGGTCTGCGGCAGCGGGCCCTCGGAGGCGTCCACCAGCAGCACGACGGCGTCGACCATCGACAGACCACGCTCGACCTCACCGCCGAAGTCGGCGTGACCGGGGGTGTCGATGATGTTGATGGTCACGACGTCCCCCCCGTCCTTGGGGTGGTACTTCACCGCCGTGTTCTTGGCGAGGATCGTGATGCCCTTCTCACGCTCCAGGTCGTTCGAGTCCATCATGCGGTCGTCGAGCGACTCGGCGGCGTGCGCGGCGAAGGCGCCGGCCTGCTTGAGCATGGCATCGACCAGGGTCGTCTTGCCGTGGTCGACGTGGGCGACGATGGCTACGTTGCGAATATCGTGGCGCGTGGCCATAAAGCGGCGATCTCCCGGAGTGTGAGGGCGGCCCTGCTGCGTACGTCTGTGTTACGCGGGCCCTGCCGGGCTTGACACGCCACGGCCTCACCCCATCGTACGTGGCCCGGCGGGGGACGGCCTCCGCAGGGCCGCAGGGTTCATCCGACGATCACCCGGGGCTCACTTCTCCGAGGGGCTCGCGGAGACCTTCACGCCCTTCTTCAGGAAGCCCATGTCCTCGTAGACGGGGGTCTGGAAACCGAAGGCACCGGCGTTGACCACGTTCTTCCGTACGGCCGTGAGCTGAGGGCGCTGGTAGAGAGGAATCGATCCGGCAGCGGCCCAGATACGGGCGTCGGCCTTGCGGATCAGGGACCGCCCCTCCTCCTCGTCCAGGGTCGAGACCGCCTGGTCGAACAACTGGTCGACCTGGTCGGTGCCGACCCTGGTGTAGTTCTGCTCGACGATCAGCGACCCGTCGGCGCCCGGGACCGGCTTGGCGTAGATCGGCCGGGCGTCGGTGGCCGGGAAGGCGGAGGCGGGCCAGGAATAGAGGGCCAGGTCGTACTCGCCGGAGGCGATGTGGTCCTTGAAGTAGCTCTCGTCGGAGACCTTGGTGGTCTCGGTGCGGATGCCGACCTTCTCCAGCATCCGCGTGATCCGCCCGGCCACCAGGTGCAGGGACTCCGAGCCGGGACCGGTCGGCAGCACGAACCGCAGGGTGAGCGCCTTGCCGTCCTTGGCCAGCGCCTCGCGCGCGGCACCGGCCGGGGCGGCGGTGCCCCGGGGGGCGTAGGCGCCGGGAGCGCCGTGCCGGTTGAGGTACTGCTTGCCGTCCTGGGCGAGCCGCCTGCCGTGGTCCTCGTGGTCGCGGCCGTGCTCCGCGGGCGCCTTGCCGTCCTGGCCGACGATGTACGTGCCGTCGTCGCCGCCCTCGGACTTGTCGTCGCCGTCGGCCTTCTTCCCGTCCCCCGGCTCCTTCTCCCCGTCGGACTTCCCGCCCCTGGCCGTCTCGCCCTCGGATCCGGCGGCCTTCTCGCCCTTCTCGCCCTTCTCCACCGGGCCGCCGGGCACCCAGCCCGCGTCCGCGAGGAGCGCCTGCGCCTCCTCGGTGTCCTGGCCGCCGAGCGCGCCGCTGTTGTCGGCGTACGCCTCCTGCCCGGAGAGCGCCAGGTGACTGCCGACCGGCACGGCGGGCAGGCCGAGCGGCTTCAGCACCACCTTCGCCAGTTCCTTGCGGTCGAGCGCCCTGGCCACGGCCCGGCGTACCCGCTCGTCGGCGAGGGGGCCGCCGGCGCCGTTGAGGGCCAGCTGCGTGTAGGCCGGCTCCAGCGACTTGCGCACCTCGTAACCGCGCAGCTCCTTGCGCTGCCGCTCCCAGGCGGCGACGGCCTTGCGCAGGTTCTCGCGCGCGTACACATGCCGGTCGTCCTGGTCCTGGTCCTCGTCCTGGTCCTCGACGGAACCGTCGGCGACGGCCCACGAGCGCAGCGCCTTGGCCGCGGTGCGGCCGGCGCCGGGGCCGGAGAGCGGTCCGGCGGCGCCCGCGGCACTCTCGATGCCGCGGGCCGCGGCCGGGTCGATCTCGGCCACGTCGAGGTCGCCCTCGGCGAGCCGGCCGGCCCGTTCGTCGCGCGGTACGGCGGCCAGCACGATCTCGGTGAGCTTGGCGGGCCGGCCCCACCAGCGCGGGTTGCGGGTGAGCCGGATCTGGTCCTTCTCGCGGTCGATCTGCTTCAGGGCGAACGGCCCGGCGGTGACCTTGAGCTTGCGCCGCGCCCCGTCGTTGAAGGCGTCGGGCGTGCCCATGACGTCCTTCGGGTACAGCGGGGAGAACAGCGACCGCCAGTCGGCGTAGGGGCGGGCGAAGGTGACCCGGACCTCCAGGTCGTTGGCGCCCCGCTCGATCTTCTCGATGCGGTCGTAGCCGGCGTTGCGGGCGGTCCAGTAGGCGCTGTCCTTGCCGGACAGGGCGCGCCACTGGGCGGCGAAGTCGGCGGCGCCGATCTCTCGGCCGTCGCTCCACACCGCCTGCTGGTTCAGCCGGTACAGGACGACCTGCCTGGGCTGGGTGTCGACGACCTTGGCGGACTCCAGGAAGTCGGGGTTCCGCCGGGGCCGCCCGTTCGCGTCGAGCCGGTACATCGAGGGCAGGACGGCCTGGGCGACCCGGGTGGTGGTGGCGTCGGCGTCGGCCTGGAAGGTGTTGAGGGTCTCCGGTACGGCGTCCACGGCCCAGCGCAGGGTGCCGCCGTCGGTGATCTGGGCGCGGGCGGCCGGGGCGATGTCCTGGGCGGCGAGCGGCTTGCCGGCCTTGTCCTCGGCGGAGCAGGCGGAGAGCAGGGGTACCGCGAGCGCTCCCGCGGTGAGGAAGGCAACCGAGCGCATGACCGCGCGGGGTCCGAGGCCGTCGTGGGACATCTCTGCTTACCTCCGGGAGCCGCGGGCGTTATGATCACTTTTGGCGGTATATGGAGCTGATCACATCTATTCGGCCACTGAAGAGGAAAGGGTTCGGCAGCGGAGGGCGACACGGCGACGACAGCCGGGAAGCCCACCCGTGCGGCGCAACGCACCACGGCATGCACCCCTAGGTCACCCGTACGCATCGGCCAATCGGTGCACATCCCTTCCCACCGACCGGTGTGACGCGCAACACTCGCAGGCGCATGACCGTTGCCACCCACGGCCGCCGGGCCGACGGAAGCGAGGTACGTCATGTCCGTGCACGACGAACTGAGGTCGCTACAGCGCTGTCTCGACGACCTGACCCGGTCGGTCGGGCGTCTGGAGCAGCAGATGGGCAGCGGCGGGCTGGACATGCGCCGCGTCCGCACCGACACCGAGCACCTGCGTGAGAGCGTCGGGATCCTGCGTGAGGCGGCCTCATCGCCGGCCGCCGCCAAGCGCCCGGATCTCGTGACCATCCCCGACACCCCGTACGACGACTCGCTGTGGATCGACACGGACGACGAGGGACTCGGCGCCCGCGACCGCCGCGCCCCCTGACCGACCGGAGTCACACCTTGGCCACTGGTACGGAACCCCAACCCCGCGGCGGCGTGCGCAGCAGTACGCGCGCCGCCATCGACGCCCCGCACCTGCGGACCGACCGCTGGTGGCTCGCCCCGGCGGTCACGGCCGCCGGGCTGCTCGCCTTCATCGTGTACTCGACATGGCGGGCGTTCGCCGACGCCGACTACTACGCCGCGCCCTACGTCTCGCCGTTCTACTCCCCGTGCCTGGCGGAGCGGTGCGAGCCGATGCACGCCGGCCCCAACTGGGAGATCTTCGGCGGCTGGTGGGGGATCTCCCCCGCGATCATCATCCTGATCTTCCCACTCGGCTTCCGGCTGACCTGCTACTACTACCGCAAGGCCTACTACCGGGGCTTCTGGGCGTCCCCGCCGGCCTGCGCGGTGGCCGAGCCCCACAAGAAGTACACGGGCGAGACCCGCTTCCCGCTGGTGCTCCAGAACATCCACCGGTACTTCTTCTACGCCGCGATCGTCGTCGCCGGGATCCTGACCTACGACACCGTGCTCGCCTTCCGCGACGAGCACTACGCCTGGGGCCACATGGGCCTGGGCACCCTCGTCTTCCTGGTCAACATCGTGCTGATCTGGGCGTACACGATCTCCTGCCACTCCTGCCGGCACATCGTCGGCGGCAAGCTCCGACACTTCTCCAAGCATCCCGTGCGCTACCGGATGTGGCAGTGGGCGGGGAAGCTCAACGCCCGGCACATGCAGCTCGCCTGGGCGTCGCTGGTGAGCGTGGCGCTCGCCGACTTCTACGTCTACCTCGTCGCGTCCGGCGCCTTCGACGATCCGAGGTTCTTCTAGATGAGTGGGGCCCTTTGATGTCCGTGGTCGACCGCCAGCAGTGGGACGTCGTCGTGGTCGGGGCCGGCGGCGCCGGTCTGCGGGCCGCGATCGAGGCCCGCGAGCGCGGCGCCCGTACGGCCGTGATCTGCAAGTCGCTGTTCGGCAAGGCGCACACCGTGATGGCCGAGGGCGGTATCGCGGCCGCCATGGGCAACGTCAACTCCGGCGACAACTGGCAGGTCCACTTCCGCGACACCATGCGTGGCGGCAAGTTCCTCAACCAGTGGCGGATGGCCGAGCTGCACGCCAGGGAGGCCCCGGACCGGGTGTGGGAGCTGGAGACCTGGGGCGCCCTGTTCGACCGGACGCGGGACGGCCGGATCTCGCAGCGCAACTTCGGCGGCCACGAGTACCCGCGCCTCGCGCACGTCGGCGACCGCACCGGCCTGGAGCTGATCCGGACCCTCCAGCAGAAGATCGTGTCGTTGCAGCAGGAGGACTTCGAGGAGACCGGCGACTACGAGTCCCGGCTGAAGGTGTACCAGGAGTGCACGGTCACCCAGGTGCTCCAGGACGCCACCGGCCGGGTCGGCGGGGTCTTCGGCTACGCCCGCGAGTCCGGCCGCTTCTTCGTGCTGGAGGCGCCCGCCGTGGTGATCGCGACCGGCGGGATCGGCAAGTCCTTCAAGGTGACGTCGAACTCGTGGGAGTACACGGGTGACGGTCACGCCCTGGCCCTGCTCGCGGGCGCGCCCCTGCTGAACATGGAGTTCGTGCAGTTCCATCCGACGGGCATGGTCTGGCCGCCGTCGGTGAAGGGCATCCTCGTCACCGAGTCGGTGCGGGGCGACGGCGGGGTGCTCAGGAACTCCGACGGCAAGCGGTTCATGTTCGACTACATCCCGGACGTCTTCAAGGACAAGTACGCCGAGTCCGAGGAGGAGGGCGACCGCTGGTACGAGGACCCGGACAACAACCGGCGGCCTCCCGAACTGCTCCCCCGCGACGAGGTCGCCCGCGCCATCAACTCCGAGGTGAAGGCGGGCCGCGGCTCCCCGCACGGCGGCGTCTTCCTCGACGTGTCCACGCGGATGCCCGCGGAGGTCATCAAGCGCCGGCTGCCGTCCATGTACCACCAGTTCAAGGAGCTGGCCGACGTGGACATCACCGCGGAGGCGATGGAGGTCGGGCCCACCTGCCACTACGTGATGGGCGGCATCGCGGTCGAGTCCGACACGGCCGCCGCCCGCGGGGTGCCGGGCCTGTACGCGGCCGGCGAGGTGGCCGGCGGGATGCACGGCTCGAACCGGCTCGGCGGCAACTCGCTCTCCGACCTGCTGGTGTTCGGCCGCCGGGCGGGTCTGCACGCCGCCGAGTACGCGGCGGCCACCGCCCGGCCCGCCATCGACGACACCCAGATCGACACGGCCGCCGCGGAGGCCCTGCGCCCGTTCTCCGCCGAGACCGGGGAGAACGGGACGGACGGGGAGGACGGGACGGACGGGGAGCACGCGGGAACCGCGCCGGAGAACCCGTACACCCTCCACCAGGAACTCCAGCAGACCATGAACGACCTGGTCGGCATCATCCGCCGGGAGGGCGAGATGGAGCAGGCCCTGGAGAAGCTGGCGCAGTTGCGCGCACGGGCCCGCCGGGCCGGGGTGGAGGGGCACCGCCAGTTCAACCCGGGCTGGCACCTCGCGCTGGACCTGCGCAACATGCTGCTGGTCAGCGAGTGCGTGGCGCGGGCCGCGCTGGAGCGCGTCGAGTCGCGCGGCGGCCACACCCGCGAGGACCATCCGTCGATGGACCGCGCCTGGCGCAACGTCAACCTGCTGTGCTCGCTGGCCGAACCCGTCGACGGGCCGCCGGTCGTCGACCCGGCACGGGGTCAGATCACCCTCACCCGCGAGACCACCGAGCCCATCCGCCCCGACCTGCTCGCCCTCTTCGACAAGGAGGAGCTGGTCAAGTACCTCGCCGAAGAGGAGCTGTACGAGTGAGCAGCTACGAGGCCCGTTTCAAGGTGTGGCGGGGTGACGATCGGGGCGGCGGCCTGGCGGACTTCCAGGTCGAGGTCAACGACGGCGAGGTCGTCCTCGACATCGTCCACCGCCTCCAGGCCACCCAGGCGCCCGACCTGGCCGTCCGCTGGAACTGCAAGGCGGGCAAGTGCGGTTCGTGCTCGGCGGAGATCAACGGCCGGCCGCGGCTGCTGTGCATGACCCGCATGTCGGTGTTCGACCGGGACGAGACGATCACCGTGACGCCGCTGCGGGCCTTCCCGGTGATCCGTGACCTGGTGACGGACGTCGGCTTCAACTACCGCAAGGCCAGGGAGGTCCCGGCCTTCGTGCCGCCCGAGGGGGTGGGCCCCGGCGAGTACCGCATGTTCCAGGAGGACGTGGACCGGCCGCAGGAGTTCCGCAAGTGCATCGAGTGCTTCCTGTGCCAGGACACCTGCCATGTGGTCCGCGACCACGAGGAGAACAAGGCCGCTTTCGCCGGCCCCCGGTTCCTCATGCGGATCGCCGAGCTGGACATGCATCCGCTGGACGCGGCCGAGGAGAACGGCCTGGACCGCAAGCGCGCGGCCCAGGACGAACACGGCCTCGGCTACTGCAACATCACCAAGTGCTGTACGGAGGTCTGCCCCGAGGGCATCAAGATCACGGACAACGCGCTGATCCCCCTGAAGGAGCGGGCCGTGGACCGCAAGTACGACCCGCTCGTCTGGCTCGGGAACAAGATCAGGCGGCGGACCTCGTCGGAGTGAGGGCCGCGGCACACGGTGTCAGGACGAGGCCCGCAGATACCCCGAGTGCGCCACACCGCCCAGGAACGTGAACCGGGTGTCGGTGGCCATGTGCTTGTCGAACGCCTCCTTGATGCCCGGCCACTTGGGGTGCCCGAAGTCGTCCAGGACGACGATGCCGCCCGGCGCGACGATCTTCTCGGCCCACTCCAGGTCCGCCGCGACACCGGCGGCCGAGTGGTCGCCGTCGACGACGACCACGCCGTAGGCACGGTCGGATACCAGGGCGCGCACCTCGGGGTCCTCGGAGAAGCCCTGCTGGATCCGGGCCGCGACGCCGGCCGCGCCCGCCAGGGAGAGGTTGGTGCGCACGGCGGCCTCCCGCACGGGTGTGCCCGAGGCGTCGTCCGAGATGGTGGTGCCGGGCTGCAACTGGGTCCCGGCGAGCGGGTCGACGATCGTCAGCCGGGGGTCGCGGCCCGCGCGCTCCATCATGCGGATGAGGGCCGCGCCGAACATCCCGTACAGGGTGCCGATCTCCAGCATGTCGTCGTTCGGCGGATCGAGCAGCGGTACGGCGGACAGCTTGCCGACGATGTTCATCGTGCCGCCGGCGATCCGGCCGACCCCGAGCGCCTCCAGGGCGATGAGCAGCCGGAACGCCTGGGCGACACTGCGCTCGGCGTCGTCCCGGTCGCCGGTCACCGCGGCGAGTTCGTCGATCAGTTGGTTCAGGTGGGTCGCGGACGGCATGCGTGCCATGCCGCGCCCGGTGCCGTCGAAGAAGAGTTCCATGGGGCGCTGGCGGTTGCGGAGCGCCTGGAGTTCCCGCTGTACCGCGTCGAGGGAGACGTCCGGGGCGGCGCGCCGCTCATCGCGGACGGCACGGCGCACTTGGCGCTCGATGCGCTGGTCGATGAGTTCGGCCACCGGGCGCAGGGCTCGACGGACGGCCTTACTGGTGAGTAGCGATCGCATCAGAGTGTGACCCTTACAGGGATAGGAGATCTGGACGCTAGGGCGCTCACAGACCCTGCACAACCAACGCGGGCGGCCCTGGAGGCAAAGCTCGCATGACGTCCGGGCGACGGTTCGATGGCGTCCCAGGTGACGGGCCGACGGCCGCGCGTGACGGGACGCCGGCGCGGGGATCAGCGCACCCAGCCCTCGCGGTACGCCGTCCAGTCCGCCTCCTCCGCCGCGAAGTCCACGTACAGCGCGACACCGAAGTTCGCGCGGTCGGCGTCCGTACGGGACAGGCCCAGGCGGACGCCCCGGACGCCGGCGGGGACGGTCTCCGCGTGATTCCAGTGGCCGAAACGGTTCTCGTGGTAGAAGGGCAGGCCCATCAACAGGTCGGTGGTGGGCGGGGCGACCTCCAGGGCGAGGGCGGTCTGCTGGGCGACATAGCCGCCGTAGGTGCTCTCCAGCGGCTGGATGGTGTCGTAGGACATGACGGCGATCTGGTCGACGCGGCGGGCGACCTCGCCGAAGAACTTCTGCGACCACCACTTCGGGTGGCCGGTGGTCGCGCCCCAGAAGGAGTGGAAGCCGGGCACCGGGTCGATCTGGTGGGCGGCGACGGACAGGGGCGCGTCCTGGGCGGCGGTGACGCGGTGCAGGGAGTCGAGGAGGCTCAGGTAGTTCCGGTCGCCGGAGTGCAGGGGCTCCAGGTCGAAGTGGACGCCGTCGAAGCCGGTGGCGAGGATCTCGCGCGTGGACCGCACGACCGCCGCCCGCGTCGCCGCGCGCTCCAACCGCATGCCGTGCGGGCTCTCGCTGGCGAGCACGTCACCGAGCCAGGCCTGGACCCGGATCCCCGGCATCTCCCGGTGGACGGCGGCGATGAACCAACGGGCGTTCGGATACGACGACTCGGGAAGCGTGCCGTCGTGCTCCAGGGGACCGGAGTGGACGTAGAGGTCGCGGATGCCGGTGTCCTTCAGACGGGCGGCCAGGGCCGTCACGTCCGCGTCCTTCTTGCGGCCGTCCACCCAGGCGTGGCCGAGCCAGATGGCGTCCTTGCCGCGGGTGTACGTGCCGTCGGCCGGGTCGCCCATGTAGTTGATACGCAGCGCGGTGAGCGCGACGAGGATCGGGAGCAGGAGGAGGAGGGGGACGGCGAGGGCGATCCGTATCCGGCGGCGGACGCGCCGGCGCCGCCGCAGGGCCGCTTCCTCCTCGGGCCTCTCGGTCGGCACCTCGGCGGACGTCGCCTCCGCCTCGGTGTCGGGCGTCTCCTCCGCGTCCGTACCGGTGGACTGGTCCGTCACTGTTCCCCCTCGGTGTCGCCCGCCCCACGCGCCCCGTCCCGGGTGCGTCCCGGTCGCGTGGCCGCACGGGCGGCCATACGCTCGCCCATGTGACGTCGTCCAAGCTCCGGGGCCGGTCGCGGCGGGCCGGTCCGCAGGTGTCCGTGCGGGTGGTGCTCGCCGTGCTGGGCGGAGCGACGGGAATCGCGTGGCTGGTGTTGCCGGGGATGACGACGGGAACGGACGCTCCGGTTGCGATCACCGGTCCCGCCTCCGCCTCTCCGGCCGCGGCTCGCGCGGAGGACGGGACGTCGACCGCCGCCGACCTGGTCCTGCCGCTCGTCGCGGCCGGCGCGGCCGGGGCGCTCGCGGGGTACGGCTACGTACGCCGCGTCCGTCGCGCCCGCACCCGCACGACACCGGGCGGCAGCACCCCCTCCCCACCGCGGACCGAGCCCGGCCCACCGGACGACCGGTCCCGCGCGGCCCTCGTCGCGGCCGACGACCGTGTCCGGGCCGCCCGCGACGAACTCGGCTTCCCGCGGATGCTGTTCGGCGCGGAGGCGGTGGCGCCCTTCGCCGGTGCGCTGCGCGAGGCGGAAGGGGAACTGGCGGCCGCGTTCCGGATGCGGCAGCGCTACGACGACGGCGTACCGGAGGACCCGGCGGCCCGGCGGCAGGCGCTCGCCGGGATCGTCGGGCGGTGCGCCGAGGCCGAACGGCGGCTGGACGCGGCGGCGGACAGCTTCGGGCGGCTGCGGGGGCTGGAGCAGGGGGTGGGTGAGGCGCTGGGGGTCGCGGAGGCACGGTTCCGGGAGCTGACCGGGCGGACGGCCGCGGCCGAGGCGGTTCTCGGCGAGCTGCGTGAGCGGTACGCGGCCACGGCGAGCGCCTCCGTCACCGGGTACGTCGAACAGGCCAAGGACCGGCTGGTGTTCGCCACCGTCCGGCTCAACCAGGCCCGCCAGGCGGACGACTCGGGCCACCCGGAGGAGGCGGCCCGCCACCTGCGTACCGCCGAGGGCGCCGTCGCCCAGGCCGCCGTCCTCGTCGAGGCCGTGGAGCGGACCGCCGCCGAGCTGCGGGAGGCGGCCGGGCTGATCCCGGCCGCGCTGACCGGCGCGGAGGCCGAACTGGCCCCCCTGCGCGACACGGGCGGCGAGGCGGTCGCCCACGTCCTGCACGCCGACGGGGTCCTGTCCTCCGTACGCCGGGAACTGACCTCGGACCGGCCGTACGACCCGGTCGACATGCTCCGCCGCGTCGTGCGCGGGATCTCACCACCGGTGTCGGGGCAGGCCGGGGTGCTCGCGGCCGCCGCCAGGCTCACCGCCCGCAGCTCCACCGCCTCGGCGGCCGACTTCGTCGCGACGCACCGGGGCGCGGTCGGGGCCGCCGCCCGCACCCGCCTCGCGGAGGCCCAACGCCTCCTGGCCGCCGGCGACAGTGCGGGGGCCGACGCCCTGGCCCTGGAGGCCCGCGCCCTGGCCGAACAGGACGTACGCCTCCAGGGCAACCCGTACACGCCGGCACCGCCCGTCTCCGACGCGTCCCGCCCGACGCCCACAGCCGGAACCGCGGGCGCCGTCCTGGGCGGCATCCTCCCCGCCGACGATCCGGAGAACGCCCACCCGGCCGGGTTCACCGGACGACCGGGCGCGTCCGAGACGCCACCCGTGTAGGGCCTGTCGTCACCTTCCCGTCGTCCGCCCGGAGGGCGGGCCTCGCGGCCTCGGGTGCGTGCTCCGGGGGTCCCCCCGGCCGAAGGCTGGGGGAGTGCCGGGCGCAGTCCCTCGTACTGGTTGTACGTGGGTCTGCGCCCGGTGCGGTGAGAGGGCGTGCATGGCGTCGCGAGGCGGACGGGAACGTGACGACAGACCCTAGGGGCAGCAACCCGTCAGAACAGGCTCAGCAGCGCCTCCGCCGGGTCCGCGAGGCCCGTCTCGCCGTCGGGGAGGGGGAGTTCGAACCAGACCGTCTTGCCGCGGGGCGTGCGGCGGGAGCCCCAGGCGGCGGAGAGCAGGCCGACGAGCTGGAGGCCCCGGCCGCCCTCGTCGGTGTCGCGGGCGCGGCGGCGGCGCGGCTGGACGAGGCCGGAGTCCCACACCTCGCAGACCAGGGTGCGGTCGAGCAGCAGCCGTAGCCTGATCTCGCCCTCGCCGTAGCGGAGCGCGTTCGTCACCAGTTCGCTGACGAGGAGTTCCGTGGTGTCGACGAGCGGTTCCATGTCCCAGCTGAGCAGCTGCCCGCGGGCGTACTCGCGGGCGCGGCCCACGCTGCGCGGCTCGCGCGGCAGCGTCCAGTCGCCGACGGAGTCGGCGGGCAGGCCCTGGACGCGGGCCATCAGCAGCGCGATGTCGTCCTCGCCGTGGTGGGTGTCGAGGGTGTTGAGGACGTGGTCGCAGACGTCCTCCAGAGGGCTCGCGGGGTCCGTCAGGGCGCCCACGAAGGCCTGGAGGCCCTCGTCGAGGGGGTGGTCGCGGGATTCGACCAGTCCATCCGTGTAGAGCGCGAGCAGCGCGCCCTCGGGGAGTTCGACCTCGACCTCCTCGAAGGGCTCCCCGCCGACGCCGAGCGGCATGCCCGGCGGCACGTCGAGCATCAGCGCGGGCTCGCCGGGTTCGACCAGCACGGGCGGCAGATGGCCGGCGTTGGCGAAGGTGCACCTGCGGGTCACCGAGTCGTACACCGCGTACACGCAGGTCGCGAGGTACACCTCGGACAGGTCGGCCTCGCGGGGCCGGCGGGCGGCCCGGGTGGCCTGCTGGACGCCGCCGGGGGTGCCGAGGCCGCGCGCGATCTCGTCCAACGCCGAGAGCACCTCGGCCGGTTCGAGGTCGAGCAGGGCAAGGGTCCGTACGGCGGTGCGCAGTTCGCCCATGGCGACCGCCGCCCGCAGCCCGCGCCCCATCACGTCGCCGACCACCAGCGCCGTGCGGTGGCCGGGCAGTTCGATGACGTCGAACCAGTCGCCGCCGACCTCGCTGGGGCGGCCCGAGGCGACGCTGCCCGGCAGGTAGCGGCAGGCGATGTCCAGGCCGGAGGCGACCGGGTCGCCCGGCGGCAGCAGCGACCGCTGGAGCATCAGCGCCCGCTCGTGCTCGCGCCGGTACAGCCGCGCGTTGTCGATACAGACCGCCGCCCGCGCCGCCAGCTCCACCGCGAGATCCCGGTCCCGGTCCCCGAACGGCTCGCTGCCCTTCGTCCGCGAGAACTGCGCCAGGCCTACGACCGTGTCGTGCGCGACCATCGGAATGGCGAGCGTGGACTGCACGAGGCCGCCCTCCTCGCCGGGGATGCTTCCCGGGCGGGCGGTGCGCAGGGCGTCCGCATGGGGCGAGTTGAACGGGAAGTGGTGGACCGCGCCGACCGCGACGGCCGTACCGCTGCCGGTCAAGGGCCCGTCGGACACCGCGGACGAGAAGGCCACCCGGCGCAGCTCGGCGCTGCCGTCGGCGAGGCCGGGCGGGGTCTCGTCGCCGGCCAGGAGCCCTTGGTAGAGGTCGACGGTGGCCAGGTCGCAGAACCCGGGCACGACGACGTCGAGGAGTTCGCGCGCGGTCGTCTCCAGGTCGAGGGAGTTCCCTATGCGGGCGCCCGCCTCGTTCAGCAGGGCGAGATTGCGCCGTGCGGCGGCGGCCTCGCGGGCGGCGGCGCGGCGGGCGGTGATGTCGGTGCCGAGCCAGGCGATGCCGATGGGCCGGCCGGAACCGCTGTGCACGCGGTAGAGGTTGATGGACCAGTGCCGGCGTTCCTCGGAGCCCGGCACGAAGCCCGTGACGTGCATGTCCGTGATGGAGTCGCCGGTCTCCAGGACCCGGCGCAGCACCGCGCTGACCCGCTCGGCCTCGGGCCTCGGCAGATAGTCCTGGACGCCCTTGCCGCGGTGGTCGTCCGGGGTGCCGCCGAAGATGGACGCGAACCGCTCGTTGGCGCGGCGCACCCGCAGTTCGGGGTCGATCAGCAGGAAGCCGAACGGGGATTGACCGAATATCGCCTGCGAGGCGGCCAGGTCGGTCTCGATGCTGCGGAGCGTGCGGACGTCGACGACGATGCAGACGGCGGCCTTCTCGCCCTCCTGGGTGCGCGTCGGCATGACGTACACCTCGGCGAGGCCCTGCTCGCCGCGCGTCCCGTCCCTGGTGTCGGGGGTATCGGGCATCCGGAAGGGGACGACGCCGGTCCACTCACGGCCGTCGAGGATCTCGGCCATCTTGCGCTGGCCGCGCTCGCGCTGGTCGGGGTCGACGAACGCGTCGATGGGGTCCATGCCGACGGCCCGGTCGGCGGGGATGCCGAAGATCTGCTCGGCGCGCAGGCTCCACTGGTCGACGAGACCGTCGGGGCCGATCGAGAAGGAGGCGACCTTGATGTAGTCGTAGATGGAGCCGGGCGGACTGCTCTGCCACAGGGCGTCGCCGGCCGGCACCTCGCCCTGGCCGTCGGCAAGGGTGTGTCCGGCGTCGCACGCGAGCGCACCCGCGGTCTCCGCCCTCGCGCCGCCCGACGGGTCCTCGGACTCCGTGGCCTTCGCTGGTATCTCGCTCACGCGAACCGTCCCCTCCAGCTCACCGCGCCCGGCACCGGTCACCGGTTGCGGCTGCCCGCAGTATCCAGCACTACGGCGCCGCACGACACGGTGTTCACGATCACAGCACGGTCCAGGCTTTTTTCGGACCGTCCCGTGACAACACTTCCAGTCTTCTAACCAGCGGACACGTCGTCGAACCACACCTGACGGCACCGGTCGCCGGACTGATGTCCGGGCGGTCGGCGGTCGCGTCGCCGAATCCGGGTCCACGGTCTCGTTCCCGGCCTCCGGGACCCGGTGGATCTCAGTCGGGGACCGCCAGTTCGAACCACACCGTCTTGCCCGTGCTGCCGGCTCTGCTCCCCCAGCGGCGCGAGGAGGAGGCGACCAGCTGCAGTCCGCGGCCGCTCTCGTCCTCGGGCCGGGCGGCGCGCTCTCGCGGTGGGTCCGAGACCGGGTCGGAGACCTCCACGAGGAGCACCTCGGGCAGTCCGGGGGGCCGGACCAGGCGGACTCCGATGGGGCCGGTGGCGTGCCGCAGGGCGTTCGTCACGAGTTCGCTGACCAGCAGGGCGGCGATGTCACCGAGGCTGTCCAGGCCCCAGCCGCGCAACTGCCCCCGTACCGCGGCGCGGGCGGTGCGCACGGCGCCGGGTTCCGCGGGGAACGTCCATTGGGCGCGGTCGCCTTCGGTGTCGATCACACCGATCACTTCCCAGGCCAGCGAAGTACCCACCCATGTCCGGTTTCGTGGGGTTAATGGGGACATACCCGGTATCTGGGACGCAGTACCCCACGAGACGGCGCACTGAGGCACCGAGGGCGTGCGGGGGGTGCGACGGTGGTGTCAGTCCCGGTCGGCCGCCGCCTGCGGCGGCTGTCCGGTCCGTGCGCCGGCGCCCGCGCCGGCCCCCAGCCGCGCGGCCACTTCCCGTACGGCCGGGACGTCCTGGTCGAGCCAGTCGACGTCCCAGATCTCGCCGGGCGTGAGCCAGCGCAGACCGTCGTGGTCCTGAAGCGGGGCGGGAGCGGCGGAGGCGGGCTCCAGACGGGCGGTCCAGACATGCAGGGCGTAGGGCGGCCTCAGCGGCCACTCCCCCGGGACGCGCTCCACGGCCCGCGCGTCGACGCCGAGTTCCTCGCGCAGTTCGCGCACGAGGGCCTCCTCGGGCCGCTCGCCCGGTTCGACCTTGCCGCCGGGCAGTTCCCAGCGTCCGGCGAGTTCGGGGGGCGCGCTGCGGCGTGCGGCGAGCAGGCGGTCACCGTCGAGAAGGGCGGCTCCGACCACCACGATCCGTTCCGTCATGCGCCGGAGCCTACGGGAGCGGCCGGGGGTCAGTTCCGTACGCCGTCGCCGTCAGTCGTGTGCGCCGTCGCCGTTCTGCCCGATGCGTTCGACCCAGTAGAGCTGCTTGTGGCCGCGGTGGTCGAGGCTGTCCGCGATCTTCTGGGCCTCGGCGCGGGTCGCGTACCGGCCGACGCGGTAGCGATTGCCGTTGTCGTCCTGGCGTATGACGAGCCAGGGCAGCGAGACGGTGCTCTCGTTCATCGCACCCCACGCCCCCTTCTCGCCCCGGCCAGGTCGGAGCCCGTCCGCGGTGCGACCCGCGTCCCGCCCTCTGAGGAAACCGCAATCCGCATATGCCCGAGCGTACGCCTAACCTTTACGGAGCGAACACGGCTTTTCACAAATAGGTACGCAACCAGCCAAGGCGCAGGGGGCGCACGGGACCGAACGCGCCGCCCGCGCAACGCGATGCCTCCGGTCGGCGGGCTGTCGGGCACCTGGCGGGCGACCTGCGGGAACGTACGGAAACGACCGGATTCAGACGGCCCCCGGAGGGCCGCGCGGCGGGCTGTTTCCGGGGGCAACTGCCAGGGGGGTGTGCGCCGCTGCCGCAAGGGTGTGCGCCGCTTCACCCCCGCGCCGGGGCGGGCGGCCCTGTCACCTCACCGGCAGGTGGTAGGCCACCTGGTAGCGGTCGGCGGGGATGACCACGTCGGCCGTCTCGACCGGGCGGCCCGAGGCGTAGTACGTGCGCTGGACGACCAGGACGACATGCCCCGGTACGCCGCCGAGGGCGAGGAGTTCCTCGGACAGGCCGGGGCGGGCGCCGACCTCCTCGGTCACGTTGTCCACGATCACGTCGATGGCGCGCATGCGCTCGACGACGCCCATGCCGCCGAGCGGTCCCTCCTCGGGCAGCATGACGGGCGTGCGGCCGGTGACGGCGAGAGGCTCCCAGGAGGTGGAGAGCATCATCGCCTCGCCGGCCTCCCGGAACACGTATCTGGTGCACATCACGCGGTCGCCGGGCTTGACGGCGAGCCGCTCGGCGACCGCCCGGCTCGCCTCGGCCTGCTCGCTGCGCGACTCCCAGGTGCCGCGCGCCTGGGCGTCGGCCTGCTCCTGCCGGAAGGGTGTCGCGCCGGTCTCCGGGCGGTACCCGGAGCGGGCGATCCGCCGCGGCACGGGCCGCTCGCGCACATACGTCCCCGAACCGGAACGGCCCTCGACCAGACCCTCGGCCATCAGCACCTTGCGCGCCTCCAGCGCGACGGTGTCGGAGACGCCGTACTCCTCGCGGATGCGGGCCTGGGACGGGAGGCGGGTGTGCGGTGGCAGCGAGCCGTCGACGATCTGCTTGCGGAGATCGCCCGCGACCCGCAGGTACGCAGGCTGCTCACCGAATGTCACTGGCCGCTCCCATCAGGTTGTACAGACAGCTACAGCGTGGCAACCATCAGTTGTCCTGTGCAAGCAAAGGCCAGAGAATCACTCGATGTGATGACTTATCCCGGGGAAGGGCTTTACGCAGGCAGTTTCTCCCCGCTATGGAAGCGATCACACGTCCAGGCCGCCGTCACTTCCCCCGCTGCTGCCGCCCCCACTGTCGTCCTCGTACGCGGGCGGGGTGGAGGCCAGTCCCAGGGCCTCGCGAGCGGCGACGGTCTCGTCGCCGTCGACGTAGGAGTAGGCGGTGTCGTAGTGCTCGTAGAAGGTGTCCACGTCCGAGGCCTTCGACGCCGCCGTCCACTCCTTGCCGGCCTCGCCCATGGCCTTCACGAGGTCGGCGACGGGCTGCCGGGCGGCGGACTGCCAGGTGTGCCCGTTCAGCGCCTCGGCCTGCTCGGCGGTCGCGTCCGCCACGTCACCGGCCCAGGCCGTGTTGACGTCCAGGTCGTCCTCGGCGTACTCCTCGGGCTCCTCGTAGAGCGCGTCGTCGAGGGTGTTCACGGCCTCGAGGAAGGCCAGTTGATCGACGGTCAGCGTCGTGGCGTCGGAGCGCAGCGAGCCGGTCAGTTTGGACCGCTCGTCGGTGTGGGCGAAGACGCAGGCGATCTGGCGGTCGCCCCACTCCCAGCTCTCACGGGTGGGCGTGAGGTGGTAGACGTCGACCTCGTCGGTCAGCATCCAGGTGTCCATCGTGTACTGGGTCTCGAGGGTGTAGCACTTGTCCTCGGCCTCGTCCGACACGTGCGCGTCGCCCGGGTAGCTCCCGCCGGACAGCCGGACGGTGCCGAACACCTCGCCCTCGTGCTCACCGGCGCAGTCCACCGTGTCGACGTCGTAGACGTCCTCGTCGATGGAGTCACCCGGCACGTCGAAGCAGTCGCCCTTGACCAGGGACAGGCTGGAGTTGCCGTTCGCGCCTTCCTTGAAGCCCTCCCAGAACGAGGAGGCACCCCCGGTGGCCAGCATCACCACCCACAGCGCGAGCCCGAGCGAGGACAGCACGGCCCCGCCGATCGCCATGCCCGTGCCGCGCTCCCCCCGCTTCTTGATCTGCACCAGCGCGATGATCCCGAGCACCAGGCCCACGGCCGGCAGGAAGCACAGCACGCCGAGGACGAGGGCGGCGATCGCGACCCCGTTGACCGGCGCGGGCCGGTTGAGGGGCAGGTACCCCTGCCCCCAGACCGCGTACGGCGCCCCCGGGTACGGCCCCTGGGACGCCTGCGGGCCGTACGGGTACTGCGGATACGGACCGGGAGCCTGCGGCTGTGGCGGCCCGTACGGGTCCTGAGGCTGCTGGGGCCCGGGGGGCGGGGGTATGGACACGAGTACCGTGCTCCTGGATCAGACGGGCGGGCGGGGCGGGACGCACGCACCAGGCTGCACACGGCGATGCAGAACTGACGTACGACTGGGCGCATCGTAAGCGCGGCACGCGCGGGGGCGGTACGGGAGGCACCAATCCGACGATCCGGGCGGCGAGCTGGGCATCGTGAAAGGGCACTGCACGCCCTCCGGCCTGCCCTGGCGATCCGTCAGTCGTCGAGGGCGGTCGCCCGGGTCCGCTCCTCCCAGGCCGCGATCTCGGCCCGTACGGCGTCCAGTTTGCCGAGGACGGCCGTGACCCCGTCATCGCCGAGCGGCAGGTGCAACGGGGTCTCCTCCGCGTCGAGCGCGGCCCTGATCAGGGCGGCCGCCTTCGCGGGGTCGCCGGGCTGACCGCCGCCGCCGGAGACGAACCCACGGGTCTGGCTCACCCTGGGGTACGTGCCACTGTCGGCGCTGACCCCGGCCCGGCCGGCATCGAACAGACCGGTGCGGAAGCTGCCCGGCTCCACGATCAGCACCTTGATCCCGAAGTCGCGCACCTCGTCGGCGAGCCCTTCGCTCAGGCCCTCCAGCGCGAACTTGGTCGCGCTGTACGCCGAGAACCCGGCGAACGACATCTGCCCGCCCATGCTGCTCATCTGCACGATCGCGCCCGAGCGCCGCTCCCGCATCTGCGGCAGGACGGCGCGGGTGAGCGCCGCCGGCCCGAAGAGGTGCACGTCGAACAGCGCCCGCAGCTCGGCGTCCGTGGTCTCCTCCAGGGCTCCCACATGGGTGCGGCCCGCGTTGTTGACGAGGACGTCGATCCGCCCGTGCCGCGCCACGACGTCCCGCACGGCCGCCTCCGCCGCCGCTGTGTCGGACACGTCCAGGGACAGCGCCTCCATCTGATCGGGATGAGCGGCCACGAGATCCTCCAGCGCCTCGGTCCGCCGGACCGCCCCGACCACCACGTCACCGCCGGCCAGCGCCGCCTCGGTGATGGCCCGGCCGAACCCACTGCTCGCACCGGTCACCAGCCACACCTTGTTCATGACCACTCCCGTCTTCCTCAAGATCCTGGTCTGCGCTCGCGTGAACAAGACTGCTGCGAAAGGCGGTTGCCCGTCCAAGACCCACACTGATAACCGATGGCTATGACTTCGGACGTCCATGTACGGGACCTGCGTTACTTCACGGCCGTGGCCGAGGAACTGCACTTCACGCGTGCGGCCGAGCGGCTGTACGTGTCACAGCCGGCGCTGAGCAAGCAGATCCGGTCGCTGGAGCGGCAGTTGGCCGTGGAGCTGTTCCGGCGCGACCGGCAGAAGGTGGCGCTGACCGCGGCGGGCAGGGCGCTGCTGCCACACGCGCGCCGGGTGCTGGCGTCCTGGGCGGAGGCCGCGGCGGCGGTGGAGGAGGTCCGCTCGGCGGAACACGGCACGCTGACCGTCGGCATGAGCACCAGTCCGGGGCGCGGCGGGATCCTGCCCGCGATCCGCTCCCGTTTCACGGCCGCGCACCCCCGGACGGTGGTACGGCTGCGCCAGGTCAACTGGGCGGACCCGACGGCCGGCCTCGCCGACGGCGACGCGGACGTGGCGTTCGTCTGGCTGCCGGTGCCCGACCAGGACCGGTACGCCTGGACGCTGATCGCCGAGGAACCCGTCCACGTGGCCCTCCCGGAGACCCACCCGCTGGCCGCCACCCGCACCGCGATCGACTTCGCCGAACTCCTGGACGAACCGTTCCTCGCCCTCCCCGAGTCCAGCGGCCCCCTGCGCGACCACTGGCTCGCCCTGGACTCCCGCGGCGGCCGGCAACCCCGGATCGGCGGCGAGATCGCCGGCACCGAGGAGACGTACGAGGCCCTCGTCGCCGGCCTCGGCCTCTGCCTGCTCGCCGAGGGCAACGTCCCGCTCATCACCCTCGGCGGCGTGACCACCCGCCCGGTCCACGGCATTCCCCCGAGCCGCTACGTCCTGGCCTGGCGCCGCGAGGAGGGGGACCGGGCTCTGGTACGGGGCTATGTGGAGGCGTGCCGACGGGCGGCGGGGCAGGGGGTGTGAGGGTGGGGGCACGCGCGCCGGGGCACGGGGGACGCGTCCGTCAGCCGAAGGCGACGCGCCTGGACCTGACCCGTCCATTGGCCATACGGCGGTCCGTGCGGCGGCGCCTCACCGGCCCGTGAGGTGACGAGGGACAAGGCGACGATGCCGGCGCTGATGCCGAGAACCAGCTGGTCGACGTCCGTCACCTTGGTCACCGCGAACGCTTTGCCCGCGAGCACCGCGCACGCAACTCCTCGACACCCGCCCTCAGTGCCTGTGCGTCGTCCTGTTCAGGTCCTCCGAGATACCGAGCCAGCCATGGAACCCGTACACGCCCTCACTCCAGCGGAGTCGTATCGACCACCGGCTCGAACGTGCCTTGCGGCTGCCCGAGCATCTACGCCGTCCCAGCACGGGCACAAGCCAGGGGCCCGACCCCGAGGAGCCGGACCCCATCCGACCCGCGTATCGGCAGGAGACCGACGTGGCGCTGTGTCATCCGGTCAGACGTTGAAGCGGAACTCCACCACATCCCCGTCCTGCATCACATAGTCCTTGCCCTCCATGCGGGCCTTGCCCTTGGCTCGGGCCTCGGCCACCGAGCCGGTTTCCACCAGGTCGGCGAAGGAGATGACCTCCGCCTTGATGAAGCCCTTCTGGAAGTCGGTGTGGATGACGCCGGCGGCCTCCGGGGCGGTGGCGCCCTGCTTGATCGTCCAGGCGCGGGATTCCTTGGGGCCGGCCGTGAGGTAGGTCTGGAGGCCGAGGGTGGCGAAGCCGACGCGGGCCAGGGTGGCGAGGCCGGGCTCCTCGGCGCCGACCGACTCCAGCAGCTCCATGGCGTCCTCCTCGTCCAGCTCGGCGAGGTCCGACTCCAGCTTGGCGTTGAGGAAGATCGCCTCGGCGGGGGCGACCAGGGCACGCTGCTCGTCCTTGAAGTCCTCGTCGACCAGCTCGTCCTCGTCGACGTTGAAGACGTAGAGGAAGGGCTTGGTGGTGAGGAGGTGCAGGTCGTGCAGGGGCTCGTTGCGCTCGGTGCCCTGGACGATGCCGTGCGAGAAGAGCGTGTCGCCCTTCTCCAGGATCTCCTTGGCCTCCTCGACGGCCTTCACCTTCGGGACGATGTCCTTCTTGATGCGCGACTCTCGCTGGAGCCGGGGAAGGACCTTCTCGACGGTCTGGAGGTCGGCGAGGATCAGCTCGGTGTTGATCGTCTCGATGTCGTCCTTCGGCGAGACCTTGCCGTCGACGTGCACGACGTTCTCGTCCTTGAAGGCGCGGATGACCTGGCAGATCGCGTCGGACTCGCGGATGTTGGCCAGGAACTTGTTGCCCAGGCCCTCGCCCTCGGACGCACCGCGCACGATGCCCGCGATGTCGACGAAGTCGACGGTCGCCGGGAGGATCCGCTGCGAGCCGAAGATCTCGGCGAGCGTGGTGAGCCGGGCGTCGGGAACGCCCACGACGCCCACGTTCGGCTCGATCGTGGCGAACGGGTAGTTGGCCGCCAGCACGTCGTTCTTGGTCAGGGCGTTGAACAGGGTCGACTTGCCGACATTCGGCAGACCGACGATTCCGATCGTGAGCGACACGTTGCGACTTCCCGTAGTGAGAGGGCCAGGGGGCCAGAGGGCTGGCCGATCCACCAGTTTACGGCGTGCCCGCGCCCGCCCCGGCGGACCTGTCGAACGCATGGCCAAGGGCGCCCCTCCGGCGTGTCCCGCGCCCGATTCGGCACATTAACCGACCTAAGTTGGACGGGTGGAGCAACACAGGACGCGACGCGGCACCGTGCCCCTGCCGCCACAGACCGGCCGCGGCGGGGCCGGCGACGCCCGCCGCGGGAACGGTTCGGTGCGCGCCGGCCGGGCGGACGCGCCACGCGGTTCCGGCTCCTGTTCGCGTCCCGGTTCCGGTACGCCGCCCCGGGTCGGCGGTGGGCCCCGGCTTCCGAAGCCGGCCCGCTCCCCCGCCACCGCCGCTCCGCCGGCCGCTGGCCGGCGTATGCCCAATCCCCGGCTCACCGGTCTCGGCACCGGCCTGTTCAGCGTGCTGGTGACGGTGACGCTCGGCTGGCTCGACCGGCTGCTGCTGGGCTCCTCGCAGACGGCGTACGGCGTCCTGTTCCTGCCGGTGTGCCTGCTGTGCGGGCTGTGGGTGCGCCGGGCCGACCTGTTCGCCGCGCCCGTCGTGGTGCCGATCGCCTTCGCCGTGGGCATTCTGCCGCTGGCGAAGGACGGCGACGGGCCCGTCGCCCGGCTGGTGGCACTGGCCACCGCTCTGGCCACACAGGTGGGCTGGCTGTACGGCGGGACGCTGCTGGCCGCACTGACCGTGCTGGTGCGGCGGGTGGTCCTGGTGGCCCGGCGCCGCCGGGCCACCGTCCGCCGATGGCGCCGGGCCTGACCGCTACCGGCTCTCCTTCGCCGCCCGCATCGCCGCGCCCACGATCCCCGCGTTGTTCTGCAGCTGCGCCGGAACCACCTCGGCCTTGATGCCGTCGATGAAGTGCAGGAACTTCTCGGACTTGCGGCTGACACCGCCGCCGATGATGAACAGTTCGGGCGAGAAGAGCATCTCGACATGGGCGAGGTACTTCTGGACGCGGTGCGCCCAGTGCTCCCACGTCAGGTCGCCGTCCTCCTTGGCCTTGCTGGAGGCGCGGGTCTCCGCGTCATGGCCGTGCAGCTCGAGGTGGCCCAGCTCGGTGTTGGGGACGAGCACGCCGTCCACGAAGACGGCACTGCCGATGCCGGTGCCGAAGGTGAGGAGGATGACGGTGCCCCGGCGGTCGCGGCCGGCGCCGAAGGCGACCTCGGCGACACCCGCCGCGTCGGCGTCGTTGACCACGGTCACCGGCAGACCGCCCAGCCGCTCGCTGAACAGGGCACGCGCGTCCGTGTCGATCCAGCCCTTGTCGACGTTGGCCGCCGTACGGATCGTGGAGCCGCCGGTGACGACGCCCGGGAAGGTCAGGCCGACCGGGCCCGTCCAGCCGAAGTTCTCGACCACCTGCCGCACGCCGTCGGCCACGCCGTCGGGCGTCGCCGGGTGAGGGGTGAGCACCTTGAAGCGCTCCTGGGCCAGGTCGCCCCTGTCCAGGTCCACAGGAGCGCCCTTGATCCCGGATCCACCGATGTCCACGCCGAAGATCTGCATGGCTCCACGTTACGACGGCGGACTGACCGTCACTCCGCCGAGGTCTGCGCCGGGCCGCTCCCGCCACGCCCGGCCACCAGCGCGGCGGCCTCCTCGCGCAGGTCGCGGCGGAGCTCCTTGGGCAGCGAGAAGACGATGTGCTCCTCGGCCGCCTTCACCAGCTCCACATCGCCGTAGCCGCGCTCGGCGAGCCAGCCGAGGACCTCCTCGACGAGGACCTCCGGGACGGAGGCACCGGAGGTGACGCCGACCGTCGTCACGCCCTCCAGCCACGCCTCGTCGATCTCGCTCGCGAAGTCCACCAGGTACGCCTCGCGGGCACCGGCGAGCTTGGCGACCTCGACGAGCCGCTTGGAGTTCGAGGAGTTGCGGGAGCCGACGACGATCACCAGCTCCGCCTCGGCGCCCATCTGCTTCACCGCGAGCTGACGGTTCTGCGTGGCGTAGCAGATGTCGTCGCTGGGCGGGGAGATCAGCTGCGGGAACTTCTCCTTGAGGGCGTCGACCGTCTCCATCGTCTCGTCGACGGAGAGGGTGGTCTGCGACAGCCAGACGACCTTCTCCGGGTCGCGGACCTCGACCTTGGCGACGTCCGCGGGCCCGTCGACGAGCTGGATGTGGTCGGGGGCCTCGCCGGAGGTACCGATGACCTCCTCGTGGCCCTCGTGGCCGATCAGGAGGATGTCGTAGTCGTCGTCGGCGAACCGGACGGCTTCCTTGTGGACCTTCGTGACGAGGGGGCAGGTCGCGTCGATGGTGGCGAGCCTGCCGCGCTCGGCCTCCTGGTGGACGACCGGGGCGACGCCGTGCGCCGAGAACATGACGATGTTGCCCGGCGGGACCTCCTCCGTCCGTTCGACGAAGATGGCACCCTTCCTCTCCAGCGTCTGCACGACGTACTTGTTGTGGACGATCTCGTGGCGGACGTAGACGGGAGCGCCGTACTGCTCCAGGGCTTTCTCGACGGCGATCACGGCGCGGTCCACACCCGCGCAGTAGCCCCGGGGGGCGGCGAGCAGGACACGGCGGCCAGACGAAGCAGTCATGCGTCCCATCGTAAGGCCGGGCGCGGGGGCGCAGAGATCGCGCACGCGTCTGGGGCCCCGCGTTGTCAGCGGGGGCCACTACCCTCGCGGCATGGCTGTCAACACGTCTGCTGAGGCTCCGCTGCCCGTCGGTGAGGTCTCGCGGCTCATCGGGGGGTGGATCGAGCGGCTCGGCGCGGTGTGGGTCGAGGGGCAGATCACCCAGTTGTCGCGGCGCCCGGGGGCGGGTGTCGTGTTCCTGACGCTACGCGACCCGTCGCACGACATCTCCGTGGGCGTGACCTGCTTCCGGCAGGTCTTCGACACGGTCGCGGACGTCGTCGGGGAGGGCGCGCGCGTCGTCGTACACGCCAAGCCGGAGTGGTACGCCCCGCGCGGGCAGCTGTCGCTGCGGGCCGTCGAGATACGGCCGGTGGGCGTCGGGGAGCTGCTGGCGCGGCTGGAGCAGCTGAAGAAGTCCCTCGCCGCGGAGGGGCTGTTCGCCGCCGGGCGGAAGAAGGCACTGCCCTTCCTGCCGCAGCTCATCGGGCTGGTGTGCGGGCGGGCCTCCGCCGCGGAGCGGGACGTGCTGGAGAACGCCCGGCACCGCTGGCCCGCGGTCCGCTTCGAGGTGCGCAATGTCGCCGTACAGGGCGTGCACGCGGTACCGCAGGTGGTTCAGGCGGTGAAGGAGCTGGACGCCCGGGAGGACGTGGACGTGATCATCGTCGCGCGCGGGGGCGGCAGCGTGGAGGATCTGCTGCCGTTCTCCGACGAGCAGTTGGTGCGGGCGGTCGCGGCCTGCCGTACGCCGGTCGTGTCGGCGATCGGGCACGAGCCCGACAACCCGCTGCTGGACCACGTGGCCGACCTGCGGGCCTCCACGCCCACCGACGCGGCGAAGAAGGTCGTGCCGGACGTCGGCGAGGAGCTGGAGCGGGTGCGGATGCTGCGCGGCCGGGCCCGGCGGTGCGTGGAGGCGTTCGTGGAGCGCGAGGAGCGCGGGCTCGGCCACGCCCTCGGCCGGCCGGTGATACGGGATCCGCACCGGATGATCGACGAGCGGGCGGACCACGTCTCCTCGCTGGCCGACCGCTCCCGGCGCACGCTCGGGCATCTCCTGGACCGCGCCGACTCCGAGCTGTCGCACACCCACGCGCGCGTGGTCGGGCTCTCCCCGGCGGCGACACTGAAGCGGGGATACGCGGTGCTCCAGAAGGCCGACGGCCATGTGGTCCGCGATCCCGACGAGGTGGCGGCCGACGAGGTGCTGCGGGCACGGGTCGCCGCGGGTCAGTTCACAGTTCGAGTCGACGATCAGGGATCGGGTGCATGACGAGCAAGACGGACGAGGCGCTCGGGTACGAGCAGGCGCGCGACGAGCTGATCGAGGTCGTACGCCGCCTGGAGGCCGGGGGTACGACGCTGGAGGAGTCCCTCGCCCTGTGGGAGCGCGGGGAGGAGCTGGCCAAGGTGTGCCGGCGCTGGCTGGAGGGCGCGCGGGCCCGACTGGACGCGGCCCTCGCCGAGGAGGAGGGGTCGACGGAGAAGGAGTAGAGGGACGAGGAGGGCTCTGATGTGGCGTGTGAGGCCGGTCACCGGCACCTCGGATTTTGTTGAACGTTGAAGTTCTGTCCCGTAGTGTCGAACACGTCAACCGGCCCGGCGTTCGGGTTCCGGACGCCCACCCGAGAAAGATCGCTCATGTCTCTCGTTCTTGACCCCGCCGCCCAGGACCTGCTGTTCCGCGAAGCCCGCACCGCGAACACCTTCACCGACGAGCCGGTGACCGAGGAGCAGGTCCAGGCGATCTACGACCTGGTCAAGTTCGGCCCCACCGCCTTCAACCAGACGCCGCTGCGCATCACCCTGGTCCGCTCCGCCGAGGCCCGTGAGCGCCTCGTGCAGCACATGGCCGAGGGCAACCAGGCCAAGACGGCCTCCGCCCCGCTGGTCGCGATCCTCTCCGCGGACAACGAGTTCCACGAGGAGCTGCCGACCCTGTTCCCGGCGTTCCCGCAGGCCAAGGACCTCTTCTTCGCCGAGCGCCCGGCCCGCGAGGGCTCCGCGACGCTGAACGCCGCCCTCCAGGCCGCGTACTTCATCGTCGGCATCCGCGCCGCCGGTCTCGCCGCCGGCCCGATGACCGGCTTCGACGCCGAGGGCATCCGCAAGGAGTTCCTGGACGACGACCACACCCCGCTGGTCGTCGTCAACATCGGCAAGCCGGGCGAGGGCGCCTCCTACCCGCGCTCCCCGCGCCTGCCGTACGAGCAGGTCGTCACCACCGTCTGAGACGCGACGCGCGTGACACGACGAAGGCACCCGGCGGATCCGCCGGGTGCCTTCGTCGTGCTCGTGAGCGCTCGGGGCACTCAGTGGTGCTTACGCCAGCTTCAACGCGCCCGCCATCTTGGACAGCTGGGCGAACGACGCCGTACCCGCGACGACCGTCGTGGCGCCGTCAGTGTCCTCCAGGACCAGGGCGTCGTAGCGGCCGCCGGTGTACCGGGTCCAGGTGCGGCCGCCGATCTCCTCGGTCACCTTCGTCTCCCGGGCGCCCTGGCTCGCGTCGTCGATGAACCGCGCGCGCTTCTCGGTCGACTGCTCCACCGCCACGTACTCCCCGTCGGGGGAGTGGAAGCCGAGGTGCCAGGCGTCGAACTGAGCGCCGTCGAAGCGCACCGAGGTCGCCTTCCAGTCCGAGGACAGGCCCTCGGGCGCGGCCACCGGGTACGAGGCCGCACGGCGTGCCGTGAGCAGCTCCACGCGGTAGTCGACCCGCTTCACGTCGGGAGCGGCGCTGTCGTCGTGCGGGATGAAGAAGTACATCACCAGACCGGCGACCATGATCAGGCCCAGGGAGAGCACCATGTCCCGGACCGTCTGCGTCTTGCCTTTCGAACCTGCCACGCCCCCTATCGTCGCAGGTGCCGGGTGCGCTCATCCGTGGGGTCCCCTGCTCATTTTGTCGGACTGACGATAGAGTCGGGTCGAACCCTCATCCGGCCGTCGTCGTATCAGAAAGGTGCGCTCCGATGACCGAGAATCATCATCTGCCGTCCGAACTCGATGTCCCCTCCGAGGCCCCCGACCGCAACCTCGCCCTCGAACTGGTCCGGGTGACCGAAGCCGCGGCGATGGCCGCGGGCCGCTGGGTGGGACGCGGCGACAAGAACGGCGCCGACGGTGCCGCGGTGCGCGCCATGCGGACCCTCGTCTCCACCGTCTCGATGAACGGCGTCGTCGTCATCGGTGAGGGTGAGAAGGACGAGGCGCCGATGCTCTTCAACGGCGAGCGCGTCGGTGACGGGACCGGGCCCGAGGTCGACATCGCCGTCGACCCGATCGACGGCACCACGCTGACGGCAAAGGGCATGCCGAACGCGATCGCCGTCCTCGCGGCCACCGAGCGCGGCGCCATGTTCGACCCGTCCGCCGTGTTCTACATGGACAAACTGGTCACCGGCCCCGACGCCGCCGACTTCGTCGACATCGACGCCCCGGTGTCGGTGAACATCCGCCGGGTCGCCAAGGCCAAGCGGGCCACCCCGGAGGACGTCACCGTCGTCATCCTGGACCGGCCGCGGCACGCGGGGATCATCGACGAGATCCGCCAGACCGGCGCCCGCATCAAGCTCATCTCCGACGGCGACGTCGCCGGGTCCATCCTCGCGCTGCGCGAGGGCACCGGCGTCGACCTTCTCCTCGGTGTCGGCGGCACCCCGGAGGGCATCATCTCGGCCTGCGCCGTGAAGTGCCTGGGCGGCACCATCCAGGGCAAGCTGTGGCCCAAGGACGACGAGGAGCGGCAGCGGGCGATCGACGCCGGGCACGACCTCGACCGCGTGCTCACCACCGAGGACCTGGTGACCGGGGAGAACGTGTTCTTCGTCGCCACCGGGATCACGGACGGGGAGTTGCTGCGGGGGGTGCGGTACCGGTCCGAGACCGCGGTCACCGATTCGATCGTGATGCGGTCGAAGTCGGGGACGGTGCGAAGGATCGACTCCGAGCACCGGCTGAGCAAGCTGCGGGCGTACAGCGCGATCGACTTCGACAGGGCGAAGTAGCCCCACCCCTCAGGGTGCCGCGATCCCCTGGCCGAAAGGGCGCCCCCGGTGCGGTGGGGGCGCCCTTTCGCGTGGGCGTGGGCTCTAGGGGCGTGGTTCGAAAGTCCCGTCTGCCAAGCGACGCCTGACAGGCACGCTCGCCGCGTTGTCGGGATCGTCCCGATACAACCAGTACCGGGACGACCCTCCGCCTTGCGATCACACGCCCCAGACGCCGCCCGGCCTGCCCTTCGGGCAGACGACGCTACTTTCGAAACATGCCCTAGCCGGCTGCCGCTATGCGGTCCGTCGGCCTGGTCGCCTTTTTCAGTTCCACGTCTCGGCGGCGACGGCGGGCCAGGACCACTCGGCGTTCCGCGGCGGTGAGGCCGCCCCAGACGCCGTAGGGCTCCGGCTGGAGCAGGGCGTGGTCTCGGCACTCCACCATGACCGGGCAGCCGCCGCAGACCCGCTTGGCCGCCTCCTCGCGGGAGAGCCTGGCCGCGGTGGGTTCTTTGGAAGGGGCGAAGAACAGGCCTGCCTCGTCGCGCCGGCACACCGCTTCGGTGTGCCAGGGCGCGTCTTGGTCCCTGTCTCGCGCGGGCACCCGCTGGGCCGGTACGGCAGCGACCTGGGACGAATGCGGCGATTGCAGCACGGTCTACTCCTGACGACGGCTTCGCGAGCGAGAGACGATGCAGCAAGGCCTACCCGCTGTGCGCGCGCCTATGCACTGAGTCCCCAACCGCCGGATTCACGAGCGTCAACGGTCCAGGTGCTTGCGCAAACTCCGGTCGACCTTGCGGTGGACCCGGTCGAGGATGTCCGCGACGATCTTGCCGCGCTTGGGGCGGGCCTCGATGTTCCCGAGGACGGACCAGCCGTCGACGTAGACGACGGGGGCGTCGGGGTCGGGCGAATCGAGGGTGTCCACCTCGAAATTGCCGAGGACGCCGCCGCCGGTGCCGCGCAGCGACACGTTCTCCGGGACGCGGATCTCGACGTTGCCGAAGACCGAGAACGCCTTGATGACGACCTGCTGGTACTCGAACAGCGCCTCGCTCAGGTCGATCTCCACGCTGCCGAAGATCGCGTACGCGTGGATACGGCGGCCCGCGCGCCAGCGGCCCTTGCGGACGGAGGCGCTGAAGACCGCGATCAGGTTGTCGTCAGGGTCGGCCGGGATCGCGCCGGCCGTCGGGCGGTTGGGGGCCGGCATGCGCGGCGAGGCATGTCGCTGGTGTGCGGCGGGCAGGTCCCGGACGAACACGTCCAGCTCGCCGACCGTCTTCGCGGCCAGCACGCCCTCGACCCGCTCGGCGTGCTCCTCGGCGGTGAGCCGCCCCTCGGCGAGAGCCTCGCGCAGGATGTCGGCGATGCGGTCGCGGTCGGCGTCGGAGGCGCGCAACTCGCTCACCGCGGCAGGCGGTTCGGTCTGCTTCTGAAGGTCCACGGCAGCAGCGTACCGAAACACGATAGATCGCGATAGTCCCCGCCAGGGCCGATCGGTGCCGAACCGAGCTGGAACTGAGCCTTACCTCACAAGCTCGCTGTCAGTTGCACGTTCTACGCTGGTGGACGCTTGCCAATGGAGGCCGGCCGTGCTGTCTGTCGAGTGAGGAATGGGCGAGATGCCTGAGTTCGCGTACACCGATCTGCTCCCCATGGGAGAGGACACCACCCCCTACCGGCTGGTGACCTCCGAGGGTGTCTCCACCTTCGAGGCCGACGGGCGGACCTTCCTCAAGGTCGAGCCGGAGGCGCTGCGCAAGCTCGCCGAGGAGGCCATCCACGACATCCAGCACTACCTGCGCCCGGCCCACCTCGCGCAGCTGCGCCGGATCATCGACGACCCCGAGGCGTCCGGCAACGACAAGTTCGTCGCCCTGGACCTGCTGAAGAACGCGAACATCGCGGCGGCCGGTGTGCTCCCCATGTGCCAGGACACCGGCACCGCCATCGTCATGGGCAAGCGCGGGCAGAACGTGCTGACCGACGGCGGCGACGAGGCGGCCCTCTCGCGCGGGATCTACGACGCGTACCTGAACCTGAACCTGCGCTACTCGCAGATGGCTCCCCTCACCATGTGGGAGGAGAAGAACACCGGTTCCAACCTGCCGGCCCAGATCGAGCTGTACGCCACCGACGGCGGCGCCTACAAGTTCCTCTTCATGGCTAAGGGCGGCGGCAGCGCCAACAAGTCCTTCCTCTACCAGGAGACCAAGGCCGTCCTCAACGAGGCCTCCATGATGACGTTCCTGGAGGAGAAGATCCGCTCCCTCGGTACGGCCGCCTGCCCGCCGTACCACCTCGCGATCGTCGTCGGCGGCACCTCCGCCGAGTACGCGCTCAAGACCGCCAAGTACGCCTCCGCGCACTACCTCGACGAGATCCCCGCCGAGGGCTCGCCGCTCGGGCACGGCTTCCGGGACAAGGAGCTGGAGGACAAGGTCTTCGAGCTGACGCAGAAGATCGGGATCGGCGCGCAGTTCGGCGGCAAGTACTTCTGCCACGACGTGCGGGTCGTGCGGCTTCCGCGGCACGGGGCCTCGTGCCCCGTCGCGATCGCGGTGTCGTGCTCCGCCGACCGCCAGGCCGTCGCCAAGATCACCGCCGAGGGCGTCTTCCTCGAGCAGCTGGAGACCGACCCGGCGCGGTTCCTGCCGGACACGACGGACGAGCACCTCGAGTCCGACGGGGACGTCGTGCGCATCGACCTCAACCAGCCGATGGACGACATCCTCGCCGAGCTGACCAAGTACCCCGTGAAGACCCGCCTGTCCCTGTCCGGGCCGCTCGTCGTCGCGCGTGACATCGCGCACGCCAAGATCAAGGAGCGGTTGGACGCGGGGCAGGAGATGCCGCAGTACCTCAAGGACCACCCGGTGTACTACGCCGGACCGGCGAAGACGCCCGAGGGGTACGCGTCCGGGTCGTTCGGGCCGACCACCGCGGGGCGGATGGACTCCTACGTCGAGCAGTTCCAGGCGGCCGGGGGATCGAGGGTCATGCTCGCGAAGGGGAATCGGTCGCAGCAGGTCACGGACGCGTGTGCGGCGCACGGGGGGTTCTATCTCGGGTCGATCGGTGGGCCCGCGGCCCGGCTCGCCCAGGACTGCATCAAGAAGGTGGAGGTCGTCGAGTACGAGGAGTTGGGGATGGAGGCGGTGTGGCGGATCGAGGTGGAGGACTTTCCGGCGTTCGTCGTCGTCGACGACAAGGGGAACGACTTCTTCCGGGATCCGGCGCCTGCGCCGACGTTCACGTCGATCCCCGTGCGGGGGCCTGGGCTGGCGTAGGGGTTTCCCCGCCCCCGCCGCCCGTTCCCGTCCCGAACCTGGGGACTGCGCCCCCAGACCCCCGCTTCGGCCCTGAACGGGCCTCGTCCTCAAACTCCCCCATTGGGGGGGCTCCCAGACGGGCTGGATCGCCCGGCCGGCACTTTCAGCTTGCCGAGCCGGGTGGTGGGTGGGCACAGGCCGGGGTCTGGGGGCGGAGCCGCCAGGGGGACCGGCACCCCGAACAGCCCACCGCCGGAACAACCGCGGCACCCCGCACGCTGTACCCCGTATGACCGAATACCGCATCGAGCATGACTCCATGGGCGAAGTCCGCGTACCGGCGGATGCCAAGTGGCGGGCGCAGACGCAGCGGGCCGTGGAGAACTTCCCCGTGTCCGGGCAGCGCATCGAGCGCGCGCACATCGAGGCTCTCGCCCGGATCAAGGGTGCCGCCGCGAAGGTGAACGCCGAGTTGGGCGTGCTCGACAAGGAGATCGCCGGGGCGATCCAGGAGGCGGCCGCCGAGGTGGCCGCGGGGAAGTGGGACGAGCAGTTCCCGGTGGACGTGTTCCAGACGGGCTCCGGGACCTCGTCCAACATGAACACCAACGAGGTCGTGGCCACGCTGGCGACCGAGCGGCTCGGACGGGACGTCCATCCGAACGACCATGTGAACGCCTCACAGTCGTCCAACGACGTGTTCCCGTCGTCGATCCACATCGCCGCCACCGCCGCCGTCACCCATGACCTGATCCCCGCCCTGGAGCACCTGGCCGCCTCCCTGGAACGCAAGGCGGAGGAGTTCGCCGATGTGGTGAAGTCGGGGCGCACCCACCTCATGGACGCCACGCCCGTGACCCTGGGTCAGGAGTTCGGGGGGTACGCCGCACAGGTGCGGTACGGCGTCGAGCGGCTGACGGCGTCCCTCCCCCGGCTCGCCGAACTGCCCTTGGGCGGCACCGCCGTGGGCACGGGCATCAACACGCCGCCCGGCTTCTCCGCGGCGGTCATCGAGGAGGTCGCCCGGGTCACCGGGCTGCCGCTGACGGAGGCGCGCGACCACTTCGAGGCGCAGGGTGCGCGCGACGGCATCGTGGAGACCAGCGGGCAGCTCCGGACGATCGCCGTGGGGCTGACGAAGATCGCCAATGATCTGCGGTGGATGGCGTCCGGGCCCAGGACCGGGCTGGCGGAGATCTCGCTGCCCGATCTCCAGCCGGGTTCCTCGATCATGCCGGGCAAGGTCAACCCGGTGATCCCGGAGGCGGTGCTGATGGTCGCCGCGCAGGTCGTCGGCAACGACGCCACCGTGGCGACGGCGGGCGCGGCCGGCAACTTCGAGCTGAACGTGATGCTGCCGGTCATCGCCAAGAACGTGCTGGAGTCGATCCGGCTGCTCGCCAACGTGTCGCGGCTGCTCGCCGACCGGACCGTGGACGGGATCGTCGCCGACCGTGAACGAGCCCGCGAGTACGCCGAGTCGTCGCCGTCCGTCGTCACCCCGCTGAACAAGTACATCGGGTACGAGGAGGCCGCGAAGGTCGCCAAGAAGGCGCTGGCGGAGCGCAGGACGATCCGCGAGACGGTGCTCGACGGCGGCTACGTGGAGCGCGGCGACCTCACGCTTCAGCAGCTCGACGAGGCGCTCGATGTCCTGCGGATGACACACCCGTAACCTTTCGCGCCCCGGCGTGAGAACCATGACGCGCGCCGCAGCGTCGTATGCCCATGGCACCTAATATCTCTGCATGGCAGACGGTGGAGCGGTGAGGCGCATGGGAACGGGCGGGGCGGCGGGCTTCTGGCGGCCCGGGGACCAGATCCTGTGGCGGTACCGGGAGAACGGCGGCGCGGGTGTCCACATCGCCCGCCCCGTCACGGTCGTCCGGGACGACGAGGAACTGCTCGCCGTGTGGCTGGCCCCCGGCACCCAGTGCGTCAGGCCCGTGCTCGCCGACGGCACTCCCCCGCACCAGGAGCCCCTGCGCACGCGCTACACCAAGCCGCGGACGGTGGTGCCTGGCCGCTGGTTCGGCACCGGTGTGCTGAAGCTTGCCCGGCCCGGCGAGCCCTGGTCGGTGTGGCTGTTCTGGGAGCCGGGCTGGCAGTTCAAGAACTGGTACGTCAACCTCGAGGAACCGCTCGCCCGTTGGGACGGCGGCGTGGACTCCGAGGACCACTTCCTCGACCTGTGTGTATATCCCGACCGCTCCTGGGGCTGGCGCGACGAGGACGAGTTCGCGCAGGCTCAGCAGGACGGACTGATGGACGAGTCGGTGGCCGAGCGGGTCCGGGAGGCCGGCCGGTCGGCGGTGGAGGTGATCCGTGCCTGGGGGACGCCGTTCGCCGACGGCTGGGAGAACTGGCGCCCGGATCCGTCCTGGGCCGTACCGTTGCTGCCGGAGGACTGGGACCGAACGCCCGCGCGCCTGTCCACATGAGACCCTTGATGCGCCCCCGGGCGGCAAACGTAGGATCAACCTCCGCAAGGGCGCTTCAACCGCAACTCCAGGAGCGGGCGCCGGGTCTGACCGAACGTCACCGAGGGGCGGCAGGACGTGAGCGAGGGGTACGAGGGCAGTACCGGCAAGGGACGCGGCAGGTCCACCGGTTGCACAGGAACAGCCTCTGACCACGCGGGAATTCCGTTCCAGGGACATGTATTCCGGGTATCGGGTTCTCTGCGGGACCGACTGCACGCGCGGCGCGCAGCCCCGGACGGACGGATTCGACACGCGTGACGGAGCAGCCCACCTCCTACGAACGCCCCCAGGGCGTGGACCCCGCGGACGCCCGCGGGGCGCTTCTGCGTACCCAGGGGCCCGCGCCGGGCGCCACCGCCTTACCGCCCGCCGCCGCCCAGGCCCGTACCGACGGCACCCCGGGCACCACCACGCCGGGCGGCCCGGCGCCCCGCCCCCAGGGGAAGGATCCGGCCGTTTCCGACGCCGAGCACTCACAACCCGCGGCGGCCGCCGAGCCGGACGCCCACCGGCCGCGCCCCGCGCCCGAGGCCATACCGCTGCAACCGGGCACGGAGACACGCGTGGAGCGGCCCCCGGACAGCCGGGACCGGCGTACCGGGCAGGCGCCCACGGCCGGCCGGCAGCCCACGCCGATGCGGCGGGACGGCGACCGGCTGCGCTTCGTGGGTGCGGCGACCCGGCGGATCGCCCGCGGCCTGGACCTGGACGAGATCGTGATGGGGCTGTGCCGGGCCACCGTGCCGACCTTCTCCGACGCGATCCTGGTCTATCTGCGCGACCCGCTGCCCGTCGGCGACGAGCGGCCGGCCGCCGACCGGGTCGTACTGCGGCTGCGCCGCACCGACCGGATCCCCGAGGAGCGCGAGCCCGAGCCCGGGTTCGCGCAGCTCGGCATGCCGCCCCCGGAGACGCCGGAGCTGTCCGAGCTGTCGGCGGCGATCGCGGAACTGTGCGAGGTACGGCCGGGCGGGGCGCTCGCGGAGGTGCTGCGCGGGGTGCGTCCGGTGTTCGCGGACACCCCGGCCGCGACCGCCGCGCTGCCCGAACTCCTCGGCGCGGAGAGCCGGCTGGACATTCCGGGCGGCCAGCGGGCGATCCTCGCGCCGCTGCGCGGCCGGCGCCGGGTGATCGGCGCGGCGGTGTTCATCCGCCGCCCCGAGCGCATCCCGTTCGAGACGGACGACCTGCTGGTGGCCGCGCAGCTCGCCACTCACAGTGCCCTGGGCATCGACAAGGCGGTGCTGTACGACCGTGAGGCGTACATCGCCGACGAGCTCCAGCGCACGATGCTGCCGGAGACCCTGCCGCGCCCCACGGGCGTGCGGCTGGCCTCCCGCTATCTGCCGGCCGCGGAGACCGCGCGGGTCGGCGGCGACTGGTACGACGCGATCCCGCTGCCGGGCAGCCGCGTCGCGCTGGTGGTCGGCGACGTCATGGGCCACTCCATGACCAGCGCGGCCATCATGGGACAGCTCCGCACCACGGCCCAGACGCTGGCCGGCCTCGACCTGCCCCCGCAGGAGGTCCTGCACCACCTCGACGAGCAGGCTCAGCGCCTCGGCACCGACCGCATGGCGACCTGCCTCTACGCCGTCTACGACCCGGTGTCGCACCGCATCACCATCGCCAACGCGGGCCATCCGCCGCCCATCCTGCTGCACCTGGGCGGCCGGGCCGAGGTGCTGCGGGTGCCGCCGGGCGCCCCGATCGGGGTCGGCGGCGTCGACTTCGAGGCCGTCGAGCTGGACGCGCCCGCGGGCGCCACCCTGCTGCTGTACACGGACGGTCTGGTGGAGTCCCGGCTGCGGGACGTGGCGACCGGCATAGAGCAGTTGCGCGAGAAGCTCGCCGCGACCGCGCAGCTGACCGGGCCGGATCATCCGCCGCCGCTGGAGGCGCTGTGCGACGAGGTGCTCGACATGCTCGGTCCGGGCGACCGGGACGACGACATCGCGCTGCTCGCCGCCCGCTTCGACGGGATCGCGCCCAGTGATGTCGCGTACTGGTTCCTGGAGCCGGAGGACGCGGCTCCCGGGCGGGCCCGGCGGCTGGCCCGGCGGGCTCTGGTGCGCTGGGGCATGGAGGACATGACGGACTCCGTCGAGCTGCTGGTGAGCGAGGTGGTCACCAACGCGGTCCGGTACGCCACGCGGCCCGTGTCGCTGCGGCTGCTGCGCACCGATGTGCTGCGCTGCGAGGTCGGCGACGACGTGCCACAGCTGCCCCGGCTGCGGCAGGCCCGCGCCACCGACGAGGGCGGCCGCGGCCTGTACCTGGTGAACCGGCTGGCCCGACGGTGGGGGGCGACCCGGCTGAGCACCGGCAAGGTCGTCTGGTTCGAGCTGAACCGGGGCTCGTAGGACACGGCGGAGGATGACGGAGAGGGGGCGCCCGGCATGATGCCGGGCGACCCCTCTCCGTCGCCCTCCGCCCTCGCCCCTACTGGCCGAACTGCGGATCCAGCGGATTCTCGGGTTGCTCCGTCGACGGCTCCCCCGTGCTCGGCTCCTCGGACGGTTCCTGCGTCGTCGGCTCCTCCGACGGCTCCTCGGTGGTCGGCTCCTGCGACGGCGTCTGAGACTTCGACGGCTTCGTCGACGGGGTCGCCGTGGTCGGCTCCTCCGACGGCTCCTCCGAGAGCGTCGGCGAGGGGCTCGCCGTGATGGTCGGCTGGACCGCCGCACCCTGGTCGGTCTCCAGGTCGAACTTGCTGACCTTGGAGGCGACGCCGAAGGTGTACGCCGCCCAGATCTGCGCCGGGTAGCCACCGCCGTTGATGCGGCCCTTGCCGGGGATCAGGCCGGTCGCGCCGGTCATGGTGACCTGGGGGTGCGGCGGCTTGGCGGACTCGCCGAACAGGCCGACCGCGGTGACCAGGTCGGGCGTGTAGGCGGTGAACCAGGCCGACTTGTTGTCGTCGGAGGTGCCCGTCTTGCCCGCGACCTTCTGGCCGTTGCGCTGGGGGTTTTCCAGAACGGACTTCCGCGCCGTACCGTCGTCGACCACGCCGGTGAGCACCGAGGTGACCGAGTCGGCGGCCTCGCGGGTGATGACCTGCTCGCCGATCGGGTCGGGCGCCTTCACCACGTGGACGCTGTTCTCCACCGACTTGATGAGGGTCGGGGTGACCTTGTTGCCGTGGTTGTCCAGGGTCGCGTAGACGCCGGCCATCTGCAGCGGGCTCGCGCCCATGGTGCCGAGGGTCTGCGCGGGTACGGCCTTCAGGTCCGCGGTGTCCATGCCGAGGTCGTCCGCGGTCTTGAGGACCTTGTCCATGCCGACGTCGACGCCCATCTGCGCGAAGACGGAGTTGATGGACTTGTTCATCGCCGTCTGGACGGTCACGTCGCCGTAGTCGACGTCGTCCTCGTTCTCCGGGGCGAAGCCGATGTCGCTGCCGACGACCGGGCGCTTGCTGGTGCCGTCGTAGACGGTGTTCGCGCTGATCTTCTCTTCGTCCTGCGTCACCGCCCCCTGGTCCAGGGCGGCCGCCAGGATCACCGGCTTGAAGGTGGAGGCGGGCTGGTAGTCGGTACGGGTGGCGTTGTTGGTGTAGTGCTCGACGTAGTCCACACCGCCGTACATCGCCACGACCGCGCCCGTCTTCGGGTTCACGGAGACGGCACCCGCCTGGACGTCGCCGTCGACCGGGCGCTTCTTCGCGTCCAGCTTGCTGGTCAGCTGTTCCTTGACGGACGCCTCCAGCGCCTTCTGCTTCTTCTTCTCGACGTTGAGGGTGATGTTCCAGCCGCCGGCCTTGACCATCGTCAGGGCGTCGTTGACGTTCTCCGCGGTGCCCTGGCTGACCAGTTGCCGGGCCAGCTCGTTGTTGGCCGCGTCCACCAGGTAGCCGGTCTGCCCCTGCATGCCGGGGGCGGGCTTGGGCTCCTTGGGGATCGGGAACGTCATGGCGTCGCGCTCGGACTTGTCGAGCCAGTCCTCCTCGACCATGTTGTCGAGGACGTAGTTCCAGCGCTGCTGGACCAGCTTCTTGCCGGTTGCGGAGGCGGCGGCCCAGTCGTACTGGCTGGGGGCCTGGAGCAGCGCGGCGAGGTAGGCGCCCTGCTGGACGGAGAGCTTGTCGGCGTCGACACCGTAGTAGGCCTGGGCAGCCGCCTGGATGCCGTAGGCGCCGCGGCCGTAGTAGCTGGTGTTGAGGTAGCCGGCCAGGATGTAGTCCTTGGACTTCTCCCGGTCCAGCTTCAGGGAGATGACCAGTTCCTTGAGCTTGCGGGTGACCGTCTGTTCCTGGGTCAGGTAGTAGTTCTTGACGTACTGCTGGGTGATCGTCGAACCACCCTGGGCGCCCTTGCCCATGACCGTGTTGAGCACACCGCGCGTGGTGCCCTTCAGGTCGACGCCGGCGTCCTGGTAGAAGGTCTTGTTCTCGGCGGCGACGAAGGTGTGCTGCACGGGCTTGGGGATGTCCGCCAGGTCGACGTTCTCCCGGTTGAGCTTGCCGTCGCGGGCCAGCATCGTGCCGTCGCTGTACTTGTAGACGTTGCTCTGGAGCTGGGCGTCGGCGTTCGCCGTGTCGGGGATCGGCGTCGTCATGTACAGGACGATGAAGGCGCCGATGACGAGCACGGTGAGGCCGAGGAAGGTGCTGAGCATCTTCTTCCAGGTGAACAGGCGGCGTATCCGGCCCTTCTCACCCCTGGCTCCCTTGCCGCCCTTCGTCGTGCCGCGGCGGGCCGCCGCGCGCCCGCCGGCCGCGGCGTGCGTCGCGCCCTCGGCCGACGAGACCGGCTCGGTGCGCGACTCGGGAGCCGCCGTCTGCGACGAGCGGTTCCTGGGCGCAGCGCGACGGCCACCACGCTGTCGCGCTCGTCTCTCTTCCGCTCGTCCCATGAGTCCGCTCGCTCCGCTTCCTACTCGGCAGTCACACCCGTGCCCGGAGGCAGGTCAGCTCAGAAAGCTAACACCGCTCTCTGTGACAAAGGGGTCCCGATCCGGTCCCGCGAGGGCGTGAGAATCAGCACCCCTCGCGCTGGAACCGGTGCACCGTTCCAAGGGAACCGACGTACGAGAGCGGTCAAGGGTTGCCATCTCACGGTAAAGTGATATCACTTAGATAGATCCAAGCTAGATCGAAGCGAACCCGCGAGCGAGCGCCGTCCGGCCGGCTCACCCGGCCCACCGGTCACCCCGGCGCACCGGCTCACTCGCTCGCAAGAAACGGGGGACCCATGTCCACGCACGACCCGTCGGCCACCGTCGACGCACCCGAGATGCCCGCCCCGCAGGTACGCGAGTTCCCGGCCCGCAGCGTGGGCGGCGGCCTCGCGCTGCTGTCCGGTCTGGTCGGGCTGCTGGCCGGAGCCGGCATGATCGCCGCCGCCACGACCGTGACCTCGTCCGGCGGCAACGCCGCGCTGATCACCGGTGGCATCCTCGTCGCGCTCGCCGCCTTCCTCGCGATGTGCGGGCTGAACACGGTGGCGCCGGGCGAGGCCCGCGTGGTGCAGCTGTTCGGGCGCTACCGGGGGACCATCCGCGAGGACGGACTGCGCTGGGTGAACCCCTTCACCTCCCGCGAGAAGATCTCCACCCGCGTCCGCAACCACGAGACCGCCGTCCTCAAGGTCAACGACGCCTACGGCAACCCCATCGAGCTGGCCGCGGTCGTCGTCTGGAAGGTGCAGGACACCGCCCAGGCCTCCTTCGAGGTGGACGACTTCCTGGAGTTCGTCGCCACCCAGACCGAGGCCGCCGTCCGGCACATAGCCATCGAGTACCCCTACGACGCCCACGACGAGGACGGGCTCTCGCTGCGCGGCAACGCCGAGGAGATCACCGAGAAGCTCGCCGCCGAGCTGCACGCGCGCGTGGCGGCCGCCGGCGTGCGGATCATCGAGTCCCGCTTCACGCACCTCGCCTACGCTCCGGAGATCGCCTCCGCGATGCTCCAGCGGCAGCAGGCCGGCGCGGTGGTCGCGGCGCGGCGCGAGATCGTGGACGGCGCGGTCGGCATGGTCGAGGCGGCGCTCGGCCGGATCGCCGAGCAGGGCATCGTGGAGCTGGACGAGGAACGGAAGGCGGCGATGGTGTCCAACCTGATGGTCGTGCTGTGCGGGGACCGGGCACCGCAGCCGGTGCTCAACACGGGGACGCTCTACCAGTGACCTCACCGGAAGAGGGGACGGCCCCTCGGCGTCGGCCGCAGCAGCGCAAGCAGGTGCTGCTGCGGCTCGATCCGCTGGTGTACGACGCGCTGGCCCGGTGGGCGTCCGATGAGCTGCGGTCGGCGAACGCGCAGATCGAGTTCCTGCTGCGGAAGGCGCTTCAGGATGCCGGGCGGCTGCCCGGCGGGGCACAGCCCCTGCCCCGGCGGGGGCGGCCCCCCGGACCGCCTGACCCGCCTGGCCCCTCCGGGGACTCCGCCCCGAGATCCCCGTAGCGAATCTGTGGCAATCGGCCCCCACCTGCGGCGCTGCACGCCCCGCCACCACCTCTGCACTCGGCGTATACACCCCGCGTATACACCCTGTGTACAGTCCTCCTCATGTCCATCGGTCACACCCTCCTGGGACTCCTTGAGTCCGGGCCCCGCCACGGCTACGACCTCAAGCGGGCCTTCGACGAGAAGTTCGGTCACGACCGGCCGCTGCACTACGGCCAGGTCTATTCGACGATGTCCCGGCTGTTGAAGAACGGCCTGGTCGAAGTCGACGGCATCGAGGCCGGCGGCGGCCCGGAGCGCAAGCGGTACGCCATCACCGACGCCGGGGTCACCGACGTCGCCCAGTGGCTCGCCACGCCCGAGAAGCCCGAGCCGTACCTCCAGTCGACGCTCTACACGAAGGTCGTCCTCGCGTTGCTCACGCACCGCGACGCGGCCGACATCCTGGACACGCAGCGCTCCGAGCACCTGCGCGGCATGCGCATCCTGACCGACCGCAAGCGCAGGGGCGACCTCGCCGACCAACTGATCTGCGACCACGCCCTGTTCCATCTGGAGGCCGATCTGCGCTGGCTGGAGCTGACCGCGGCGCGCCTCGACAAGCTGCGAGAGGCGGTGACCGCGTGAGCGCCCCCGCCGGTTCGCTGCTCGCCGCCGAGGACCTCCGCAAGGCCTACGGTCCGACCCTCGCGCTGGACGGCGCCGAGTTCTCCATCCACCCCGGCGAGGTCGTCGCCGTCATGGGTCCCTCCGGGTCCGGCAAGTCGACGCTGCTGCACTGTCTCGCCGGAATCGTGCCGCCCGACTCGGGCTCGATCACGTACGACGGGCAGGAGCTGGCGACGATGAGCGACGCCCGGCGCAGTGCGCTGCGGCGCTCGGAGTTCGGGTTCGTGTTCCAGTTCGGGCAGCTCGTGCCGGAGCTGACCTGCGTGGAGAACGTGGCGCTGCCGCTGCGGCTGAACGGCGCCCCGCGCAAGCAGGCCGAGCGGACCGCCCTCGCGTGGATGGAGCGGCTGGAGGTCGACGACCTCCGCGGCAAGCGGCCCGGTGAGGTGTCCGGCGGGCAGGGGCAGCGGGTGGCCGTGGCGCGGTCGCTGGTGACCGGCCCGCGGGTGATCTTCGCCGACGAGCCGACCGGCGCGCTGGACTCGCTCAACGGCGAGCGCGTGATGGAACTGCTCACGGAGGCCGCCCGGTCCGCCAACGCGGCGGTGGTGCTGGTCACGCACGAGGCACGGGTGGCCGCGTACTCCGACCGCGAGATCGTCGTACGGGACGGGAAGTCGCGGGACATGGAGCGGGTCGTATGAACCTGCGCCAGTGGGGCCGGGATCTGGCCCTGGGGTTCCGGTTCGCCTTCGCGGGCGGACGGGAGGGGTGGGTCCGGGCCGGGCTGACGGCCGTCGGCGTGGGGTTCGGCGTGGCGCTGCTGCTGCTGTCGACCGCGCTGCCCAACGCGCTGTCCGCGCGGCACGACCGCGAACAGGCGCGCATGGACTACAGGTTCGACCTGACCGTGCCGCCCAAGGCGGACGACACCCTGGTGATCTCCTACGTCGACACGACGTTCCGGGACAAGGACGTGCGAGGGCGGCTGGTGGAGCCGGAGGGCCCGCGGGCACAGCCGCCGCCCGGCGTGAACCGGTTCCCGGGCCAGGGCGAGATGGTCGTCTCACCCGCGCTGAAGAAGCTGCTCGCCGCGGACGGTTCGGCGCTGCTGCGGGAGCGGCTGCCGTACCGGATCGTCGGGGGCATCGGGGAGAGCGGGCTGATCGGCTCGCAGGAACTCGCCTACTATGCGGGCGGCTCGGGGCTCGCCGCGCGCATCGACGGGTCACGGACGGCCCGGCTCACGGCCTTCGGGGACCCCAACCCGACCCGCGAGGAACCCGACCCGGTGCTGGTCCTGCTGAACATCGTGGTGATCGTGGCGCTGCTGATGCCGGTCGCGGTGTTCATCGCGGCGGCCGTGCGGTTCGGCGGCGAGCGGCGCGACCGCCGGCTCGCGGCCCTGCGGCTGGTGGGTTCCGACAGCCGGATGACCCGGCGGGTCGCGGCGGGCGAGGCCCTGGCCGGCGCGCTGCTCGGCCTGGCCCTCGGCACCGGGTTCTTCCTGATCGGGCGGCAGGTGGCGGGCTCGGTCGAGGTGATGGGCGTGAGCGTGTGGCCCAGCTATCTCGACCCGTCCCCCGCGCTGGCCGCGCTGGTCGCGGTGGCGGTGCCGACCGCCGCCGTCCTGGTCACGTTGCTCGCGCTGCGCGGTGTGGTGATCGAGCCGCTCGGCGTGGTGCGCGCGGCGAAGCCCGCACGGCGCCGGCTGTGGTGGCGGCTGCTGCTGCCGGTGGCCGGCCTCGCGATGCTCTACCCGATGATCGGCCAGGGCCGCGACAACGGCGACTTCAACAAGTACCTGGTGGTCGGCGGTGTCCTGCTGCTGCTCGTCGGGATCACCGCGCTGCTGCCGTGGCTGGTGGAGACGGTCGTCGGCCGCCTCGGCGCCGGTGGCATCGCCTGGCAACTGGCCGTCCGGCGGCTCCAGTTGAGCAGCGGTACGGCGGCCCGGATGGTCAACGGCATCGCGGTGGCGGTGGCCGGGGCGATCGCGCTCCAGATGCTGTTCGCCGGCGTCGACGGCCAGTACACCGAGGAGACCGGCCAGGATCTCCGCCGGGCGCAGATGCAGGTGGGTCTCCCGGACGGCGTCCCGATGACCGCGACGGTCCAGAAGTTCGCCGACACCAAGGGCGTACGGAAGGTCACGGCCCTGTGGGAGGGGTACCTCGGTGACGCCTCGTGGGATGCCGGGGACGGCCCCAGCCTGTCCGCCGAGCTGACCGTCGGCGACTGCGCGGCCCTGCGCGAGGTGGCGAAGCTGCCGTCCTGCGCGAACGGCGACCTGTTCGTCCTGGAGGGATCCGAGTACTCCCTCGACGGGCCGGCGCTGAACCGGCCGGGCAGGAAGCTGTACCTGGAGTCCTACGGCCGCGGCGATGTCGCGGAGGTCACCTGGACCGTCCCGGCGGGCGTCGGCACGGCCCGCTCGGTCGTGGACCCGGCCGGCACCCGGCGCGGAGGCTTCCTGATGACTCCGGCCGCGATGCCGGAGAACGTCGCGAAGACCGTCAGCGGCGAGCTGTACCTCTCGGTCGACGAGTCGGTGCCGGACGTCTCCGACCGCGTCCGCAACACCGCCGCCCGCGTGGACCCGCTGGCCATCCCGACCAACTGGACCGCCACCACGACCTCCGCGAGGTACGACTCGCTGCGCACCGGGCTGCTCGTCGGCGCCGTCTGTGTGCTGATGCTGATCGGGGCGAGCCTGCTGGTGTCGCAGCTGGAGCAGCTGCGCGAACGCCGCAGGCTGCTCTCGGCGCTGGTCGCCTTCGGCACCCGCCGCCGCACGCTGACCATGTCGGTGCTGTGGCAGACGGCGATCCCGATCGGGCTCGGTCTGCTGCTGGCCTCGGTGGTGGGCATCACGCTCGGCGCGGTGCTGCTGCGGATGTCGGACACGCCGGTGGGCGTGGACTGGCCGAGTGTGCTGGCGATGACCGGCACCGGCGCAGCGGTGGTCCTGGCGGTGACCCTGCTGAGCCTGCCGCCGCTGTTGCGGCTGATGCGACCGGACGGCCTGCGCACGGAGTGAGCGTGCGCCACGAACGCCCCGTTCACCCCTCCGGGTGGGCGGGGCCCGGTCGTTCCTCGCCCCTTCCGTTCCCGTCCCCGGGGGCTGTCGCCCCCGGACCCCCGCCTTCGGCCTGAACGGCCTCGTCCTCAGTCTCTCCCAGCGGGGGGACCCCCGGACGGGCTGGGTGTTGTACCGGGGCCACGTCTGCGGCCGTCGCGCCCCTCGGCTTCGGTGCCGTCAGCAGGGCCGGTTCTCTCGAGTACGCGTGCAGGTAGCCCACCACCGTGTTCGTCACCGCCACCAGGGGTACGGCGACCACCGCGCCGCCGATGCCTGCCACCATGCCGCCGGAGGCCACCGCGAGGACCACCGCGAGCGGGTGGACGCGTACGGCGCGGCCGAGGATGAACGGCTGGAGGATGTGCCCCTCGATCTGCTGCACGGCCAGCACGACCGCCAGCGTCATCACCGCGGTGAACACGCCCTGGGTGACCAGGGCCACGACCACGGCCAGCGCCCCGGAGGCGACCGCGCCGACCAGCGGGATGAAGGAGAACAGGAAGATGAAGACGGCCAGCGGTACGGCCATGGGCACGTCGAGGAAGTAGATGCCGAGGCCGATGAAGATGGCGTCGATCAACGCCACTATCACCGTGCCGCGCACATACGCCGTGAGCGTCGCCCAGGCCCGCGGACCGGCACCCGCGACACCCGGCCGCGCGGCGGCGGGGACCAGCTTGAGGGTCCACTGCCAGATGCGCTTGCCGTCGTAGAGCAGGAACAGCGTCGAGAAGAACGCCAGCAGGATGCCGGTGAGGGCCTCCACGACGACGGTGACGCCCTCCAGGCCCGCGGAGGTGATCTCGTCGGTGTTGGCGCCGACCGCCTCGCGCAGGTTCTTGGCGATGCCGTTGATCTGCTTGTCGGTGACGTGGAAGGGACTGTTGAGCAGCCAGCGGCGCAGGTCGTCGATGCCGTCCTGGACCTGGTCGGAGAGGTTGTCGATGTTCTCCATGACCTGCCAGGTCACGAACCAGCCCATCAGGCCGATGACGACGAACCCGAGGATCCCCGTCAGCGCGGTCGCGGGCCCGCGGGGGACGCCCAGCCGCTTCAGCCGGGCCACGGTGGGTTCCAGGAGCGCGGTCAGCAGCAGGGACACCACGAAGGCCAGCACGACGAGTTGGACGGCGCTGATGACCTTCATCAGGACCCAGACGGTCCCGGCCAGCACCAGCAGTCGCCAGCCCGCCTCGGCGGCGACCCGGACACCCCACGGCACGACCTGTGCGGGGTCGGGGCGCGGCGCGGGAGGCGGGAGTTCCTCGGCGGGCGCCGCCGGTGTCTCGGGCACCGCCGGCTCAGGTCCGGCTCCGCTCTCCCGGTCGGTCTCGGCCCGACGTTCGTCGAGCCGCTGCCCCATCTTGGTCAGACCGGCACCCACCCGGCCGAGCCACCCTGGCACTCGCGACATGATCCGCCCTCTTCCCCCGTCTCTCCCCACCACTCACCCCTGGAGTCGTCGGCATAGACCGTACAGGGCGAAAGCCCCTCCCCCTAGGACGGGGAGGGGCTGCGCGGGGTTGAGCTGTCGGCGCCGGGCGTCAGGCCTAGTACCAGTGGTTGGACTGCCAGAACGACCAGGCGTCACACGGGCTGCCGTAGCGGTCGTTCATGTAGTTCAGGCCCCACTTGATCTGGGTGGCCGGGTTGGTCTGCCAGTCGGCGCCCGCGGACACGTACTTGCCGGCGGGCAGCGCCTGGAAGAGACCGTAGGCGCCGGAGGACGGGTTGACGGCCCGGTAGTTCCAGCTGGACTCGTGGTCCACGATGTTGCTGAAGCACTGCCACTGGCCGCTCGGCACCATCTGCTGCGCCATCGCCTGGATCTGGTCGACGGTGTAGGAGTTCTGGATGGGGAAGTCGGCGGAGCTGCGGCTCGCGGCGGCCTTGGCCTCGGCGCGTTCCTTGGCGTCGGCGGCCGCCTTCTCGGCGGCCTTCTTCTTCGCGATCGCGGTCTTGGCCGCGGCCTTGCGGGCCGACTCCTCGGCGTCCTTCTTGGCGCCCTCGTCCGCGGCGATGGCCTGGACACTGGCCTGCTGCGTCAGGGAAGCGGTCTGCACCTGGGCCTGCTGACCTGCGGGGATGTCGGCGAGGAGCGTCGTAGAGTCGCTTACCGTCGCTTCCGCGTCGTTGGGCTGCGCGGTGCTGCCCGAGGCAACACCGACGACGCTTCCGACAGCGGTGACCGCCGTGGCCGAGGCCACTGCGAATCCCCGGACCGAGATCCGGCTCACACGGTTTCCTTCCAGCATCGCCCGCTTCGGTGACCCTGGCGGACGCAATCGTGCCCCTGAACACTGGCCTCCCAACTGCGGGGTCACGGGAGGCGCGGGCCCGGTGGGCAACTCCCTGCTCGGGAGCGCCGCGTGGTGCGCGGGCGGCATACGACGAAGCTATGGAGTTGATGGGGTGTCGTATCGCTGGGGATACACGTGTGTCGTATGCGGGGCCTGACAGGAAGGAGACTCTGCCGTACCCGACGCCGAGTGGCAATTCCGAGTTGCGTGTGAAAGCTCACATCCCGTTTCGCCCTGGGTATTTCATCGTTCGCCCACATACGAAGGCGCCGCCCGACTAGGCTCACAGCCTTTGCCGAGCGGCGCCAACTACCTGATAGGGCCCGCGAAACGGGGCGGTCCGGTCAGATGTGCCCCTCCTCCAGCATTTCGGTCACCAGGGCCGCGATCTGGGACCTTTCGGACCGGTTGAGGGTGACGTGCGCGAAAAGCGGATGCCCCTTCAGTTTCTCCACGACGGCGACGACACCGTCATAGCGGCCGACCCTCAGATTGTCCCTTTGTGCGACATCATGGGTCAGAACGACCCGTGAATTGGCACCGATCCGGGACAGAACGGTCAGCAGGACATTCCGTTCCAGCGACTGCGCCTCGTCCACGATCACGAACGCGTCATGCAGCGAGCGGCCACGGATGTGGGTGAGCGGCAGGACCTCCAGCATGCCGCGGGCGGTGACCTCCTCGATGACCTCGCGGCTGGTGACCGCGGACAGCGTGTCGAAGACCGCCTGTGCCCAGGGGCTCATCTTCTCGGCCTCGGAGCCGGGCAGATAGCCCAGTTCCTGCCCGCCCACCGCGTACAACGGGCGGAAGACCATCACCTTCTGGTGCTGGCGGCGCTCCAGGACCGCCTCCAGACCGGCGCACAGCGCGAGCGCCGACTTGCCGGTGCCGGCCCGGCCGCCCATCGACACGATCCCGATGTCCGGGTCGAGCAGCAGATCGAGCGCGATGCGCTGCTCGGCGCTGCGGCCCTTGATACCGAACACCTCCCGGTCGCCGCGCACCACCCGCACACCGCCGTCGGCCGTGACCCGGCCGAGCGCCTTGCCGCGCTCTGACTGGATGGTCAGGCCCGTGTGCACGGGGAGTTCGGAGGCCTCCGGGACGTACACATGTCCTTCCTCGAAGAGGATGTCCACCTGTTCGCCGGGGAGCGTCAGTTCGGACATTCCGGTCCATCCGGAGGAGTCCGTGATGGCCAGTTCGGCCCGGTACTCCTCGGCGAGCAGCCCCACGGAGGACGCCTTGATCCTCAGCGGGAGGTCCTTCGATACGACGGTGACGTCGAACCCCTCGGCCTGCAGGTTGCGGGCGACCGCGAGGATGCGTGAGTCGTTGTCCCCCAGGCGGTAGCCGGTGGGCAGCACGCTGGGGTCCGAGTGGTTGAGCTCGACACGGATGGTCCCGCCCAGCTCCCCGATCGGGATGGGGGCGTCGAGACGGCCGAACTTCACCCGGTAGTCGTCGAGCAGACGCAGGGCCTGCCGGGCGAAGTAGCCGAGTTCGGGATGGTGCCGCTTGGCCTCCAGCTCGGTGACCACGACGATGGGGAGCACGACTTCGTGCTCGTCGAAGCGGTTCATGGCGTGCGGGTCGGCCAGCAGGACGCTGGTGTCGAGAACGTAAGTGCGCCGGTCGGGCTTATGGCGCTTTGTGCTGGTCACCACGGAAGGACGTACCCCCTCGGATGAGGTCGGGGAGCGACGGAGTGGAGCTGGACCGGAATTCGACCGCCTGCACGGGCCGAAAACCGGCCCTCCGCTGCGTCCGTGCGGACCGCACGATCGGGCTGGTGCAAAGGGCCTCCCGGGCGGACGGCCCCGTGCCGTCCGCTGAGATCCGACACCCGTGGTTCGGGCGTCGACCTGCTTGGCTTATGCCCTCGAACTTGCGCCGCCATGCCACGGCATATGACGGCGCGCCGATGAACTCCTTGTTACTTCCGTTCCGGCGGGGGTACTCGGCGCATTTTTACGGGGGCACGGAGACGTGCGGCCGGAGGTGACGGTGGATGGCCGGACGCGGGGGAAACGGCACGGCCGGCCGTCATGTGCTTACGGCCGGCCGTGGTGTCGGTGCTGTGGTCAGCCGCCGAAACGCCGGTGCCTGACCTCGTAGTCGCGCAGGGCGCGCAGGAAGTCGACCTTGCGGAAGGCGGGCCAGAACACGTCGCAGAAGTAGTACTCCGAGTGAGCCGTCTGCCACAGCATGAAACCGGACAGCCGCTGTTCGCCGCTGGTGCGGATCACCAGGTCGGGGTCGGGCTGGGCGCCGGTGTAGAGGTGGCGGCCGATCATGTCGATGTCGACGGACTCGGCGAGGTCCTCCATCGACACGCCCTTGTCCCGGGCGTCGAGGATCATCGAGCGGACCGCGTCGGCGATCTCCTGGCGGCCTCCGTAGCCGATGGCGACGTTGACGAGTATCCCGTCGATGTCGGCGGTGGCCTCCTCGGCCTCCTTCAGCGTGCGCTGCATGCCGGCCGGGAGGAGGTCGGGCGTGCCGACGTGGTGCACGCGCCAGCGGCCGTCGGCGGCGAGGGTGCGGACGACGTCCTCGATGATGCCGAGAAGGGGGACCAGCTCCTCCTTGGCGCGGTCGAAGTTGTCCGTGGAGAGCAGCCAGAGGGTGACGACGCCGACGTCCGTCTCGGAGCACCAGCCGAGGAACTCCTCGATCTTCTCGGCGCCCGCCCGGTGGCCGTGCACGGTGGTGGAACCCGCGGCCTTCGCCCAGCGGCGGTTGCCGTCCATGATCACGCCGATGTGCTTGGGCACCTGAGCGTGGTCCAGGTGGCCTTCCACCCGGCGCGCGTACAGCCTCACCAGCAGGCCGCGCAGCTTGTCGCGCAGGTTCACGTGAATTGTCAGCCCCTCCGTGCGGTGACGGTCCCCGCGGGCGGCAGCCTACCCCCACGGGGGTCGTGGGCGGTGGGCGGGGTGGGGGCGCACACGGAGCGGAGCGGGGGCGCTTCCGGTGCTTCCGGTGCTTCGGTGGAGTGGGGCCACGGGTGCGTTACCGGGTGCGGGAGCGGCTTCTGCGGGCGGCACCCTCGGGCGGGGCCCTGTGCGGCAACAAAAAACGGGCCGGTCCGTGGGGGGGATACGGACCGGCCCGAGGGGGGGTTTCCACCATAACCCTTCGTGAGGGATGCTGCGTGCATTGGCGCGCTAAAATTACTCTCCGCAGTCAACCGGCGACGGGGCGGTGGTCTTGCCGGGTGCGATTCACAGGTGGTTCATGGCCGAAAGGCGGCGGAATCCCAGGCGGACGGGGCAGAACACCGGTTAAAGCGGAGGTTTTCGCACCGGTTGAGCCCCTGCCGGGCAATCGCCCGCTCATCCCCCTGACGGGCTACCCCACCTGCGCGTCCGCTTGACGCGGCACGCCACCGCGCAGCCCCCTCCACTGCACGGTGACGCCCGCGCAGCTTTGCTGGCGCGAATTGCCTGGCAATGAATTTACCGGAGGCGCGACAAGGGTCCGGACCAACCGCGGTAACGATGTGGAAACCCTGTGGAGATGGCTGGGCGGAGTGTGGAGGTATGGGCGAAATGCCGCTCCCCCCACGGGCGTATGCCTGGGTGTGTCCGGTGGGGCGGTCGGCGGGCGGGCGGGTTCGCGGGGCGGCAGACGCAAAGTGGACGCTGCGCGTCGCGGTGAGGACAGGCACTGTCCTCTTGCAGCGCCGGCGCCGGCCGCACGGCCTGGGGCCGGTCGACGTGGGGCCGGTCGACGTGGGGCGAGTGCCTGCGGCTCGGACGGCGGTTCCTGGCCGACTCGGCCCGAGGAGAGGCTGTTTGAAGGCCAGGGGCCGCTGTCAGGCCGGTCTGCGGGCCTCGACGAGGTGTCGGGTGCTGTGGGCCACGAAGGGGCCCTCGGACTCGATCCGCTCGTGCAGGGAGCGGAGTTGTCGCTCGTACCGGTCCACGGTGAAGCCCGGCACCATCCACACCACCTTGCGCAGGAAGTGGACGACGGCGGCGATGTCATGGAACTCGACGCGCAGCCGTTCCGCCCGCAGGTCGACGATGTCCAGGCCGGCCGTCTCGGCGTCGGCGCGTTCGCGATCCGGGTGGCGGACGGCGCTCACTTCCTCGGGCAGCTGCCCGAGGAAGTACTCGACCAGCTCGAAGACACTGCGCGGGCCGACGTGTTGGGCGAAGTAGGCGCCGCCCGGTTCGAGGACGCGCGCGATCTCGGCCCACGGCGGCCGTACCGGATGCCGGCTGGAGACGAGGTCGAAGGCGGCGTCCGCGAAGGGCAGGGGCTCGTCCTCCGCCACAGCGACGACCGCGATCCCGCGCGGGCGCAGCAGGGCGGTGGCCTTGGCCACGTTCGCCGGCCAGCCCTCGGTCGCGACGGCGAGGACGGGGGCCTTCGGGGCGACCCGGCCGAGGGCGAAGTCCAGGACCTCCCCTCCCCCGGTCTGCACGTCGAGGGCGGCGCGGGCACCGGCGAGGCGCTCGGCGAGGGACACCGCGTACCCCCAGGAGGGCCGGGCCTCGGTGGCCCGTCCCTCGAACCAGGAGAAGTCCCACCCCTCGGTGGGCACGGCCACGCCCTCGGCGACGAGGTCCTCGAAGCCGCGGGGCCGGTCGTCCCCGTCCCGCGACGGCTGCCGGGCGCTCATCGTGGCCGTCACCGTCACTTCACCAGGGGGCGTACGTCGTCGCCCACGAACCGGATGAAGCCCTCGGGGTCGGGTTCGTCGGCGGTAGGGAGGAGGACGACCGTGTCGGCGCCCGCCTCGGCGTACCGCTGGACCCGCTCGGCGACCTCGGCCGCGTCACCGGCGACACCCAGGCCGGGCACGTCGGTGAGGCCGGTCGTGACCAGTTCGCGCTGGAGGCGGGCGGCGGCGTCCTCCCCCGTGGCGGCGAAGAGATAGACGACGAGCTTGTGCGAGGCGGCGTCCCGACCGGCCGCGGTCCTGCCTTCCCGCACCAGCTTCCGTGCTTCGCGTACGCCCTCCGGTGAGAAGGACTCGTTGAGAACCGTGCCGTCGGCGACCTCCCCGGACAGCCGCAGGGTGCGCGGGCCGATCCCGCCGACCAGCACCTCGGCCCCGTCCGGCGGCGGCCAGTCGAGGGCGATGTCGTCCAGGGTGACGTACCGCCCCTGGGTCGTGATCCGTTCTCCGTTCAGCAGGCCGCGCAGGGCGAGGGTGTACTCGCGCAGCAGGGTCAGCGGGGAGGCGGGGCGGGCGCCGACCTGGCCCATCCAGTCCTGGACGCCGTGGCCGATGCCGAGGCTGACGCGGCCCGGGAACATCCGGTGCAGGGTGGCGGCCTCCATCGCGGTGACGGCGACATTGCGCAGCGGGACCGGCAGCAGGCCGACGCCGACGCGGACCCGCTCGGTCCAGGCGAGCGCGGCCGCGGCGGCCGCGATCCCGGCCTCGCGGAAGCAGTCCTCGAAGACCCACAGCTCGTCCAGGCCGGTGGCATCCGCGAGTCGGGCGATCGTGCGGAGCCGCTCCGGGGGCAACTGCGGGCGGAAGATGGCGCCGAGTTCGGTCATGATCCCTTCCTATCCGGGCGCCCCCGCCCGGACAACCCCTTTGATCCGGGTGCCTCGCCCGGACAACCCCTTTACGTCATGGCCGAGTCGACGCATTCGTGAGGCCGTGGACTACTGGCGCTCGTGGCTCAGGAGGACGACGCCGTTGCCGAAGGTGTGGGTCTCGACGAGACGGAGGCCGGCCGGGGCGGAGCCCTCCGTGAACAGCGGGGTGCCGCCGCCGACGATCACCGGATCGACGTAGATCCGGAACGCGTCGACGAGCCCGTGCCGCAGAAAGTCGGCGGCCAGGTGGGCGCCGCTGAGGACCAGAGGGCCGCCCGGCTGCTCCTTGAGCGCGCGCACCTCCTCCGGTACGACGTCCCGCACGACGGTGGTGTTCCAGTCGGCGCGCTCCCACGTCCGTGAGTACACGAACTTGGGCTTCTCCCGCCAGATCTCGGCGAACTCGACGACCGTGGCGCTCGCGTCGGGGTCCTGGTCGGCCGTGGGCCAGAACTCGGTCATCAACTGGTGCGTGACCCGACCGCTCAGGAAGGCGCCGGCCTCGCGGAGGGTGTCGTTGAAGTGCTGGTGCAGTTCCTCGTCGACGCGATGCCAGGAGATGTCCCGGTCGGGGCCCTCGATGTACCCGTCGAGGGAGATGGTGGCGGTCAGGACGACGTCACGCATGGTCGGTGCTCCTTGCTGCTCCTCGGATCCCTTGCTGCACGGTGCCATGGAAGGAGGGTGTGGCGGGGACGAGACGGGGATACGGTCCTGGCGTGGCGCGGGGTTCAAAGGGCGGGTTCGACGGGCTCGCTGGGTCTCGCGGGGGTCGGTCGGCTGATCGGAGCTGGGGATGGGGCGGCGGTTTCGGGACGGGCGGGGGCGGCTGGTCGTACCGGGTGAGGCGGGTCAGCGCGGGGCGGTGGTGACGGTCCCGTTGGAGATCGCGGCCTCCTACCGCGCCCGGACGAAGGGGCTGCTCGGCCGGGACTCGATCGAGGGCGCGATGCTCCTCACCCCCGCCGGCAGCGTCCACACCTTCGGTATGCGGATGCCCATCGACGTCGCCTACCTGGACCGCCACCTGACCGTGCTGTCCGTCCGGACCATGCGACCGGGCCGGTTGGGTCGACCCCGGCTGAGGTCGCGACACGTGCTGGAGGCGGAGGCGGGGGTCATGGCGGGGTGGGGGGTGCGGGTGGGGGTGGTGGTCGCGGTGGAGGCTGAGGCGAATTCCGGACACTCTGCGTGATGGGCGGTTTCCAGGCTGTCACTGGTGGTGGCTAGAGTCGCTGGTGGGGCGTCGAGGTTCTCGGGGTGGCTCTACTGGGGTGACGTGTTGGCGAGGCGAGGCGGGGCTGCGTCAGCGGCATCGCCGTGGCCAGGTCAGCCTGTTGGACGAGGCGAACACCAGACCGCGCCGGACAGAAGCAGCACGACGACTGGTCACAAGGAGGTTCCACGCATGGCGTGGGAGGAATGGGAGCAGGTCAAGGCCGCCGCGGGGGAACCGGGCGGCCATGCGCGGATGCAGCTCAACCAGCTCCCGGTGGACCAGGGTGCGAGCGGCGGGACCGGTGACCTGGTGGTGTCTCAGGACGACCTCGGCGCGGTCGGCCACGACGCGTACCTGCTGTGGGACGAACTGCGCACGACAGCGGACATCGCGGGCGCGGGTGCCGACAGGAGCGGCGAGGGATCCACTGCCCAGGCAGCGAGTTCACTGACGTCCTACGGTTTCGCCATGGGCGCGGGGCTGACCAGGACGGTGGAGATCTGGACCTCCCAGGCGGAGTCGGTGCTCCAGGCGTGCGCGCACATCTCCGACCATCTCGACTACACCAAGAAGCTGCACGCCGAGGAAGACGCGAAGATCGCCGCCCAAACGGCCGCGATCGACGGCGGCGTCTCGTCCGTGTCGGTCTTGAGCAAGTACTTCCAGTAGAGGGACGCAGCTGTGGCGCTCACGTACACGGACCTCATCGAGGTGGATCTAGGCAGACTGGGCTCGGCCGTCTCCGACTGGGACAGCACCGTCAAAGGGCTGAAGACGCTGGCGGAGAGCGCCCGTACAGGAATGCTGGCGAAGTCGGACGCGGCTCGCTGGGCGGGGGTGAACGCCACGGTCACCCGGGGGTTCGTCGCGGAGACGGCGAAGGAGATCTCCGACCTGCACACCGAGGCCGGCAGCATCCATCACGTCCTCGACGACGCCCACACCGAACTCGTCTCACTGCAGAAACAGATCCGAGCCGCCCAGGCCGAAGCGCGGAAGTGGGGCATCAGCGTCCAGGACTACGGCGACGGCACCGTCCACTGCGTCTACCCGCACATCAGGGGCGATACGGACGTGCGCACCACGGAGGAGAACACGGCCAGGGACGAACTGGCCGGCCGGATCAACCGGATCCTCGCCCACGCCGCCGAGATCGACGCCTCCGTCACCCGCGCACTGAACAAGAGCCACGGCAACGACGCCCACAACGCCGGGCACAGCTCGTACGACTCCCTCGACGACGCCCAGGCCGAGCGGGCGGCCGAACTGGCCGAGCTCGGCCCCGAGATGAGTGACAAGCAGTACCTGGAGCTGAACTCCATCATGAAGTTCAACGCCAGGGACTCGGACTTCTCGACGGACTTCTACAAGTCGCTCGGCGGCCCGAAGGACGCGCTGGAGTTCTACGGCCGCATGTCGCTGAACGGCACGATCGGGGACGACAAAGACCGGCTCGCTCTCACCCGGCAGCTCCAGAAGAACATGGGCCTGGCCCTGGCATCGGCGACCGACCCGGACAACAAGTCGCACCTGCCGGCGAGTTGGTCCTCCGAGTTCCGGAAGCTGGGTACGCAGCCGATCCAGCTCTATCCCGCGGGCAGCGCCCCGTACGGCTACCAGCTCCTGGGCGGGATGCTGCGCTACGGCAATTACGACGCACGGTTCATCAACCCCATCGCGGAGCACATCGTTCAGCTTCACCGCAAGGACCCTCAACGGTTCATGGGCAACAAGCCCATGGCCCCTGGATCCGACCTCGACTGGGGCTTCAACCCGTCGGGAAGGAACGGCGCCGGCTACGACCCGCTGACCAGCGTCCTGGAAGGCCTCGGCCACAGCCCCGAAGCGGCAAAGAAGTTCTTCACCGACGCGCCGACCGTCTATAAGGAGGACGGCACGGTCGACAAGAACGCGACCCTCGGCTATTCCTACTTCGACGAGTTGAACAAGACGGACTTCGAATGGGCCCCGGACAGCCTCGCCCACGCGGGCAGTGACGAGGCGAAACACGCTCGCGAGACGGGCGCCGACGCCCTCGGTCACGCGCTGGAGGCTGCGACGACGGGGGCGGCGTGGGATGCGGATCCGCCGGTGTTGCGGCGGGACGAACAGACGGCCGACGTCATGCAGAAGGTGATCGACCGCTACAACGTCGCCTCCGAAGGCGGACCGCCTCCCGAGATCATGAAGGACAGTCTGGCCCGCATGGGCGCGGCGTACATCGACGACCTCAACTACTCGATCGACGACTTCGGCGGCTCGGGCGACCCACTGAACCGAAACGCACACTTCGGGCAGAGCAGCGACGGATCAAAGCGAACATCCTTCGGTGAGGATCCAGCGGCGAACTTCATGATGCTGGTGGCCGGCGACGCAGACGGCTACCAGACACTGGCCTCGGCTCAGCAGGTCTACATGGGGAGCGGCCTCGCAGCTTTCGAGAACGACGAGGACAACGCCAATTTGTTTGCCCAAAATGCCGCAAAGGTGAACGGAATCCTCGACGAGTCCCGGTCTCATGGAATTCGTGAGGAATTCAAGGACGACGAGACCACCAAGGGCATGGAGACGACAAAGCAGGGCGAGTGGCGCAAGACCTTGATGACAGGTGTCGTCACGGCGGTTGCCGCCGGCGGCACGGCATTGGTCCTGGGCCCGGCCGCCGGCATCGTGGCAACCACCGCCGTTCCGGTTCTGCTGGGAACAGGCGCCTCCGCAGTCAGCACGGCCTACGGCAACCACACGATGCAGTACCTCCAGGACACCGAGTACAAGAACGATCCGCAAGCCCTCCAAGCTGTGCAGGGAATGACGTCGATCGGCCAGCGGGCAGTCACCCAGCCTATTCTTAGCTACGCCGAGACGACAGGCATGAACGACAACGATGCCAAAAATTTCGTCAATGCAATCGAGCAGTCCTACCTGGCTGGAAAGCAGAAAATCTCAAGCAACGAAGAGGCGTCACAGTGAGGCATCTGCTCCGAATTTCCTGGTGTGGGACAATAGCAGCCCTGGCGTTTTCGACCGGCTGCGCCGACGAGAAGCCTCTCAGCGAAAAGTACCCCACCCAGTGGACGACCTGTAACGCGCTCTTCGGCGCCAAGAACATGAAGTCTCTTCAGGACATGCTTGACTCCGACGATCTCAAGTTCAGCAACTCTGCACTCTCCGTCGACCAGCTCAAGAAGGGCCTGATGAAGGAGGCGATGGGGCCCTACGACAAATTTAAGGGCTTTGATGAATATAGCGTGTGCAGGCTTTCAGGAAACGGCCTCTTCTACGCGAGCGTGACATGGGCCGCGGACTCCTTGAAGGCCGTACAGACCTACACCGACAGATGGCATCAAGCGAGCACAGATGTCTACGTGTTGAAACGCTCCCCCATTGACCTCGTATTCCGCTGCGAGATCAAGGGCGCGTCGAGCGAGCAACAGAAGCAAGTACTCCTCGAAGCCCGAGTCAGCCCGCCGGGCAACCCTCGGTTTTCGGCAGCGTTCCACCAGGAACTGACCGTCAATCTGGCCCGCGCGCTGAGAGATGAGCTGGCCTGCACCAACAAGCCGGACATTCCGGATGACTTGCAGCTCAGCAAATAGGCCAAGCCGTTCTGTTCAGCCCTGTGGGCGGGAAACCGATGTGGGCGGAGGGTCGCGCCAAGGCGTTCGGTACCTGTCGGACCACTTGCCCCGCCCTCCGTGCAACGGAAGCAGCGGCAGCGCGGCCACGGTGAGGAGTCCGGAAGTGCAGTCAGTCCACGGGGTAGGTGCGAAGCGTCATGCGGGAGCTACCCGGCTCGGGTCGGGTTCCGGCGTTCACCGTGGCCCCTCCCCCGTCGACGGGGGGTGGCAGACGCACCGCAGTGGCGTACCAGCGGCAACAGACCGCCGCTGTGCGGGAGCCAGGTCTGCACGAACCGGGGCTCGTCGAGACTGTTCACGGCCGAGGGGGCGATCGGCTGACAGGCGGGACCGCGGATGGGTCTGTCAGCTCGCCGTCCTCGGGAACGTGACCTCCACTCGGCGGTTCTTCTTGCGGCCCGCCTCGGAGGCGTTGTCGGCGATGGGGTACTGCTCGCCGTAGCCACGCACCTCGAACGTGACGTTCGCGTTGTTGAGGTCACCGGCGAGGGCGGCCTGGACCGCGTTCGCGCGCTGTTTCGACAGGACGTCGCCGTGGGCTGAGGAGCCGAGGTTGTCCGTGAAGCCGAAGACGCGGATCTGGGTGGCGTTCTGCTTCTTGATCTCCTCGGCGATACCGGCGATACGCGCCTTCGCGTCGGCGCTGAGCTTGGCGCTGTCCTTGCCGAAGAGGACCTCCGCCTGGAGCGCGAACTTCACATCCGCGTTGGTGTCCTCCCGCCGCTCGTCCCCGGTCTCGTCCTCGACGACCTGCTTGATGTCCAGCACCTTGGGCTCCGCGAGGGTGGCACCCTCGGGCAGCTTGAGATCGGGGTCGTTGGGGTCCACCTCCACGGGGGCGGTGGCGGTGGGTTCGGTGCCTGGGGGGACGCTGGGGTCGTCGGCGTGGGCGGGGGGTGTGGTGAGGAGCAGCAGGGTGGTCGTGAGCACGGCCAACGGCAGGTGGCGGGGTGCGAGTCCGGTGTGGGTCATCGGGGGTTCACCCCGAGACCTTGATCACCGCGCTGGGGAACAGCGGCAGTTGGAAGGAGACGTCCGTGGTGTCGGCGGGCGGGGACGGGAACTGGAGGAAGACGTCGATCGACTCGCCGGCCTTCAGCGTCGAGAACCCCGTCGTCGTCAGGGGGCGGCCTTCCGTGTCGCGCAGGACGTAGTAGCGCTTCTTGCTCTTCGAGTCGACGAGGGTGGCTCCACCGAGGGACAGCCCGTTGTTGATGATCTCGGTCTCGTTGCCACTCAGCGCGGACGGGACGACGATTTCCGTGCCACTGTCGTTCTTCAGTGCACCGCTCACGGTGATGAAGCCGCCAGCGTCGCGTACCGCGGAGGTGAGCTGGAGAAGGAGACCGCTCGGGCCCTTCACCTCTGCCAGCGGTTCGTCGGACTGGCCCTCTTGGGCGCTGGGCTGCGACCCGTTGCCCTGCGAGGCGGAGGCCGAATTCTGGGGCTTCTTGTCGTCGCCACCGCCGCCGCTGCACGCGGTCGCGCCGACGGCCAGCCCGGCCACGGCAGTCAGTGCGACCATCCTCCTGCCGGCTTTCGCCGTGAACCGCATCCTCATCACTCTGCTTCCTTATCCACTCGTCGTTCGCTCGTCAGTCGGCCAGGTGGACGTCGAAGAGGTCTTCCGGCGCGGGCAGATCGGTGAGGTCCTCCGGGTTCAGTTCCCAACCCCCGTCCTCGCACGTCAGCTTCGGAAGTGCATCGCCTTCGGCATCCTCGCCCGGAAGCTCGAATGTGCACAGCGGCTCGATCACAGCAGTCGCGGAGGCATGTGCCCTTCTGTTCGCCGTCCCCGGGACGACGGAGGCTCCGATGGGCTTGTTCGCCTGGACGGTCACGCTGTAGCCCAGGAGGCCATCCGGGCCGCATTCGACATTGCCCGCGTCGTTCATTGCCGCAAGCTCATAAGCTCGCCAGCAGGTGTCGTCGGCTCCATTGCCGTCGAAGATGTCCTGCCATTTCGCCGGGTCCCGGACGTCCACGACCCACAGGTCAACCAGCTGGTCTCTGGCCTCCTGTGCTGCTGCCAATGCCGCCGCGTCGGCGGCCGTCTGAGCGCCACTGCGATTCACCGCGGCCTGGCCGACCGCGAAGTACGCGAACGCGAGAAAGAGCAGGCCCGCCACCACCGTGAGGTAGATGGGAAAGACCTGCCCTGCGTCGCCGTACGCGCGAGGTCGTGTCAGGGAGCCACCCGGGTGATCTGAGTCCTGAGCTTGTCCACGATCGTCTGTCCCAGATTCGTATTCGCGATCAACACCACAATCGCCACCACCACCGCGATGATCCCCAGGTACTCGACCGCGGTCTGCCCCCGGTCGCCGCGGCGGCGGGCGGCCTGTGCCGTCGTGTTCTTCCAGCCGCTCACCCGGACCTTGGCCGCGACGACGGTCTTCAGCATCAGGTCGCTCATGGCGTTCCCCTCCGTTTGAGGCGTTACCGGCATGAGGAACGTAGGGCGGAGCGGGGGTCTCGGTGGAGGGTCCCAGGGCCCAATCGCGGGCCCAATCGGTGGTCCGGGAGCGTTTCACGGGGTCACCGCCGTTCCCAGCCACTTGGCCGCGGCCTCCGAGCGGCTGGTGCTGTGGAGCTTGGCGAAGATGCGGTTGATGTGGTTCTTGACCGTCTTCTCGCTGATGAAGCAGGCGGCGGCGATCTGCTGGTTGGTCAGGCCCGCCGCGATCAGGTCCATGATCTCCGCCTCCCTCGCGCTGAGTTGGAACGCTTGAGCCGACTGTCCCATAAGCGGTTGCACTTGCGAAAGTCGTTCGCGAGAAGTCGCAGGGGATGCGGCATGTGAGGCCTCGACACCATGTGCAGTCGCACTGGCTCGGAGCTGGGCGAGTACCGCCGTCGCCGCCGTCGGTGTGAAGTGGGCCCGTCCCGCCGCGATGTCCCGGATCGCGGAGAGCAGTTCCGCCACGGTGAACTCGCCGTGCACCAGATAGCCGCCCGCCCCGCGCCGCAGGGCCTCCTGGACGATCTCCGATTCGCTGCTGTAGGTGAGCATCACGACGGGGGCGATCCGCACCAGATGGGGCAGTGCCGACAGCCCGTCCACCTCGGGCATGCGGACGTCCAGCAGGACGAGGTCGGGGCGATGGTGGAGGGCGGCGTCGTAGGCCTGGCGACCGTCGGCGGCCTCCGCGACGACCGTGATGTCCTCGTGGCCCGAGAGGAGCGCGGTCAGGCCGGCCCGGACCACGGGGTTGTCGTCAGCCACCACCAAGCGCACCGGAGTGGAGCGGGGTGGCGCCGCAAACGCTTCCCGTAAGGGGACGGCAGGCGGCTGGTCCGGCATCGGGCGGCCTCCTCTCGTGGGGTGGGGGGTGGGGTCGTACGGCGTGCCGGTCATGGTGTCGATGTCGTGAGTGCCGCGAGCGGAAGTTCCAGGAGTACGCCCGTGCCGCGGGAGTGGAGGCCGCCGCCGAAGCGGATGTGGGCGCCGACGGACGCGGCCCGCTCCGCCATGCCGACGATCCCGAAGTGTCCTGTGCGACGGAGATGTTCGAGGGTGGTGCCGGGCGGCAGGCCGCTCCCGTCGTCGAGGACGCTCACGTCGAGGAGTCCGTCGCGCACGCCCGCCCGTACCTCGACCCGGGTCGGGTCCGCGTGCCGGTGGGCGTTCTCCATGGCTTCCGAGGCGATGGTGAGGAGATGACGGGCCACCGCGGGCGGAACGGGGAGCGTGGTGCGGTCGCCCGTCGGGTGGTAGGTGGCCGGCAGACCGGTGCCGGCGGCGAAGGCGCGGGTGCGGACGGCCAGTTCGTGGAGAACGTCGATGCCCTGGTCCGGGTCCGTCTCGCGACGCAGGTCGGTGAGGAGTTCGCGGGACTCGGCGGCGGCCCTGCGTGCGGCGCGGGCGACCAGTTCGGCCTGTTGCCGGACGCGGTCCGGGTCCATGGTCGCTGATCCGGCGGAGCAGGCCAGGCCGTCCGCCGCGAGGGCCACGCCGTGCAGGGTCTTGGCCACGGAGTCGTGCATCTCCCGGGCCAGCCGGGCCCGTTCGGCGGCGACGGCCTGGGTGACGGCGAGCCGGGCCTTGACCGTCGTCAGGGCCAGGGTCGCGGTGCCGAAGCGGAGCATGAGGTTGCGCAGGGTGGAGCCGACGGCTCCGGTGATGACGCAGAGGCCGGGAAGCAGCAGCCTCTCCGCCAGGCCCGTGCCGGACTCCCGTTCCAGGGTGGCGTGGACCAGCAGCAGGATGAGCGACTGGACCGAGGCGAAACAGGCGGCCCCCCGCCAGCCGTAGACGATGCCTGCGAGGAGGGGCGTGCAGACGCTGACGTAGGCGAGGGTGGTGTCGGGGCCCGCGGAGATCAGCAGCAGCGTGCCGAAGAGGGTGTCCACGGCCAGCAGGGTGGGGTGGCGCAGCAGGAGTGGGCCGAAGCGTTCCCAGTCCCGGAAGAGGACGTACGAGCCCATGAAGGTGACGACGACGGCCGCGCCGACCAGGCGGGCGCCAAGGCCCGGTGAAGCGTTGAGGAGGGCGGCCGGGGCGGCCAGGGCGATCATCGCGAGCCGGAAGCCGAAGACCTGGCGGCACATCGCCTGGAGGGCGTTGACCTGGAGCGGGATGGAGGGCTGGGTGTCGCGTCGTTCGGTCGTCCCGGCCGCGAGTGGGTCGTCTCCATCGCCCAGGACGGCACCCGGAACGCGGGCTGCCGCGGCGGCTTCCTGGACCCGCGCACGGCGTCGCCGCAGCAGGCCGCCGCGTCCCCTCGGAGTGGCTGTCATGACCGTCATCCCGCTCACCTACTCGCCCGTGATCGAGCTGAAGTCCGTGCCGGAGCCCAGCAGCATGCCCGCGCCGAGGAGGAGCATGGTGGCCGGGACCATGAACGTCGTGATCATCAGCGTGGCCTTGGGAACGGCGCGCGCGGCCTTGCGGCGAGCGTTCTGCGCGTCCGTACGGCGCATGTCCTTGGCGATCGCGACCAGGGTGTCGACGATCGGCGCACCCAGTTCCTCCCCCTGTTGAAGCGCGGTGACGAACATGGCGACCTGCTCGGAGTCGTTGCGGCGGCGGAGTTCGGCGAAGGCGTCGCGGCGGCTCATGCCGAGGTCCATCTGTCGGAGGGTGATCCGGATCTCGTCCGCCCACGGGCCCTCGTACTTCGACGCCACCCGGTCGAGGGCCTGGCGGAAGCCGAGGCCCGCGCTCACCACGACCGCGAGAACGTCGAGGAAGTCCGGGAGAGTGCGCTCGATCGCGTCCTTGCGGACCCGGATCGCGGACCAGATGCCGACCTCTGACCAGAACGCGCCGAAGGCGACCATGAGGAGGGCGAGGAAGAAGCTGCCCTGGAGCAGCGCGGCCAGACCGCCGACGCCTCCGATCACCCCGTAGACGGCCCGGCGGGCCGCATAGCGGTCGATCGTCAGGCCGCCCGGGTTGCCCGCGAGGTCGATCCGGCGGCGGTATCTGGCGACCTGCCGGGGCCCCATGAGCCGCAGGACGGCGGGGGCGTACCGCATGCCGAGGCGGTCGATGAGCGAGCCGACGGCGCTGGTGCGGGTGGCGCCGACCTCCAGGGCCAGCGCGAGGTCGGTGGGCAGCTTCACCTCGGCGCGGTACATGCGTACGCCGGCGAAGACGCCCCAGACGCCGAGGCCCATGGCGAGTGCGAGCAGAAGTTCCATGGCGGTCGATTCCTCCCCTCGATCTCAGACGTCGATGCGGGACATGCGGCGGATGAGGACGAAGCCGACGGCGTAGAGGGCGAAGGCGATGATCACGCTGGCCTGCCCGGCGGGTGATCCCGTCATGCGGTCGAGGGTGCCGTCCGCGACGCTGTTCATGAGGAACAGGGCGCCCACCCCCAACACCGGCACCGCATAAGAAGTCATGCTCACCTGCGACAACTGGGTCCGTACCTCCCGTCGGGTCTCCTTCCGTTCCTCCAGGGTCTCTGTCAGGTTGCGGAGGGCGCCCACCACCTGGCCGCCGGCCCGGTTGGAGAGGACCAGGGTGGTGACCAGGACGACGAGTTCGCGGGAGGGGAGGCGGTCGGCGAGTTCGCCGAGGGCGTCGTCCAGGGAGTGGCCCACGGCCAACTGGTTGGCGACCTTGGCGAGTTCCTCGCCCGCCGGGGCCTCCAGTTCCTCCGCGGCCATGCCGATGGCGGTGCGCAGGGCGAGGCCCGCGTTGGTGGCGTTGGCCAGGATGCGGGCCAGTTCGGGGAGTTGGTTGATGAAGCGCTCGATGCGTTTCTGGCGCTGCCAGTTGAGGAACTGCCAGGCCGCCCAGATGCCGAGCAGGCCGGCCAGGGGGCCGAAGAAGGGGGCGAGGGTGGCCTGGCCGATCAGCCACAGGGCGGCGACCGTCGCCAGCATGTACGCGAAGAACTCGCCCGGCGTCACGTCCAGGCCGGTCGCCGTCAGCCGCAGTTCGAGTTTGCGGCCGAAGTCGGTGCGGCGCAGACGGCGGTCCAGGCCGCGGAAGCGGCGCCGGCGGCCGGTCAGGGGAACCTGGCCGGCGGCGGTGAGGCGGTCGACGAGGGCGGCCCGCTGGGCGCGGCCCCTCGCGTACGTGTGCACGCCCGCGACGGCGAGACAGCAGGTCAGCAGGCTCACACCGGTGGTGAGGCTGATCAGGTTCTGGAGGGTCATGGGGTGTCCTGCCTGTCCTGGCTGCTTCCGTGACGTCGTACGTCGGCTGTCGGCTGTCGGCTTCGTCTGTCGGCTGTCGGCTTCGTCTGTCGGCTGTCGGCTGTCGTCTGTCGTCTGTCGTCTGTCGTCTGTCGTCTGTCGGCTAGCCGTGACGTCGTACGTCGCCTGTCGGCTATCGGCTATCGGGCTTCTCTGGTGGTCAACTCGTCGATCGTGCGGGCGACTCCGAAGGCCTGCGGTATCGGCTGGCTCGCCATGTAGAGGCGGTCGGCGGTGCGGCGCGGCAGCGGGTGGTATTCGAAGACGCCGTGGATGCGGCCGTCCGCGGCCATCGGCCGGGCGTTGAAGCGGGCGATGGTCGCCAGCCGGTACGGCTCTCCGCCGTGGCTGTCGAGCAGCGCGATCTCCGTCACCCGCCGGGCCCCGTCCGCGAAGCGGGTGAGCTGGATGATGACATCCACCGCGCTGTTGATCTGGTCGTGCAGGGCGACGAAGGGGATCTCGACGTCCGACATGGACGCCAGGGTCTGGAGCCGCATCAGCGCGTCCTCCGCGCTGTTGGCGTGGACGGTGGCCAGGGAGCCGTCGTGGCCGGTCGACATGGCCTGGAGCATGTCGAGGGACTCGCCGCCGCGGACCTCGCCGACCACGATCCGGTCGGGGCGCATGCGCAGCGAGTTGCGGACCAGGTCGCGGATGGTGATGCGGCCGTTGCCCTCGACGTTCGGGGGGCGGGACTCCAGGCGGATGACGTGCGACTGCTGGAGCTGGAGTTCGGCCGAGTCCTCGATGGTGATGATGCGTTCGGTCTCGGGGATCAGGCCGGAGAGGGCGTTCAGGAGGGTCGTCTTCCCGGTGCCCGTCGCGCCGGAGACGATCACGTTGAACTTGGCCTGCACCAGGCCGGCCAGCAGGTACAGCATGGGCTCGTCCAGCGAGCCGAAGCCGATCAGTTCGTGCAGGGTGAAGGAGCGCGGGAAGCGGCGGATGGTGAGGGTGGGACCGGTCAGGGACAGCGGGGGGATGATCACGTTGACGCGTTCGCCCGAGGGGAGGCGGGCGTCGACCATCGGGTTGGTCTCGTCGACGCGGCGGTTGACGGTGGAGACGATGCGTTCGATGGTCTGCATGAGCTGGTCGTTGGAGGCGAAGCGGATGGGCAACTGCTCGACCTTGCCCGCCCGTTCGACGAAGATCGCGTCCGGGCCGTTCACCATGATCTCGGTGATCGAGGCGTCCTCCAGGAGCGGTTCGAGGATGCCGAGGCCCAACGCCTCGTCGACCACCCGGCGGATCAGCTGCGCGCGCTCCGTCGTGGACAGCACCGGGCCCTCGCGGCTGATGATGTGTCCCAGCACCCGCTCCAGACGGGCCCGGCGCTCGGCCGCCGCCAGCGCGCTCATCTCGGCGAGGTCGATCTCCTCCAGGAGCTTCGCCCGGTAGGCGGCGACCATGTGGCCGTCCTCGCCCCGGCCGCCCTGCTCCTCGGGCGAGGTGATGCGGGCCCGCAGGCTCATCTCCGGTTCCTCCTCAGTGCGTTCCGTCGGCCGACTCGGATGTGGGCCGGACTCAGTGGTCGACCGGCATGGTGGCCGTCCTTCGGGCCTCGCCGAAGTCCCCGATGCCGGGGATGACCGACGGGATGGTGATGGTGGACGTGACCCGGACCTCCTCGCCCAGGTCCTCGGGGGCACAGCTCGTGCCGTCCGCGAGCCAGGAACTGACCGCGCTCCGGCAGGCTCCCCCGGCGCCCTCGCCGAGCGAGGCGCTGCGGGCCCCGGCCCTGGCCGCCGTACCCGCCTGCTGCGCCGCGTAGGCGATCAGGCCGAGTTGTACGGCGGCCAGCGCGACGAGCAGGAGGATCGGGAGGAAGCCGAGGTACTCCAGGGCGACCTGCCCGCGGTCGTGTCCACGGCGTCCGCGGCCCATATCAGTCGTCATCCTCTTCCTCCACGGCACCGGCGTGGCCCTCGACCTCGAACGGGAAGTCGATCGCGCCCGGGAAGAGGACCGGGACCCGGAGTGTGACGGTCGCCGTCACGTATCCGCCCGACGTGGGGCAGCTGACCGTGGCCCCGGACCGCCACGCGTCCGACAGCTTGTCCAGTCCCGCCTGTTCGCACACGGCCTGCCGCTCCCCCCGATGCGCCGCCGTCCCGGCCCGCACCGCCTCGTCGGCAGCATTCCCCGCGAGCGTGAACGTGTATCCCAGCAGGACGAACTGCCACACCAGCACCAAGGTCACGATGATCAGCGGGGTCATGCCGAGGAACTCGATCGTGACCTGGCCCCGGTCGCCTCTGTGTCGCCGTGGTCTCACGTCACTCCCTCCTCCGCCGGAATCCCGCCGACACCCGGTCCCCGCCGCGCCCCGCCCGGCCGGACTTGCGGTGCTGGGAGCCCTCCGGGGCCCTGACCAGGCCGAGTTCGCCCGCGAGGGACCACATGGCCTGGCGGACGGTGCTCCTGCCGTCGAGGGCGTGGACGCGGCCGGCGTCCACCGCGGACTGGAGTTCCTTGAAGTTGGCGGGGATCACGGTCGCCGCTACGGGCGTGCCGGTGATCTTCTGGACGAGCGCGGGCTGGATCTCCGTACCGCGGCTGTGGCGGTTGACGACGACCGTGGTCTCCTCGGCCTTGCGGATCTGGAGGCGGTCCCACATGCGGACGGCGCGTTTGGCGCCGCGCACCGCCACCACGTCGGGGGTGGTGACGAGCAGGGCGCGGTCGGCCATCTCGACGGCGGCGGCGCCGGCCCCGCCGAGCTGGGCGCCGCAGTCGACGACGACGACCTCGTAGCGGGAGCGCAGGGCGCCGACGATCTGGCGGGCGGCGCGGTCGGTGACCTCCTCGCCGCGTTCGCCCTCGCCGGGGGCGAGCAGCAGGGCCACACCGGTGTCGTGGCGGAAGACGGCCTCGGCGAGGATCCGGGGCGAGATGTCGGTGATCGCGGCGAGGTCGACGACCGAGCGGCGGAACTGGACGTCCAGGAAGGACGCGATGTCGCCGGCCTGGAGGTCCATGTCGACGAGGGCGGTGGGGCGGCCGGAGGCCTGGGCGGCGAGGGCGAGCTGGACGGCGAGGAGGGTGGTGCCGACGCCTCCTTTGGCGCCGCTGACCGTGACGACGGTGCCGCCGACGCCGGTGAACACGTCGCCGCCGTGCCCGAGATGACGTCGTACGCCCACCGACCACTGGGCGACGGCCTGGACGCGGTGGGCGAGATCCTCGTAGCCGAGCGGCAGGGTGACCAGGCCGCGCGCGCCGGCGTCCATGGCGGCGGAGAAGAGACCGGGGCCGGCGTCGGTGGTGACGAGGATGACGCCGACCGCGGGGAAGCGCAGGGCGACCTCGCGGACCAGTTCCAGCGCGGGGACAGGACCGATGCGCTCATGGACGATCACGACCTCGGGCAGCTCGTCGACCGACTCCGCGGCCAGGCGGGCGAGGGTGTCGACGAGCTGTGTGGAGTCGGTGACCGGGGTGACGGGTTCGGCGTCCGGGAGCTGGCTGAGCAGGGTGGTGAGGGAGCGGACCGCGTCCGCGTCGCCGACGGCCGGGAGGATCCTCGTGGGCATGACGGCGGCCTCTCACTTGTCCGTGGTGAGTTCGTACGTACGGTCCTGTTCGGGGACCGTGGTGGGAGTGCCGGGCGCCACCAGGGCGAGCCGGACGCGCTTGGCGAACGACTCGGCGTACGTGATGCGCTGGGCGTCGAGAGTCGACAGCGCGAAGGTGATCGGGACGGCGTCGGTGGGCTGTCCGCGGTCGTCCTTGTCCGGGTCCAGGGCGGTGATGTCGCCGACGTCGAGGACGCGGGCGTTGGTGACGATGATCTTCGACTGGTCGGGGTCGCTCTCGCGGGCGCCCTCGAAGGTGGCGTAGACGTTGACGGAGGAGCCCGGGGTGATCTTTCCGGCGACGCCGGTCGCCGCGTCGATCATGATGGCGACCTCCTGCTGGCCGGCCTGGAGGGCGGGCTGGTCGACGATCATGTCGCTCTGGAGCAGGGAGCCCTTCTTCAGCGTGGTCACGGCGATCTTGCCGCGGATGTCCCCGAGGTCGGTCACCGCGTTCGCCGACAGCCAGCGCTCGGGCATCTCGATCTTCTCGAACTGGCCCGCGGTGAGCGGGGTGTAGGGCGCCACACTTGACCTGACCCGGTACGCGGTGACCTCGGGGCCGACCTTGGACTGCACGTCGTCGATGACGGAGAGGACGCCGGCGAAGGCGCCGAGGGCGCACAGAACCGACAGGAGCAGGAGGATCACGCCGCGGCGCTGACGGGAGTTCATGAACCGGTGCAACCTCGTTGGGGGTCGGGTCGAACGGACAGGAGCGGGTCGGGCGGGCCGAGCGGGGTGGAGCGAATTGCGCGGTCGGTGGACCTTGTTGCTGTTCAGCGTTGTCGCTCAGCCGCCGGCGGTGAGCGCGCGTCGGGTGCGATGGCTGCCCGCGGTGAGCGCGCGGGTGTGCCCGGGTTCGTGGGCGGGCGGCGGGGTGGCGGAGCAGAAGACGCAGAGGTCGCCGATGACGTCGATGCCGCACCAGTGGCAGACGGTCTGGCGTACCGAGGTGACGAGTTGGTAGAGGACCGACAGGTCGGGCAGGTAGGCGCAGAACTCGATCAGCTTGTCGGTGCCCCACCAGGCGGCGGACTCGGCGGGCGCCTCCGTCTCGCGCAGGCCCTGGGTCCGCCAGGCGGGGGCGAGGGTGGCGGTGACCCAGTCGGACTGGAGGCGGCCCCGCCCGACGAGCATCCAGGTGCCGAACTCGGGCCCGTCCAGGAGGGTGTCCGGCCCGGCCTTCACCAACTGGGGTTGAGGGTGGGCCAGTACGGCGAACTGGCTGCCGGGCATCCAGGACCGGGCGTGCGAGGTCAGGCCGACCGGGACGCGGTCGAGGCGGGCCACGGAGGCGAGGAGCGCGCCGGCGTGGATGTAGTGGGTGAGCAGTCGGCCGGCCGAGGCGAGGACGCCGGGGCTGAGGTCGCAGGAGGCGAGCTGGCGCAATTGGCGGGCCAGGACGGCCAGTCCGAGTGGCGGCAGCTCGGACCGGAACAGTGCGATGCGGTCGCTCTCCAGGAGGGAGCGGACGGTGTGCAGGCGCTGTTCGACGGCGGTGGGGGCGGCCCGCGAGTACAGGACGACGAGGTGTCCGTGCTGGTCGAGAAGGGTCTGGACGTCGGCGACGGCCTGGTCGAGGGGCCGGCGGTCGAGGCCGTCCAGCACGGCGGCGGGCACGGTGCGTTCGTCCTGCGGCGGCAGGGCCAGGTCGGCACCGGTCACGGCAATGGCAGTTGGCACGCGCAGCTCCCCGATTCCCGCGGTCCGGCCCGCCGGGAGTTACTCCGGCGCACCGAGGTGACTTCATTGCGTGACTACCTCAGCACTGTATCCACGCCCCTGTGGACGGAGAACAGCTTTCCGTGGCCGCCTGTGGACGGATCTTCACGCAAGTCGCGCCAAAACGGGGCAGGTTGCCCACACGAGTCCTCCACGGGCGGACCTCTTGACAAGAGAATTGGTCTGGACCAACTTATTGTCATGTCCCCACTTAAAAGATCGGCGCGGCTCTGGTCGGGAGCCGTCACCGCCGCACTCGCCCTCACCCTCGCGGGCACGGGCCAGGCGTCCGCCGCGGACGTCAACAACGCCAGGAACGCCGGCTTCGAGTCGGGCCTCGGCAACTGGACCTGCTCCGCGGGCAGCGGCACCACCGTCGCCTCCCCCGTGCACAGCGGCACGGCCGCGCTGAAGGCGACCCCTGCGGGGCAGGACAACGCCCGCTGCGCCCAGACGGTCGCCGTGAAGCCCAACTCCACCTACACGCTGAGCGCCTGGGTCCAAGGCGGCTACACCTACCTCGGCGCGTCCGGCACCGGCGCCACCGACGTCTCCACCTGGACCCCGGACGCCACCACCTGGAAGCAGCTTTCGACGACGTTCTCCACCGGCGCGTCGACCACGTCCGTCACCGTCTACCTGCACGGCTGGTACGGCCAGGCGGCCTATCTCGCCGACGACGTCTCCGTGTACGGCCCCGACGGCGGCGGGGGCACCGACCCGGCCCCGACGGTCCCGTCCGCCCCGGCCGGCCTCACGGTCTCCGGTACGACGTCCTCGTCCGTGTCCCTGGCCTGGAACGCGGTGTCCGGCGCGACCGGGTACAGCGTGTACCGCGACGGTACGAAGGCGACGGCGGTGACCGGCACCTCGGCGACCGTGACCGGGCTCGCGGCGGCCACCTCGTACTCCTTCCAGGTCACCGCGACGAACGCGGCCGGTGAGTCGGTGAAGTCGGCGACGGTGACGGGTCGGACGGCCGCGACCGGCGGAGGCGGCGGAGGCACGCTGCCCAAGCACGCCGTGACCGGCTACTGGCAGAACTTCAACAACGGCGCGACGGTCCAGCGGATCTCCGACGTCCCCGCCCAGTACGACATCATCGCCGTCGCCTTCGCCGACGCGACGACGACCCCGGGCGCGGTCACCTTCACCCTCGACTCGGCCGGCCTCAACGGCTACACGGTCGACCAGTTCAAGGCCGACATCAAGGCCAAGCAGACCGCCGGCAAGAAGGTCATCATCTCGGTCGGCGGCGAACGCGGCACGGTGAGCGTCAACGACGCCACCTCCGCGGCCAACTTCGCCAACTCCCTCCACACCCTGATGCAGACGTACGGCTTCGACGGCGTCGACATCGACCTGGAGAACGGCCTCAACGCGACGTACATGACGCAGGCGTTGCGCGCACTGTCGGCAAAGGCCGGGCCGTCCCTCATCCTCACCATGGCCCCGCAGACCATCGACATGCAGTCGACGTCCAACTCCTACTTCCAGACGGCCCTGAACGTGAAGGACATCCTGACGGTCGTCAACATGCAGTACTACAACAGCGGTTCGATGCTCGGCTGCGACGGCAAGGTCTACAGCCAGGGCACCGTGGACTTCCTCACCGCCCTGGCCTGCATCCAGCTGCAAGGCGGCCTGGCCCCGTCCCAGGTAGGCCTCGGCCTCCCCGCCTCCACCCGCGGCGCGGGCAGCGGCTACGTCTCCCCGGCGATCGTCAACAACGCCCTGGACTGCCTGACCCGGGGAACCAACTGCGGCACCTTCAAGCCGTCCCGCACCTACCCCGACCTCCGCGGCGCGATGACCTGGTCGACGAACTGGGACGCGACGGCGGGCAACGCGTGGTCGAGCGCGGTGGGACCGCATGTGCATGGGCTGCCGTAGGGACGGCGGTTGAGGTAAGGGGTCGACGCCCGGGTCCCGGCCATGCGGGGGCCGGGCTCGGCAATTTGAGACACCATCAGGAAAGGAGATCGCCGTCGGATTGGGCCACGATCAGGGCGGTATCCGGTTCCGGGCTTCGTCGGTGCGGCTGGCCCGCGTCCGCGGGTACCTCGCTGCCGAGTCGCCCTGACGAGTCTCGGCTACCCCCTTCCGGGAGCCGTGCCGTACGTCGCCGCGCTCTCCCTCGGCAGCCTTGCCCACATGCGCGTGCCGCCACCCGGCTCGCGGGATTCCCCGAAGCCCCAGTCGCCGTCGCACGCCCGGCAGACACAGGCCAGGACACGGAGTGCCGCGCGGCGGCGGGTGTCGCAGGCGTTGGCCAGGTGGGGCTGGGTGTGGCGCGGGTGGTTGTCGTAGACGATCACTCGGAGGGTGGCCGCTCGGTAACGGAGGGAGAGGTAGAAGTCGGCGGATTCCGTGAATTGGGCCGCTACCGCCGTCAGTTCGCCCACCGCTTGCAGCGCCGGGTCGAGCATGTCGTGCAGGTCATGGGCCTTGAGGACCTCGCGGGTCGTCGCCCGCGCGAGGGCGGGGCTCGCCAGGGCGGCGGGGAGAGTGAGGCTGTAGGAGACGGTCTCGGGCATGGGAGGCGTGAAGTCCGCGGGGAAGGTGGGGGCGAGCGGGCAGCGGGGCATGGGCATGGCTGGGCTCCTGGTCGTGGATGGGCAGCGCTCGCAGTCGGTGGCTCGTCCCCCTGGCGCGGGCCCGCCCCTCCCAGGGAAGAAGCGTGCGGGCAGGCTCGCGCGGTGCTCTGCCAACTGCGGTCGTGTAGTTGAGGCGTTACTGAATGTAGAGCGCCCGATGGTTCAATTGCCACTCGAAACCTGAAATTGACCCGACCGGGGTCCAGCGGTGCCCATTGACGGCAGACTGCTGACTGACCGCACGGGAAGGAACGGCATGCCTCCGAGGACGACACCCACCGAGCGCCAGAAGCGTCTGGGCAGCGAGCTGCGGAAGATGCGGATGGCGGCGGGGATAACGGCCGACCAGGCCGCCGGGCTGCTCGGGCTCGATCGCGCGAAGATCTCCAATATCGAGACCGGCATCCGCACCATCAGTCCCGAGCGGCTGCGCACCCTCGCCTGCAACTGCGACTGCTCGGACCAGGCGTACATCGAAGGCCTCGTGAGCATGGCTCGGCCCAGCGGGCGTGGCTGGTGGGAGCGTTACCGAGGTGCCCTGCCCGCCGGGCTACTGGACATTGCCGAGTCCGAGGCCTACGCGACGCGGATGCGGACTGTGCACATCGCCCATATTCCTGGGCTGCTACAGACCAGCGACCACGCTCTCGAACTCTTCCGGGCCGTGCTTCCGCCCCTCCCCGAGCACGAAGTCGCCTTGCGACTGGCATTCCGGGTCGAGCGGCAGCAGGTGCTGGAGGGGGACGACCCGCCCGAGTACGTCGGGGTCCTGCACGAGGCCGCCGTGCGGATGCAGTTCGGCGGCCGTAAAGTGGCTCGCGCCCAGTTGGAGTATTTGCTCACCGTGTCCGAGCGGCCGACCGTACGGCTGCTGGTCATTCCGTTCGCCGCCGGTACGTTTCCCGGGTCGGGGCAGACCTTCAACTATCTGGAGGGCCCGGCGCCCCGGCTGGACACCGTGCAGGTCGACAGTACGCATGGGCCGGAATTTCTCGGCGGTGAGGCGCAGTTGGCCAAGTACCGTACGCACCTGGACTGGATGGAGCGCATCGCGCTCTCGCCAGCGGCATCCCGGGACCTGATCCTGGACATCGCCAACAGTCTGTAAGGAGACGTCAGATGGACGGCATCATCTGGGAGGAGCCCTTCTGCGGTGAGGGAGCCAGCTGCTTCCGCCTCGGCACCGACCCCGACGGCAACGCCTACATCGCCATAGCCGGGGCTGAGGATGTCCACCTCACCGACTCCCGTGACGCGCTCCGGACCATGATCCTCGACATCAAGGCGGGGAAGGCCGACCACCTGCTGTGAGTCAGCCGGCCGGGCGGTAGTACCCCAGCACCCAGGCCAGTTGTGCGAACCAGCCGCGCAGCAGTTCGCGTGGTTTGGCGTTCACCACGGCCTCGTACACACGGCCGTCCACGTGGACCACGGCGACCATCAGGGCCTTGCCGTCGGGGCTTGCCTTGTAGTGGACGCTGCGGATCTCGGGCCAGGTGAAGTCGACGACGAGGTCGTACATGTCGAAGGCCACGCCCGACGCGTCGACGACGACCGAGCTGTGCTTGGCCACCGCCAGGAACTCCGGGGCATCCGGTGCCGAGGGGGCGTACTGCGGTGGGGGCGGGCCGAAGCCGGTCGGGACGGGGGGCGGCTGCTGCTGCTCTGTCACACCCGGGAAGCTACCCGACGTACGGGCTGCGAAGGCGGGACGGGCCGGACCGCGAGGACGGCGATGTCGTCGTCGCTGTCCGCTCCCAGGCGGATGAGGAGTTCGTCGCAGAACACGTCGAGGGGTTCGCGGGCGAGGGCCGCGGCGTGTCGGCGAAGGCGGTCCATGGCGTCGTCGAGGGACTCTTCGCGGCGTTCGATCAGGCCGTCGGTGTAGAGGAGGACGGTCGAGCGGGCCGGGATCGCGTCACGGGCCCGGGGGCGGGGCAGGTCGGGGTCCAGTCCGAGGAGTACTCCCGCGCCGTCCTGCAGATAGCGGGTGCGGCCGTCCTCGCTGATGAGGAGGGGCGGCAGATGACCGGCTGAGGAGTGCACCAGCTCCCAGGGGCCGTCCTCGGGGCCTTTGACGAGTCCGTAGATACAGGTGGCGGTGGCCTCCCGGTAGAGGCTGTGGTTCGCCATGTCCAGGCGGCGCAGAACCGTCTCGGGGGGCTCCTGCCGGTCCACGGCGATGCCGCGCAGCATGCTGCGCAACTGGCTCATGGCGATGGCCGCGTCGAGGTTGTGCCCGGTGACGTCTCCGATCACCACCGCGGTGTCCCCGCCGGGCAGGACGAAGCTGTCGTACCAGTCGCCGCCGACCTGGGCGGTGGTGGAGGAGGCCGCGTAGCGGGCGGAGATCTGGAGGTGGCCGATCTCCGGCAGTACGGGCAGCAGTGAGCGCTGGAGACGTTCGGCGATGTTTCTCGTCTCCTGGTAGAGGCGGGCGTTGTCCGCTCCCAGGGCGAGGGCGCGCGCCAGGTCGTCGATCAGGGGCAGGTCGTCCTCGGTGAACGGCCGTTCCGCACCGCCGCGGGCCACGGTGAGGGCGCCGATGACCTCCCCGCGTGCCCTGAGCGGGGCGACGACGGCGCTGCGCGTCCCCATGTCGCGCAGCAGTTCCCGGTAGTGGGTGTCCAGCGGGCTCGTGGCCTGGCTCGGCGGCGGGACCTCGGTGAGCAGCAGCGGGCCGGCGCCGCGCAGCGCTCGGGCCAGAGGTCCGCGGGCGGCCTCCGACACGGGCGGGAGCAGGCCCTCGTGCTCCTCGGGGCAGGCCGTCTCGGGGGCGCGGCGGACGACGCAGACCCGCTCCACGCGGGCGGCCTCCGCGGTGAACAGGTCCACCGCGCACCAGTCGGCCAGCCGCCCGGTGAGCACCCGGCCCACCTGCTCCACCCCCTCGTCCAGGTTCGGGGCGTTGGTGAGCGCGGCCCCGGTGTCGGCCAGCAGGGTGAGCCGTTCCAGCGCCGTCATGCCCGCGCCGCTTTCCCCGGTCTGTGGGGCGGCCGACGGGGTGGGGCGGTCCGGTGGCTGCGGTGCCACGGGGCGGGTCCGGCCGGGCGGGCGGGACGTGGTGAGCGGCGCGGCGGCCCTGGGGGTGAGCTGGGCGACGAACACGGTGCGGCCGTCGGGCATCTCCTGGGTCTGGATGAACAGCCGGACGGGGACCAGTCGGCCGTCGCGGTGCAGGGCGGGGAGGGGTACCGAGCGGCCCAGGATCCTGGGCTGTCCACTGAGCAGCAGGGACGTGAACGCCGCGAGGTGGCGTTTGCGGAGGTGCTCCGGGATGAGGGTGGTGAGGGGCAGCCCGACGAGGTCGTCCGGGTGCCGGCCGAGCAGGTCCGCCGCGGGTCCGTTCGCCGCGATGATCGTGTTCCGCTCGTCGGCGGCGATCGTCGCCACCCTGCTGGCGTGCACCTGGCCCACGTCCCAGGGCACCAGCTCGGAAGGGCTGGCGCCGGGCTCCCGGGGCATCACCGTCCACGCGGTGGGGGGTCCGCCGGCGAGCTGACCGACGATCTGGTCGAACAGCCACTGGTGGAAGACGCGACTCCGCGGCAGGGCCGGCAGGGTCAGGAACCGTTCGTCACGGGCCTTCTCCTCGGCCAGGTGCAGAACCGTGCGCAGCGCCTGCACCGCGGGCCCGGCGTCCGACGGCACGGGCAGGGGCAGCGAGCGGATCTCCGCTCCGTTGGCCTCCTGCCGCAGTGCGGCCGTCACACACGTGCTGATCAGGTGGTTCATGTCCTGGGCTGCGGCGAGTTCGCCCGGTGGCACGCCCAGGTCCTCTCCGGCGGCCAGGGCCAGGACGATCTCGCGCAGCAGCCTGTGCCGGTGCTGCTGGGACGCCGAGTAGAGCGCTCCTGGTACGTCGACCAGTGTCACGGTCGCAGCGGAGACGGGGCCCGGCGGAGGCGCCGAGGTCTCCCACCCGTCCGGCTGCCGTGGTGTCCCGTCGGGCGCCAGCTCGAACCACACCGTCTTGGTGTCCTCGCCTACGTCGACGCCGTGCCGGGACGCCAGTTCCTCGACGAGGGCCAGGCCCTGCCCCGTACCGGCGTACGGGGGGTATGTGTACGGGACGATCCCGTGGTCCGGCCGCCGGTCGGTCACGCCCACCCGCACCGTGCCGCCGTCCACCCGGGCCGACACCTCGACCTCGGTGCGGGCATGCAGCAGCGCGTTGGTCACCAGCTCACTGACCAGGAGCTGAGTGGTCTCGACCACGTCCGACGCGACGCCGTCCAGAGCGGACCGCACGAACCGACGAGCCTCCGCCGCGCTCCGCGGCCCCTGGGCGAACCGGCGCGATGGCGTTCCCGGAGCAGGGTGGTCGGCCATGGCCTCAGTCTGCCCCAGCGGGCCCGGCCTCGCGCCTGCTCACGGCTGCCGGGCGGCGGACGGGTGAAGATTCCTTCCGTCACCCTGAAACATTTCCACCGTCCCACCGCATCAATGAGGTGAGGGCAGCCCGCACGGGCACAGGGCGGGCACCAGAGACACAGGGCGCGCAGGTGCCCACCGGACTGGGGGAACACGCATGAGACAGGTCCGCGCGGACGAGTACGCCGAGTTCGCGGCGGCGCGGACCGGGCATCTGTACCGGTCCGCGTGTCTGCTCACCGCGGGGGACACGCACCTCGCCGAGGATCTCGTGCAGGAGACCCTCGGCAGGCTGTACGTCCGCTGGGGGCGCGTCTCCCGGGCCGACAACCCCGCCGCGTACGCGCAGACCGTCCTCACCCGCGCCTTCCTCACCCATCAACGGCGGCGCAGCAGCGGTGAGCGCGCCGTGGACGTCCTTCCCGAGCGGGCGGGCGCGGGGGCCGACGTGCCCCTGCGGCTCACGCTGGTGCAGGCCCTCGGCCGGCTGCCCGCGAAGGACCGGGCCGTTCTCGTCCTGCGGTACTGGGAGGACCGGTCCGTCGAGGAGACGGCCCGTGCGATGAACGCCAGCTCCGCCGCCGTACGGACGCGGTGTGTGCGGGCCCTCGGCCGGCTGCGGGAACTGCTGGGCGAGGACATCGGCGAGTACGCCCGTCCCTGAGCGTGCCCCGGCCCGTCTCCAGCGGGCTGCCCGGCACTGAACGCCCGTCAGCGGGCGGCACGACCACCCCCACTACTTCCTTCGACCAATCCGACCCCGGAAACGGTGGTGCGCCATGCCCGTCGACCAGACCCACGACCCCTTCGAGGACCGGCTCTCCGCTGCCCTGCACCAGGCCGGCGGCGCCTTCGACACCGACCGTGCCGCGCTCGTCGCGGCCGGCGAGGTGCGAGGGCGCCGACTGCGCCTGCGGCGGCGGGCCGCCATCGTGGGGGGTGCGGCAGGCCTCGCCCTCGTGGGGGTGGGCGGGGCGCTGCTCGTACCCTCCGGCGCAGGCGGTTCCCCGCAGCACGGCTCGGTCGCCGCGACCGGGTCCGGCACACCGAGTGCCGTGGCCGCCACCCCCGCCGTGCCCGCCGTCTCCGGCGCCGAGATGGTCCGCACCCTCACGAAGCTGCTGCCCAAGGGGGAGGTGACCCGCGGCGAGGCACGGGGCACGGACAGTCCGCTGCCGCCGTTCGCGCAGGTGGTGTTCGACGACGGCAAGGGCGCGGGGTCGGTCTCGCTGCTCGTGGACCGGGTCCGGGGCGGGGGCGAGGCCTTCGATCCGGCGAGCGCGGTGACGCCCTGCCCCGAGATGGAGCTGCCCGACTCGGGCCTGGACAGCTGCGTGACGCAGACCCTGCCCGACGGGTCCGTGGTGACTCTCATCCAGGGGTACGAGTACCCGGACCGTCGCGCGGACACCAAGTCGTGGAGTGCCGACCTGGTCACTCCGGACGGGACGCGGGTGAGCGTGAGCGAGTGGAACGCCGCCGCCCAGAAGGACAAGCCCGTCTCCCGGCCCGAACCGCCGCTCAGTCTCGAGCAGTTGAAGACGCTGGCCGCGGCGGACGAGTGGCGGCGGGTCGCCGGCGCCATCCCCGAGGAGACCCGGAAGCCGTCCTCCTCCACGGAGGGCTCGACCGCGGGCGCGACCGGTTACGAGGGCCGTCGGATCCTCGCGATCCTCACCAAGTCGCTGCCCGACGGCGTGAAGGTCGTCTCCAGTGACCACGACGAGACCGAGTTCGCCTATGCCGTCGTCGACGACGGCAAGGGCAAGAGCTACGTCCAGATCAACATGCAGCGCGACATGTCCGACGCCGCCGGCGAGCTGTACGGCTCCGGCGCCGAGACCCTTCCCGACGGCACGCGCGTCGCGACGCGGCAGGGGCCCGGGGAGAAGGGCGGCGAGGGCGTCGTGATGTGGACCGTGGACACGATGCGCGCGGACGGCAGGCGCGTGGTGATCAGCGCCTTCAACTCGGGCAGTCAGACGACGGCCGCGACCCGCCCCGAACCGGCCCTCACGATGGCCCAGTTGCGGAAGATCGCGCTCAGCCCGCAGTGGTTGGTGCTGGGCGGCTGAGGCCTGACCGCGGGAGGGCCGGCCGCCGACCGCGGCCGGCCCGGCCCGGCGTCAGCGGGCGGCCGTCACTCACCTACGAGGCGGCTCAGAAGAACTCCGACCACGGCTGGTCCCAGATCTGCTTCACGCACAGCACCAGGAACAGCAGGCCGGCCGTCGCGAGCATCCCGTTGCTGAGCCGGCCGTTGCGCCACTCGGCGGGAGTGCGGGCGGAGTTGAGCAGCCAGATCAGGGTCAGGGCGAGGAAGGGCAGGAAGGCCGCGCCCAGTACGCCGTACAGGATGATCAGGCGGAAGGGCTGGCCCTGGAAGAGCAGGACCATCGGCGGGAAGGTCAGCCACAGCAGGTAGAGGCGGAACGGCCAGGAGCGTTCGCGCCGGCCGGAGGCGACCTCGGCGCCCGTGGCCCGCGCGCTGCCCCGATAACGGGCGACGAAGTCGGCGAACATCAGGCTCACGCCGTGCCAGACGCCGATCAGGGAGGTGAAGGAGGTGGCGAAGAAGCCGATGAGGAAGAACTTGGCGGTGGCCGTGCCGTACTCGTCCTCCAGGATGTCGCCGAGCTGGACGAGTCCCTTGTCGCCGCTGGCGATCGCCACGTTCGCGGAGTGCAGCAGCTCGGCGCCGACGAACAGCATGGACACGACGAAGACCCCGGTGGTGATGTAGGCGACGCGGTTGTCGAGCCGCATCACCTTCATCCAGCCGGTGTCGGTCCAGCCCTTGGCGTTGACCCAGTACCCGTAGGCCGCGAGGGTGATGGTGCCGCCGACGCCGCCGACCAGGCCGAGGGTGTTGAGGATCGAGTCCTTCTCGTCGGGGAGGACCGGCAGCAGACCGGCCAGGGCGTGGGGGATGTTCGGCGTCACGCGGATCGCGAGGTAGACGGTCACCACGAACATGACGCCCACCAGGACCGTCATGACCTTCTCGAAGACCGCGTACTTGTTGAACCAGACGAACACCAGGCCCACCAGCCCGCAGGCGATGGCCCACCACTCCAGGTCCATCACGTCCGGGAACAGTGCCTGGAGCGGCAGCGCGCTGGACGACATCGCCGCCGCGCCGTAGACGAAGCCCCAGACGACGACGTAGACGAGGAAGAAGTACGTCGTCCAGCGGCCGAGGCTCGCCCAGCCGTCGAAGAGGGTGCGGCCGGTGGAGAGATGCCAGCGGCCGGCCGCCTCCGCGAGGGAGATCTTGACCAGGCAGCCGAGGACCGCGGCCCACAGCAGCGTGTAGCCGAAGTTGCTGCCGGCGATGAGGGTGGCGACCAGGTCGCCGGCCCCGACGCCGGTCGCCGCGACGACGATGCCGGGGCCGATGTGGCGCCAACTGGACTTGCGGGGGGAGGGGTTGTTGCCGCCGGATGATGCCTCGGTGTCAGTGGGGTTACCCGTGGTGTCCGCCATAGGAATCAAGAAAGCGGAAGGAGTCGCAGCCGACAAGAGGGCGTACGCGAGTGCAACGCCCGCCCGGGGCGCGTAACCCACCCCGGCGGAGCGTCAAGCACACGCACACGTGCCCAGTTCGAACCACACCGTCTTGCCGGGCCCGTCCTGGTGGCAGCCCCAGCGCCGGGCGAGCGCCTCCACCAGGAACATCCCCCGGCCGCTCTCCGCGGAGCCCGCCTGGAGTACCTGCGGGGTACGGCGGCCGGTGTCGGTCACCTCGCAGCGCAGCACGCCGTGCGACGCGGACAGCGTGAGCCGGTAGTGACTCGCGGAGTGCAGCAGGGCGTTGGTGGCGAGTTCGCTGACGAGCAGTACGGCGGTGTCGACCAGGTCGTCGGGCTCGGCCAGCCCCCAGCCCTCCAGCTGCCGGCGCACCTGCGAGCGCGCCTCCCCGACGGCGGACGGCCGCGGGTCGTACTCGACACTCCAGTGGCCCGCGCCCAGGGGCGGTTGAGGACAGGCGCCGTACGGAGAGTCGGGGTCAGGAAGGCGCCCCCCGGAGAGTTGCAGCATGCTTCCAGGATGACCTCCCCCGACTACCCGTACACGGGGAGGACTACCTGTTTCCGTACCTGTGGACAGCTACGGACGGGCGGATACCCGCGGGTATCTGCGGATACCCGGAGATACCCGTGGATATCGGGGCTCACCCGTACTGGAGGCGTACGGCCGTCCCCTCCGGGGTCGGGCGGAGGTCGACGTAGGCGCAGACCTGGCGGGTGAACCAGAGGCCCTGGCCGGAGGGCGGGGTGTTCGCGGGTGGGGGGACGAAGCCGGCCAGGGGGTCGTCCACGCGGTGGGAGAGGTGCAGTTCGCAGATGCAGGCGGGGGCTTCGCCCCAGAGGAGGGTGGTGGCGACGGGGGCCAGGGAGGCCGCTTCCGCCACCGCCTTCGCGAAGAGTTCCGCGTCGGCGGTGCCGAGGCCCTGTCCGGCCGCCCAGGAGCGGACGGCGTCCGTGGTGGGCGCCGGGAGGTGTCGGGCGTCGGCCGGGGGGCGGGGCAGGGGGGTGGCGTCCAGTTCGGCCGTCAGCCGGAGCGGGTCCTCGTACGCGCCGCTGTCGGGGTGGGTGCGGCGGGCCGCGGCGACGAGGGCCGGGGCTGTGGTGCGGGTGTCGTAGACGCACAGGGCGGTGGTGGACGTGGGGGCGAACAGGAGGTTGGAGAGGGCCTCGTAGCGGAGCCACTCGGCGCTCTCGCGCGGGGAGCGGCCGGCCCGGCCGTTCCACACGGGTTCCATGAGGAGGTGGATACGGCCGTCGGGGCCGGCGTGCGCGGCGAGGTGACCGGCGGCGCGGGCCACGGCGTTGGCGGCGGAGCCGGTGTACCAGTCGGTGTGCGGGACCAGGGTGATGCGCTTGGTGTCGGTGCCGAGGGCGTCGCGCAGGGCGGCCAGTTTGGCGGGGGCGACGATGGCCACCGGCGGGGGCTCGTCGGCGGCGGCGAGGCCCTCGGCGAGGAAGGGAAGCGCGGCGGCGAGGAAGGCCTCGTCCGTGCCGGGGGCTGTCATGCGGTGGTCGAACGCCTTCCGGGGCGGGGCGGTTCGGATGGTCATCGGGCGGTCCCCTCTGTTCTGTCGCGTCAGTTCTGTCGGGTCTGTCGGGTTCGGGTTCGGGTTCGGGTTCGGGTTCGGCGTTGCCTTACCTCTGGGCCGTCACCCAGGCGGCGATCTGACTGCGGTTGCTGAAACCGAGCTTGCTGAGGATGCGCTCCACATGGCCCTCGGCCGTGCGGCGGGCGATCACCAGGCGGTCGGCGATCTGCTGGTTGGCGAGGCCCTCGGCGACCAGTTCGGCCACCTGTGCCTCGCGGCGGGTGAGACGGACGGCGTCCGGCGGGGCCTCGACGACGGGTGCGCGGGGCGGTGCTGCCGGGCTGGGGGACGGGGTGTGCGGGGCGGGCTCGGGGCCCGGGGGTCTGCCGGGGTGGGCGGGGCGCGGGGCCGGGCCGTGCGGGGCCGGTCCGGTGGCGCGGGCGGGACCGGACGGTGGGGGTGCGGGGCGGCGCCGGGCCGTCGGTTCGGGGGTGCCGAGGGCGTGGCGGACGACGTCCGCGAGGGCGAGGGCGGCGCCGCGGTCGTAGGCGCGGCGGAACTCGGTGCGGCCGAGGGCCCGCCGGGCCCGGTCCTCGGCGGCGCGGCGGGTCGCGTTCAGGGCGGCCGAGCCCCAGCGGCTGGGGTCGACGTCCGCCCAGGCGCGGTCGGCGCCGCCCAGCAGGACGGCCGCGCGCTCGTGGGCGCCACGGCCATGGACGCCGCGGTCGGCGGTTCCGCGTTCGGCGGCGATGCGGGCGAGGAGGTCGAGGGTGAGGCTCATGCCGACCACGTCGTGCACCGCGAGCTTGAGGCGGAGCGCCTCGCGGCCGTGCCGCTCCGCCCGTTCCCAGTCGCCCTTCACGGTGTGGGCGAGGGCCAGCATCCGCTCCACGTACGACAGCACCCACTGCTCGCCGTGGTCGGCGCACAACCTGCGGGTCTCCTCGCAGACGGCGATGGCCTCGTCGGCGCGGCCCAGGAAGCCCAGGGCGCAGGCAAGTTCGACGCGGTCGAGGCCGACGAGGCTGAGGTGCTGACCGGGGACTCGGCCGCGGTCGACACCGGCCCGGAAGTGGGCCAGGGCACCCTCCAGGTCGTCGCTGAAGAGGCGGATGACGCCGATGACGTAGTCGGCGTGGGCCGCCTCCGCCGCGTCGCCGAGGCGGTCGGCCAGGTCGCGGGCCTGTTCGGCGCGGTGCCTGCCGCGGGTGAGGTCCTCCGGGCAGCCGGCGAGGAGGCCGGACACCCACAGGGCGCGGGCGCGTTCGGGGGTTGGCTCCGGGTTGGCGGCCAGGGCGCGGTCGAGCCAGTAGCGGCCTTCACGGGGGGCTCCGCAGGCGTGCCAGTGGAACCACAGGGTGCCCGCCAGGCGGAGGCCCGCGAGGGCCTCGCCGGGGGTGGTGAGGCTGAAGTCCAGGGCGGCGCGGAAGGTGTCCTGGTCGGCGCGGAGGCGGGTGACGATGCCGGGCTGGCCGGGGCCGAACCAGTCGCGCTCGCAGGTCGCCGCCCGGTGCTGCATCCAGTCGCGGAGACGGGTGCGGGTGGCGTGTTCCTCGCCGGGGTGTTCGCGGAGGCGCTCCAGGCCGTACTCGCGGAGGGTGTCCAGGAGCCGGTACCTGACGCCACCGGCCGGGTCGGTCTCCCGGCAGAGGACGGACTTGTCGACGAGTCCGGCGACGGCGTCGAGGATGTCGTACGGCTGGAGGGGCGGCGTGTGTTCCGCCCCCGCCGACCCTTGCCGGCCCGAGCCCGGGGGCTCCGCCCCCGGAGCCCCCGGACCTTCGCCCACCCAGCGCCCGACTCGGGACGAGAGGCGAGCCTCGCGCTGGTCCCCTCCGGGCCGCTCCCCCGTATCCGCCCCCGCGTCCCCGCACACCGCCTCCGCCGTCTCCAGGTCGAAGCTTGCCGGGAGGACCGACAGGCGGGCCCACACCCTCTGTTCCGCCTCCCCGCACAGTTCGTGGGACCAGGCGACCGCCGCCCGCAGGGTCTGGTGGCGGGGGGCGGCCGTGGGGCTGCCCCCGGTGAGGAGGCGGTAGCGGTCGTCGAGGCGGGCCAGGAGCTGGTCGACGTCGAGGACGCGCATCCGCACGGCGGCCAGTTCGATGGCGAGCGGGAGGCCGTCGAGGCGGCGGCAGAGGCGGGCCACGGACGCCCGGTTCGCGGCGGTGAGGCGGAAGCCGGGGACGACGGCGGCGGCCCGGTCGGCGAACAGGGCGAGGGCCGGGTAGCCGTCGGCGGCGGAGAGGTCGCCGTCCGGGTCGGGGACGGGCAACGGCCGTACGTCCATGAGGTGTTCCTCGGTGAGGCCGAGCCGGTGGCGGCTGGTGGCGAGGATCCGGACGCCGGTGGTGCCGTGCAGCAGCGCGCCCGCGAGTGCGGCGCAGGCGGGCAGCAGATGCTCGCAGTTGTCGACGACGAGCAGCAGCCGCCGGTCCTGGAGGCGTTCCACGAGGGTGTCGAGCGCCGGGCGGGCGGAGTGGTCGTGGAGGCCGAGCGCGTCGGCGACGGCGAGCGGAACGAGTTCGGGGTCGTGCAGGCCGGAGAGGTGCACGAAGCACACACCGTCGGGGAAGGCGCGGGCGACGCGCGAGGCGATCCGCCCGGCCAGCCGGGTCTTGCCGACGCCGCCGGGGCCGGTCAGGGTCACCAGCCGGGCGCGGGCCAACAGCTCGCGTCCTTCGGCCAGTTCGCCGCGCCGGTCGACGAAGCTGGTCGTCTCCACCGGCAGGTGGCCGTCCCGGCTCGGCGCTGATCCGCCCATGATCAGCCAGTCCTCTGCGGTGGGGTCCTCTGAGGAGCCGGAGGACCGGACTCCTCTTGTGCGCGGACCCTCAGCCTTCCCCGGGGCGTACATATATGCACGCGCGGCTCACACCCGCGGGTGCACTTTGCCCAGGTCCGCCACCTGAGGGCCGGTCACGCGTACACTGCGCGGCCGTCGCCGGGCGCGGCACCCCCCTCCCGCGCGGGGTCGCTCCGTACGATTCCGGCCATTCGGCGCCTTGCCCACCCTTGACCTGACCATGTCATGCCTCGACGATGAGCGGCACCCCGCACCCGTGCACAGCCCCGCACACAGTTCCATCCCCGCTCCATCCCCCACGCGTCCGGCGATCCCGGACTTCTGGAGAACCGAGGAGAACCCATGCGACTCCGCACACGCGGCGCAGGCACCCGCGGTCCCGGCCGCAGCGGCAGACGAACCGCCGCGCTGGCCGCCCTGATGGCCCTCGCCCTCGCCGCGCCGGTCTCGGCGACGGCCACGAACGCGGCGGCCGGCAGTGCCGCGAAGCCGGCGGCCTCCGCCGACGACATCCGCCAGTACGAGATCCACGTCCACCACAGCACGTCCCAAATGCGCACCGCGATCGCCGCGTCCGGGGTGAGCGTCGACGAGGCCGACGAGGAGACCGTCGTCGTCTCCGGCCGCGCCGACCAGATCAAGAAGCTGCGCGCGCAGGGCTACGAGGTCGCCCCGCTGGGCGCCGCCCCGGACCGCACCGCCGAGGGCGAGGTGCGGCTCTACGACTTCCCGTCCGCCGACGCGCGCTACCACAACTACGCCGAGATGAACGCGGAGATCGACCAGCGCATCGCGGCCTACCCGAACATCATCAGCAAGCGGGTGATCGGCACGTCCTACCAGGGCCGGAACATCGTCGCCATCAAGATCAGCGACAACGTCGGCACCGACGAGGCCGAGCCCGAGGTGCTGTTCACCCACCACCAGCACGCCCGTGAACACCTGACCGTGGAGATGGCCCTGTACCTGATCCGCGAGCTGGGCGCCGGCTACGGCACCGACTCCCGCGTCACCAGCATGGTCAACAACCGGGAGATCTGGATCGTGCCCGACCTCAACCCGGACGGCGGCGAGTACGACGTCGCCACCGGTGCCTACCGGTCGTGGCGCAAGAACCGCCAGCCCAACTCCGGCTCCACGGCGGTCGGTACGGACATGAACCGCAACTGGGCCTACCGGTGGGGCTGCTGCGGCGGCTCCTCGGGCTCGCCGTCCTCCGAGACGTACCGGGGTACGGCGGCCGAGTCGGCGCCCGAGGTGAAGGTGGTCGCGAACTTCGTGCGCAGCCGGGTCGTGGGCGGCGTCCAGCAGATCAGGGCCGGCATCGACTTCCACACGTACAGCGAACTGGTGCTGTGGCCCTTCGGATACACCTCGGCGGACACGACCACCGGGATGACCGCGGACGACCGCAACGCCTTCGCCACGGTCGGCCGGTCGATGGCCGCGAGCAACGGGTACACCCCGGAGCAGGCGAGCGACCTGTACATCACGGACGGGTCGATCGACGACTACCTCTGGGGCACGCACAAGATCTTCGCGTACACCTTCGAGATGTACCCGGGCTCGTCGGGCGGCGGCGGTTTCTACCCGCCCGACGAGGTCATCGAGCGGGAGACCGCACGCAACAAGGACGCGGTGCTGCAACTGCTGGAGAACTCGGACTGCATGTACCGGTCCATCGGGAAGCAGACGCAGTACTGCAGCTAGCGGCAGCCGCCGGGCGGATCAGGACGCGGACTCCTCGGCCTGGCTGTCGACGCCGGTGTCGGCGTCGGAGTCCTTGCCGTCGGCCTCGTCGTCGAAGTAGGCGTCGAGAACCGCGTCCAGCTGCTCGTCCCACTCCTTGAAGCGGCCCCTGGCCGTCGCCTCGATCTCGATCGGGTACCAGCGGCGGTCAGGGGTGTGCACCGTGATGGTCAACCGCTTTCCGAAACGCGGGACTTCCGTCTCGATCGCGCCGATCTCCTCCCAGCGGAACTCGCACTCCTCCGCGTCGAGGCGGAGGCGGACGCCCCGGGCGTCGGCGACGATCCGCGCCCGGCGGTCGGCGGCCTCGAAGACGGGACCGTCCGAAGCCTCGTCGGACTCCGACTCCTCCGCCCCCGAGTCCCCCGACTCCTCGGCCGCTGCTGCCGGTTCGCCCTCCGAGGCGTCCTCGGCGGTGACCGCCGCGTCGTCCTCCGAGCCGTCCTCCGGCTCCGCGTCCTTCGGCTCCGCGTCCTTCGGCTTCGCGTCCTTCGCCTCCGCGGTCACGGGCGACGTGAGCCCGGGGATGAATGCCGGATCGAATCCGGCGCCCTCCAGGGGCTGGCTGCTCGAACCTATACGCTGCTCCACAGCGGGCAGTATGGTCGAAGATCCTGTGCCGGACACAGTCGGCCCCCCACTTCGTTATGAGACGCCTACACGCGATAGAGCGACCGCGGCTAGACGAACAGGCTCAATACGGCCGCCACGAGGAACCCGGCGACCGACAGCACCGTCTCCAGCACGGTCCACGTCCTGAGGGTGTCCCGCTCGCTGATCCCGAAGTACTTGGCGACCATCCAGAAGCCGCCGTCGTTGACGTGCGAGGCGAAGATGGAGCCGGCCGAGATGGCCATGATGACGAGGGCGACGAAGGCCTGCGAGTGGTCCCCCTCGGCGAGCAGCGGCGCCACGATGCCCGCGGTCGTCACGATCGCCACCGTCGCCGAGCCCTGGGCGACCCGCAGGACCACCGAGATCAGGTACGACAGCACCAGCACCGGCAGACCCACGTCGTTGAAGGTGTCCGAGAGCGCCTGCGCGACCCCGCTCGCCTTGAGCACGGCACCGAAGATGCCGCCCGCGCCGACGACCAGCAGGATGTTGCCGACCGGCTTCAACGAGGCCGTGGAGACGGTTTCCAGGGACTTGCGGGACCAGCCGCGCCGGATGCCGAGCAGGTAGTAGGCGAGGAGCAGGGCGATCGTGAGGGCCACGAACGGGCTGCCGAAGAACTCGATCACCGAGCGCGTGGTGGAGGGGTCCAGGGCGATCGAGGAGAAGGTGGCCGCGAGGATCAGCACCAGCGGCGTACCGATGATTCCGAGGACGGTGCCCAGCGGTACCGGGTCCTCGCGCGGGACGACACCCTGCGTCCGCTGCTCCTCGACGACGGCCGACCGCGCCTCCGCCGCCGCCTCGACCATGTCCTGCGGTACGGCGACGAAGAGGCGGCGCCCGATCCACGCGGAGTACGCCCACGCGGCCAGCACCGCGGGGATGCCGCAGACGACGCCCATGAGGATGACCCAGCCGAGGTCGACGTGGAGGAGTCCGGCGGCCGCCACCGGGCCCGGGTGCGGGGGCAGGAAGGCGTGCGTCATCGACAGGCCGGCGAGCAGGGGGAGGCAGTACAGCAGGATCGATTTTCCGCTGCGCTTGGCGGCGGCGTAGACGATCGGCGCGAGGACGAAGATGCCGACGTCGAAGAAGACGGGGATGCCGAAGATGAGGCCGGTCATGCCCATCGCGAGGGGTGCCCGCTTCTCACCGAAGAGGTTGAGGAGCCGGGAGGCCAGTACCTCGGCGCCGCCGCTGACCTCGAGGACCGCGCCGAGCATGGTGCCGAGGCCGATGATGATCGCGACGTGGCCGAGGATGCCGCCCATGCCGGACTCGATGGTGGAGACGGCGTCCGAGCGCTGGACGGTGCCGAAGAGTTCGGTGACGGACAGTCCGGCCGACAGGCCGACGGCTATGGAGACGGCGAGCAGGGCGACGAACGGCTGGAGCCTGACCTTGATGATCAGGACGAGCAGGAGGGCGATGCCGAGGGCGGCGACCGTGAGCAGTCCGGCCGTGCCGTCGACGAGGAGGAGCAGTCCGCCGGTGTGGGGCGGGGCTTCGGCGGCGGCCGCGAGGGGGACGGGGAGGGACATTCGGGGGTCCTCTGCGTAAGAACATGGAGCTTTCGGGCAGGGCGGATCGCGGCACGGCGCGCCCCCGGATCGGGGGTCGCCGTGCCGTCGTACGGCGTGCGGAGTCGAGGTGTGCGGGAGTTGGCGGGCCGTCAGGGGATCGGGCTCAGCCCAGGACGGCGAGCGCGTCGATCTCGATGAGGAGCCCTGCGGGGAGGCCGACGTAGACCGTCGTGCGGGCGGCGGGCGGGGCGGTGAGCGCCTGCTCCTCGAAGTAGGTGTTGTAGAGGTCGTTCATCTCGGCGAAGTGGTCCACGTCGGTCAGATAGACGCGGATCATCATCACGTCGTCCCAGCTCGCGCCGCCCTCCGCCAGGATCGCCTTGACGTTGGCGAGGGTCTGGAGGGTCTGCTCGCGCAGGGTGGGGCCGGCCGGTGTGGGAGGCCTGCCCTCCTCGGCGGGCAGGAAGCCGACCTGGCCGGCGACCTGGAGGATGTTGCCCTTGCGCACGCCGTGCGAGAACTTCGCGGGCGGGGTGGTGTGGGTGTTCGGCGTGAGCGCGATCTTTTCGGTCATGGTCGTGCGGTGTCCTTCGCTGGGGTCCTGCCGGAGTACTCGCCGCTGATGTCGTCCGCCGTGCGGCGCACCTGCGGGAGGAGGGTGAGGAGTTCGTCGGCGGTGACGACGACGTTCGGCGCGGAGACCGACATCGCGGCGACCACCCGGCCGTCGGCGCCCCGGATGGGCGCGGCGACGCAGTTGATGGACTCCTCGTGGCCGCCGAGGTCGGTGGCCCAGCCCTGTTCGCGCACCTTCGTCAGCTCCCGCAGGAAAGCGGGGGCGTTGGGGGTGGAACGGGCCGTGTAGAGGGGGTATTCGAGTCGCTCGGCGATCGTGCGCCGCTCCTGCTCGGGCAGGTCGGCCAGGAGCAGCTTGGCGACGGCGGCGACGGTGATGGCGACCGGCTTGCCGATCCGGGAGTACATCCGCACCGGGTAGCGGCTCTCCACCTTGTCGATGTAGAGGACCTCGCCCTCCTCGTACACGGCGAGGTGCACGGTGTGTCCGCACCGTTCGTTGAGCCGGGCCAGGTGGGGGTGGGCGATCTCGCGGATGTCGAGGTTCTCCATGGCCTCCTGTGCGAGGGCGAAGAGGCGGGCGCCGAGTCGGTAGCGCTGGTCGGACTGCCGGTAGACGAGCCCGTGCTCGTGCAGGGTGCGCAGCAGCCGCAAGGCCGTGGACTTGTGGACGCCGAGGCGGTCGGCGACCTGTCCGAGATCGGCGGGGCCCTCGGCGAGCAGCGGCAGGATGCTCAGGGCGCGGTCGACGGTCTGGCTCATGGGGTGGGTACCTCCTCGGTGGCCGCCGCGGCTTGCGTCCAGCCGGGGCCGAGTCGAAGTCTCCCCCACGCGCCGTCGTCGAGGGCGGCGAGGCGGTCGGCGTGGTCGCGGGAGGGAGGTACGGCGAGGTCTCCGGGGACGGTGAGGGCGGCGGCGGCCCAGAGGTGGCCGTGGCGGAGGCGGGCCTTCATGGGCAGCGCGCGCAGGGTCGCGGAGAGGAAGCCGGCGGCGAAGGCGTCCCCGGCGCCGACGGCGGCGACGACGTCGACGCGCGGGGCGGGCACGAAGGTGACGTGGCCGGCGTCGAGGACGGTGACGCCGTGTCCGCCCTGCTTGACGACGAGCGTGGCGGGGCCGGGCAGGGCGCGGCGGACGGCGTCGGCGCCGTGCGGGCCCCACACCTCCTGTGCCTCGTCCGCCCCGACGAACACGAGGTCGGCGCCGCGGGCGAGTTCCAGCAGGGCGCGCGGGTCGTCGCCGTCCTGCCAGAGTCCGGGGCGGTGGTTGACGTCGAAGGAGACGAGCGGCCGGGCTGGATGGGGCGCGGTCAGTTCGTGGAGGAGTCCGCGGCACTCCTCCGAGAGGGCGGCGGTGATGCCGGTGAGGTGCAGGACGCGTCCGGCCCGCGCGGCGGTGAGGTCCACGTTCCCCGCCGCCATCGCGGAGGCCGCGGACCCGGCCCGGTAGTACGCCACCTCGTGGGCGTCGGTCGCCCGGTCCCCGGCGGTGCGGAAGTAGACGCCCGTCGGTCGCGCGGGGTCCCGTCGGACGGCCGTGACGTCGACGCCGTACGCCCCGATCGTCTCGACCAGGTGGTCGCCGAAGCCGTCGGCGCCGACCCTGCTGATCCACCGGGCCGAGTGGCCGGCGGCGGCCAGCACGCAGGCCACGTTGGACTCGGCGCCGCCGATGGCCCGGTCGAAGGAGGGGACGTCGGCGAGGCGGCCGGGCCGGGAGGGCAGGAAGGTGACCATGGACTCGCCGAGCGCGACGACGTCCACGACGTCGGGGGCGTTGCGGGGTCCGGTGGCGGTCACGATCGTCGTAGCTCCCTGGTCGGTGTGCGGGTCGGCTCCGTTGACCCCGCGTTGGCCGAGATGTTAGACAGCGGTTAGCGACATACGCAATGAGCGTTGCACATGACGCAACACGTCACTTCAGGAGGCTCGCATGGCCCTGGACCCCGGAACCGAAGCGCTCGCGCGGCTCGCCGAGGAGCGCGTCGACCACCGCTTCAAGGGCCTCCCGCCGGACGCCGACGGTCTGACGGTCGGCGAACTGGCCGCCCAGCGCCGCAACCTCTTCACCGGCGGTTTCAGCACGCCCGTCCTCGCCCTGTCCGCCGAACGCCTCGACCACAACCTGCGGCTCATGGAGACCTACGCGACCCGCCACGGCCTCGCCTTCGCCCCGCACGGCAAGACCTCCATGGCGCCGCGGCTGTTCCGGCGGCAGATCGAGCACGGCGCCTGGGGCATCACCCTCGCCGTCCCGCACCAGGTCCGCGTGGCGCGGGCGTACGGCGTCCAGCGGGTCTTCCTCGCCAACGAGCTGGTGGACCCGGCGGCCCTGCGCTGGACGGCGGCGGAACTGGCCGCCGACCCCGGCTTCTCCTTCGTCTGTTACGTCGACTCCGTGCGCGGGGTGGAGCTGATGGACGCGACCCTGCGCGGGACGGCCCGCCCGCTGGACGTGGTCGTCGAACTGGCCGCCGGGGAGGGCGCCCGCACGGGGGTCCGTACGGAGGCGGAGTGCGCGGCGGTCGCGGACGCGGTGGCCGCGGCGCCGGCCCTGCGGCTGGTGGGCGTGGCGGGCTACGAGGGCGAGGTGCCGGGGGCCGACCCGGAGCGCGTGCACGCCTGGCTGCGCCGGCTGGTGGCGCTGGCCGTGGACCTCGACAAGGCGGGGCGGTTCGCGGGCGTGGCGGAGATCGTCGTCAGCGCGGGCGGCAGCGCCTGGTTCGACGCGGTCGCCGACGTCTTCGCCGGCATCCCCGAACTCTCCGCGCCCGTGCTGAAGTTGCTCCGCTCCGGCGCGTACGTCTCGCACGACGACGGCCACTACCGCAAGATCACGCCGTTCAACCGCGTTCCCGAGGAGGGCGCCCTGGAACCGGCGTTCCGCCTCTGGGCGCAGGTGGTGTCCCGGCCCTCCGCCGAGCAGGCCTTCGTGAACGCCGGCAAGCGGGACGCGGCGTACGACCTCGACCTGCCCTTCGCCCAGGTCGTCCGGCGCGACGGCGTCGAACGGGCGGCGGCCGGCGTCGAGGTGACCGCCCTGTCCGACCAGCACGCGTGGCTGCGGACGGCCCCGGACGCGGACCTGGAGGTGGGCGACTGGGTCGGCCTCGGCCTGTCCCACCCGTGCACGTCCTTCGACAAGTGGCAGCTGATCCCGCTGGCCGAGGCGGACGGCACGGTCGTCGACTACATCCGTACGTTCTTCTAGTCCGTACATTCTTCTGGGAGGTTCGGTCGTGGAAGATCTCGTCATCCGTGACGCGGACGTCGTCGACGGCACGGGCGCGGACTCCTACCGCGCCGACGTGGTGGTCGACGGCGGCAGGATCGTCTCGATCGTCAAGGAGGCGGCGGCCGCGGGCTGCCAGCGCCCGAAGGCGGTCCGCGAACTGGACGCCGAGGGGCTCGTCCTGTCCCCCGGCTTCATCGACATGCACGCCCACAGCGACCTCGCCCTGCTGCGCGACCCGGACCACAGCGCGAAGGCCGCCCAGGGCGTGACGCTGGAGGTGCTGGGCCAGGACGGCCTGTCGTACGCACCGGTCGACGACCGCACGCTCGACGGAGTGCGCCGGTCCATCGCCGGGTGGAACGGCTCGGGCGAGGACATCGACTTCGACTGGCGGTCGGTGGGCGAGTACCTCGACCGGCTGGACCGTGGCATCGCCGTCAACGCCGCCTATCTCGTCCCCCAGGGCACGGTCCGCGCGCTCGTCGTCGGCTGGGACGACCGCGAGGCGACCCCCGCCGAGCTGGACCGGATGCGGCGACTGGTCGCCGAGGGGCTGGAACAGGGCGCGGTCGGCATGTCCTCCGGGCTCACCTACACGCCCGGCATGTACGCCAAGAACGCCGAACTGACCGAACTGTGCCGGGTGGTGGCCTCGTACGGCGGCTACTACTGCCCGCACCACCGCTCCTACGGCGCGGGAGCCCTGGAGGCGTACGCGGAGATGGTGGAGCTGTCCCGGCAGGCCGGCTGCCCGCTCCATCTCGCGCACGCCACCATGAACTTCGGGGTGAACGAGGGACGGGCGCCCGACCTGCTGGCCCTGCTGGACGACGCGCTGGCCACCGGGGCCGACCTCACCCTGGACACGTATCCCTACACCGCCGGCTGCACCACCCTGGTGGCCCTGCTGCCGAGCTGGGCGAGCGAGGGCGGCCCGGAGGAGATCCTGCGGCGGCTGGCGGACGACGGGACCGCCGAGCGGGTCCGCCACGATCTGGAGGTGGTGGGCTCGGACGGCTGCCACGGCGTGCCGGTCGACTGGGACACCATCGAGATCTCGGGCGTCGGCAGCGCCGGACTCGGCGAGTACGTCGGCCGTACGGTCCGGGAGTCGGCGGCGCTGCGCGGCGAGGCGCCCTGGACGACCGCCCGCCGGCTCCTGGTCGAGGACCGGCTCGCCCCGGCGATCCTCCAGCACGTCGGCCACGAGGAGAACGTCCGGGCGATCATGCGCCACCGCGTCCACACCGGCGGCTCGGACGGCATACTCCAGGGCACCAAGCCCCACCCGCGCGCGTACGGCACCTTCCCACGGTATCTCGGGGAGTACGTAAGGGAGTTGGGCGTGCTGTCGCTGGAGGAGTGCGTGGCCCGCCTCACCGGCCGTCCGGCGGCCCGGCTGCGCCTGCCCGACCGGGGCCTGGTCCGCGAGGGTCACCGGGCGGACCTGGTGCTGTTCGACCCGCGGACGGTGGCGGCGGGCTCGACCTACGACACGCCGCGAACGCCGCCGACCGGCATCCCGTACGTCCTGGTCGACGGCCGGTTCGTCATCGAGGACGGCCGGCGGACGGACGTACTGGCGGGGCGGGCGGTCCGCCGCAGTCCCGTGGCCGGGTGACGGACCGCCCCTCCGCGTCGCCCTACGGCTTGGGCAGGACGCACCCGGCGGCGCTCAGGTTGAGCTGGTTCCGGGTCGTGAAGCAGGCCGGGAACTGGTAGGTCTGCTGGGCGTAGTTGATGCCCTGGCGGACGGTGACGTTGCCGCTCGCGTCGACCTCGCACGGGTTGTTCACCGTGCAGGACTCGCCGTCCTCGTTGCCGGTGTTGTTGACGGCGACGACCCTGCCGGTGGCCTGGTCGACCACCGGTGAGCCGGACGTGCCGCCGATGGTCTGGCAGGCGGAGGTGTAACGGACCGAGTCCTTCCAGGTCCAGTCGCCCTCTTTGATGCGGTACACGAACGCGTCGATGTTGCAGCTGTAGAGCCGCTTCCAGTAGCCGGAGGCGACGGTGATCGCGGTGCCGGCGGTGGGGTGCGTGTCCTGCACGGTGAGCGCGCTGATGCCGTACGAGCTGCGGATCGTCGCGTACGTACTGGTGAGCTGGTAGACCGTGGCGTCCGTGTCGGTCATCGTCGAGTAGGCGATCTTGCTGGCGCGCAGGGTCGCGACCCGGGTGCCGGCGGAGTTGAGCAGCCCGAAGGTGCGGCTGGAGGCCCGGTTGACGATGACCTGGCCAGGCGCGGGGAAGCCCGTCTCCAGGCAGTGGCCGTTGGTGAGGACCAGTGCCGGGTCGGTGTCGAGCGAGTTCGGGAAGCGGACCAGGGAGCCGGAACAGTTGCTCAGCGCGACGGTCCCGGCCAGGGTGACGGCCTGAAGGGTCGGCGACGCGGCCGCCTTCGTGTCCGCGACCGCCGGCGCCGAAGCCGTGCTCACGGCTGCCGGCGCCTCGCTCACGGGCGCGTCGCTCACGGGCGCCGCGACCGCGGGCGCCGCACCGGCCCCGGCGATGGCCAGGGCGATGAGCGCGGCGACGAGAGGCTTTCTCATGTGGGGGTCCCCTCTGACGACAAGGCGACCGAAGATCTTCCGGCCGCCGCTGCTGCTGCGTCACGCGCGACGGATCATGCGCGCTTTTTGTCATGCGCATTGTTAGCGCAGAGGGAGGGGAGGACAAGGATCACTTTTCAGCCGCCGGGGAGGCGGCAGGGGCGGCGAGAGCCGACGGGGAGGCGGCGGGCCGACCGGGGGCGGCGGGAAGCCGACGGAGAGCAGCCAGGGCCGACGGGGGCGGTCGCGCACCGACGAGGGCGGGTCGAGGGTCGGAGTCGGTGAGGGGCAGCGGGACCGGCCCGGCGGAGCCCGGATGGGGACACCTCAGCGCGTCGTGCCGCTCTCCCGTCCTCACCTACGCGGCCCTTTGCGGGGGGGGCAGGGGCGACGCGAGCCGACGGGGAGGCGGCGGGCCGACCGGGGGCGGCGGGAAGCCGACGGAGAGCAGCCAGGGCCGACGGGGGCGGTCGCGCACCGACGAGGGCGG
>NZ_JBHXHX010000016.1:11862-57831 GCF_042723915.1 Streptomyces sp. NPDC058335 | reverse complement strand
CGGGGCGAGGGTCGGAGTCGGTGACGGTCAGCGGGGGCGGCCCGGCGGAGCCTGGAGGGGGGCACCTCAGCGCGTCGTGCCGCTCTCCTCTCCCCACCTACCGCGGCCCCTTGCCCCGACCCTTGGGGTTTCCCCTGCCCGAGTCGGTCGCCGGGGCGGAGCTGGGCACGGAGGGTGCGGAGGTGGTCGTGGGAGCGGCCGAAGGGGATGCCGTCGGCGGCCTGGAGGGCGTGGCTCCCGGCGAGGGTGTGGCTCCCGGCGAGGGCGTGGACTCAGTGCCGGTGGGTGAGGTCCCGGCCCCGGCGGACCGTCCGGCACCCGTCTCCGGAGGGAGGGACGGGGAGTCGGATGCCCCGGCCGCGTCCGGCGCGGCCGACCGGGTGCCCTCCGGCCGGCCCTTCTCCAGGTCGTCCGACGATCCGGCGAAGGCGAAGCCCGCGACCAGCGCGGCCACCGAGACGACGCCCACCGCGCCGACGGCGGCGACCGCGCGCCGGGGCCTGCGGGCCGCCCGCCGCCGGTCCGCGCGCCCGCCGGAGACCTGCGGGTCGGACGCCATCGGGGCCGACGGCTCCGCGATGCGAGGCAGCTCGCTGGTCTCGTCGTAGGCGTTCTCCCACCCGTGCGCCGCGGCCGGATCCCGGTACGCCTCGTACTGCGACGGGTCGGCCTCGGCGTACGGGAGATACACGTTCGGCTGAACCGGACGGTTCACGCTCTCACCTGGCCTGGACATGGCCGGGGATTGTAGGGATGCGGGGGCCTCCGGGACAGCGGACGGCGATATCACCGCAAACCTGGCGTCTCACGTGGCGGAAAACACGCCCCGAGGGGCGTTACCGAGCCGTAAGCTCCCAGACATGCAGGTGATCCAGTCGACCAAGCTCAGCAACGTCTGTTACGAGATCCGGGGCCCGGTTCTCGAGGAGGCGATGCGCCTGGAGGCGGCGGGCCACCGCATCCTCAAGCTGAACACCGGGAACCCGGCCGCGTTCGGCTTCGACTGCCCGCCGGAGATCCTCGAGGACATCCTCCGCAACGTCTCCTCGGCGCACGGCTACGGCGACGCGAAGGGCCTGCTGGCCGCGCGCCGCGCGGTGGTCATGCACAACCAGACGCTCGGCATCGAGACGGACGTCGAGCACGTCTTCATCGGCAACGGCGTGTCCGAGCTGATCGTGATGGCGATGCAGGGCCTGCTGGACGACGGCGACGAGGTCCTCGTCCCGGCGCCCGACTACCCCCTGTGGACCGCCGCGGTGGCCCTGTCCGGCGGCACCGCCGTGCACTACCGCTGCGACGAGCAGTCCGACTGGATGCCGGACCTCGCGGACGTCGAGCGCAAGGTCACCGACCGCACCAAGGCGATCGTCATCATCAACCCGAACAACCCGACGGGCGCGGTGTACGACGAGGCGATGATCCGGGGTCTGACCGACATCGCCCGCCGGCACAACCTGCTGGTCTGCTCGGACGAGATCTACGACAAGATCCTCTACGACGGCGCCACGCACATCCCGACCGCCAAGGTCGCGCCTGACCTGCTCACGCTCACCTTCAACGGAATGTCGAAGGCGTACCGGGTGGCCGGATATCGCGTCGGCTGGATGTCGATCTCCGGGCCGCGCGCCCACGCCGACTCCTACATCGAGGGTCTGACGATCCTGGCGAACATGCGCCTGTGCGCGAACATGCCGGGTCAGCACGGGGTCGTGGCCGCGCTCAGCGGGCGGCAGACGATCAACGAGCTGGTGCTGCCGGGCGGGCGGCTCAAGGAGCAGATGGACACGGCGTACGAGCTGCTGACGCAGATCCCGGGCGTGACGTGCGTCCGCCCGAAGGGGGCGCTGTACCTCTTCCCGCGCCTGGACCCGACAGTGTTCAAGATCAAGGACGACCGGCGGATGGTCCTCGATCTGCTGCGCCGGGAGAAGATCATGGTCGTCCAGGGCACCGGCTTCAACTGGCCGGAACCCGACCACTTCCGGGTGGTCACGCTGCCGACGGTGACGGATCTGCGGGACGCGGTCGGACGGATCGGGCGCTTCCTGGACGGCTACGGCCAACCCTGACGGTCACGCCCGGCAAGCCTCCGGGTCCGGTTTTAAGATCGACTCAACTTTAGACGAGTTCCAAGCTAGGATGGTTTCCTGCAAGCACACGGGAGGCCGTCTCATGTACGAACCGATCCGCACCAAGTCGGTCCACAGCACGACGGCCGGCACCTCCGACTTCCCTCACCGGACGCGCGAGGAGGAGCTGGACATCCAGCTCGCGAGTCATCTCGCGGCGCTGCTGGCCGTCACCGACGAGCTGCGCGCCCAGGCCCCCTCCACCGACCTGGACACCGCGGCCGAAGATCTCGCGCGGCAGGTCGCCCGGTTGCGGGGAGGCAGGCCGCCGGCCCGCGCCACGACCACCGGCCCGACCCGCTCCACGGCCCTGCACCGACGGGCCCACGCCCTCGCCGGACGCGCCCTGGTCGTCGCGGCGTCCCGCGCCGACACGGCGGCGGCGATCCTCTCGGCGGAGCGCATGGACGCCCACGCCGCCGCCCTGGCGACCGAAACCCTGGCCGCCACCGCCTGACCCCACCGGGTCCCCCGAACGGCCCCGGTCCGCGTGCACCCGCAGCGACGCGCGGACCGGGCGCCACACACCGCTGACGGCCCGGACGGAAGCCCCGGCACGAACCCATCCGGAACAGGCCCCTCCCGTTGCGTTCCGGGTCCGCTCCTTCACTCTCCGTTCATCCGGGGCACCCGGGAATGTGCGATTCCGGGAGCACGCTCCGGGCGTGAGACGTATCGCAGGAATCGTCCTCGCGGTGCTGCTGATCGGTGGCGTGGTGGCCGCCGTCGTCGCAGGCCGGGACAACGAGGAGACAGGCACGGCAACGAAGACCGTGCGGATGGTCATCGGATCGGAGAAGGCCGCGTTCTTCGCCGATCCGGACGTGGTGAAGGCCCTCGCCGCCAGGGGCCACACCGTGAAGGCCGAGACCTCCGGGTCCTGGGCCATGGAGGGGCTGGACCTCAAGGGGTTCGACCTCGCATTCCCGTCCGGCCAGGCGCCCGCGGCCGAACTCGCCGCCAAGTACAAGGTCACGGGGACCCTCCCCCGCCCGTTCTACTCGCCCCTCGTCGTCGTGGCCCACCGCGGGGCCGCCGAGGTGCTCGCCGGGAACGGGATGGCCACGCTCGACGGGAAGAGCCGCGGCACCCTGGACATGGCCGCCTACCTAGACGCGGTCGGCCGCGACCGCACCTGGCAGCAGTTGAAGGGCGCCGCGGTGTACGGGGAGCTGACCGGCACCCTCTACATCTCCAGCACCGACCCGGAGACCTCCAACTCCGGCGCCCTCTACCTGGCCGCCGCCTCCTACGTCGCCAACGGCGGCAAGGTGGTCGCGGGCGACGCCGAGGTCGACAAGGCCACGCCGCTGCTGCGCAAGCTGGTCAGCGTGCAGGGCGCCCAGCAGTCCAGCACCGACGCGGCCTTCCGGGACTTCGTCAGCGGCGCCGGCAATCCCCTCGTCCTCGTCTACGAGTCCCAGGTGGCCGCCCTCCTCGACGAGCAGGCGAACCCCGGTGACCTGGTCGTCCTCTACCCGGACACCACGGTCAACAGCGACCACACCGTCGTACCGCTGACCGAGCGGGGCAAGGCCGTCGCCGAACTCCTCGGCACCGACCCGGTGTTGCGCAAGCTGGCGGTCCGGCACGGCTTCCGTCCGCAGGGCGACCTCGCCGAGTTCGCGGCGGCCACCGCGAGCCGCACCGCCTATCTCAAGCAGCAGCTGACCGGCGTCCGCCAGGCTCCCGTGCCCACCTCCGCGGTGCTGCACGAGCTGGCGCGACGGGCGCGCGGACAAGGGGGACACACCAAGTGAGCACCAGCGACAGCGACTTCACGCTGACCCCGCCGGAGGCCGTCACGGCCGTGCCGCGGGAGAAGGTCGGCGGACTCGTCCCGGTCGACGACGGGGTCCGCAGTGACATGGCCGCCAAGGCCGCCGCCTACGTCGACGGCCTGGCCGCCCTGGACGCCCGCTCACCCGAGTTCGCCGGCAAGGTCGGCGAGATCACCGCGTTGGGCGCCGGCGAGATGCGCACCGCGACCGCGCAGTCCAACCGGATGCTGGAGCGCACCGTGCGCAGCCTGCCCGACAAGGGCGGGGACGCCCAGTCGAAGGTGGCGGGCTCGCTCGTCGAGCTGCGGCGCGTGGTCGAGGACCTGGACCCGCGGGACCTGCCCGCGAGCAAGGGCCGCAGGTTCCTCTCCCGGCTGCCCGGCGGCAACAGGCTGCGCGACCACGTCGCCAAGTACGCCTCCGCACAGGGCACCCTCAACAGAATCGTCGGCTCCCTCCGGGGCGGTCAGGACGAACTGCGCCGCGACAACGCCTCCTTGCAGACCGAGCGCGTCCGCCTGTGGGAGACCATGGGCAAGCTCCAGGAGTACGTCGTCCTGACCGAGGCCCTGGACGACGCCGTCGAGCAGCACATCACCGGCGCCGAGGCCACCGACCCCGCGCAGGCCGACACCCTGCGGGCAGACGTCCTCTTCCCGGTCCGGCAGAAGCACCAGGACCTGCTCACCCAGCTCGCGGTGTGCGCGCAGGGCTACCTCGCCATGGACGTCGTACGCCGCAACAACGAGGAGTTGATCAAGGGCGTCGACCGGGCGGCCACGACGACCGTGTCGGCGCTGCGGATCTCCGTGATGCTGGCCTCCGCGCTGGACAACCAGAAGAAGGTCGTCGAGCAGGTCAACGCCCTGCGGGGGACCACCGAGGACCTGATCCGGGGCAACGCGGAGATGCTCGCGACCCAGAGCGGGGAGATCCAGCGCATCGCCGCCGACCCGGCGGTCGGGGCCGAGACGCTGCGGACCGCGTTCCAGCAGATCTACCGCACCCTCGACGCCATCGACAGCTACAAGGTCCAGGCCACCGAGGCGATGGCGGTGACGGTGGAGAACCTGACGTCCGAACTCCAGCACGCGGGCACGTATCTCGACCGCAGCCGCAAGCAGGGCGCGCTGGAGGGTGGCCTCGGATGAGACGACCCCTGGCCGCCGTCCTCGCGTCCGTCGCCCTGCTCGCGGCCACGGCCTGCTCCGGGCCGAACGACGGCAAGGACGGCAAGGACGGCAAGGAGGACGCGAGCGCCCCGCGGCCGGGCACCCTGCGCGTCCTGGCCTCCAGCGAACTCAGTGACATGACCCCGGTCTTCGAGCGGGTCGCGAAGGACACCGGCGTCACGCTCCGCCCCACCTACATGGGCACCCTCGACGCCGTGGACCTGCTCGCCACCGGCAAGGCCGACGGCCGCTACGACGCCGTATGGCTGTCCTCCAACGACTATCTGCGGCTGCGCCCGGACGCGGCCGAGAAGGTCGTGTCGGAGACCCCCGTCATGTCCAGCCCGGTCGCCATCGGCGTCCGGACGGCCACGGTCGGGAAGCTGGGCTGGAAGCCGGCGGAGGTCACCTGGTCGCAGATCGACCTGGCGGTCCGGGACGGCCGGCTCACCTACGGCATGACCGACCCGGCCCGCTCCAACTCCGGTTTCTCCACGCTGGTCTCGGTCGCCTCGGCGCTCTCCGGCGCCCAGTCCGCGCTCACCGACGCGGACGTGGCGACGGCCCGGCCGCGGCTGAAGGAGTTCTTCCAGGGGCAGAAGCTGACCTCGGGCTCCTCGGGCTGGCTGGCGGGCGCGTACACCCGCCGCGGTGACGTCGACGCGCTGCTCAACTACGAGTCGGTCCTCGAGGGCATCCCGGGCCTGACCGTGATCCGCCCGAAGGACGGCGTCGTCACCGCCGACTATCCGCTCTCCTCGCTCGCCTCGACGGACACGGCGACCCGCGAGAACGTGCGCAGGGTGACCGAGGCGCTGCGCGCGGACCCCGTCCAGCGGCTGATCACCGACCGCACCCACCGCCGCCCGGTCGTCGCCTCGGTGCCGCCCGCGGCGGGCCTCGACACCGGCCGGCGGCGCGAACTGCCGTTCCCCGGCAGCCGATCCGTCGCCGACGGCCTGCTCGACGCCTACGAGAACGAGCTGCGCCGCCCCTCGCGGACCGTGTACGTCCTCGACACCTCCGGCTCGATGGAGGGCGACCGCCTCAGCCGGCTGAAGACGGCTCTCACCGACCTCACCGGCGACTTCCGCGACCGGGAGGAGGTCACGCTGATGCCCTTCGGCTCGGACGTCAAGAGCGTGCGCACGCACGTCGTCGACCCAGCAGACCCGGACCAGGGCCTCGACGCGATCCGCGGCGACACCAAGGGCCTGGAGGCCGACGGCGACACCGCGATCTTCACCTCCCTGCAGAAGGCGTACGACCATCTCGGCACCGGCAAGGACACGTTCACGTCGATCGTGCTGATGACGGACGGCGAGAACACCGCGGGCGCGGACGCCGAGGACTTCGACGCGTTCTACCGCGGGCTGTCCGGCGACCGCCAGGACATCCCCGTCTTCCCCATCCTCTTCGGCGACTCCGACCGCGAGGAGCTGGAGCACATCGCCGAGCTGACCGGCGGCCGCCTCTTCGACGCCCGGCAGGGCTCGCTGGACGGCGCCTTCGAGGAGATCCGTGGCTACCAGTAGGTTCATGGGCTACCTGGAATCCCGCAAGAACATCGCGGGCAGCGCGTGCGGGCTGGCCGGCCTGGTGCTGACCTTCACGGGTGCGGCGGGGCCGTACTGGCCGGTCGTGGTCGTCGGTCTGTACGGCGCGGGCGCGCTGACCGCGCCGCCGGAACGGCCCCCGCTGCCGGACTTCCCGGACCCGTCGGCGCAGCTCGACGAGGTGCGGGCCGACTTCGACCGGCTGAAGGCCTATCTGGCGGACGTCGAACTGCCGCCCGCGGCGGGCGGCCGGCTCACCGAACTGACCGAGCTGCTGACCGCGTTGCTGGACCCCGGCTGGGTCACCGAGATCCTCGCTCAGGACCCGGAGGGGGTGCACACGCTGTCCCGGGCGGTGCGCCAGGACGTTCCGGAGGCGGTCGACACGTTCGTGCGGACCCGCTGGTGGACGCGGCTCGCGCCCGGCCAGGAACCACCGGAGCGGCACCTGGAGCGGCAGTTGACGCTGCTGCACGAGGAGGCGGAGCGGCTGGCGGCGGGGCTGCGCGAGACGGAGACGCGGCGGCAGGAGTCGCACACCCGGTATCTGGAGGACCGCTCCCAGTAGCGGTTCCTCGGTGGGGGGGGCCGCACGGGCGAAGGCCTGCCGCCGCCCGTCCCGTCGGGGCTGACGGGTGGGCGACGACAGGCCCAGGGCCCCCCACGCCGTTGTGCGGGGCCTCGCCGGTCTGTGGTGCGGTCACCGCGGCCGGCCGTGACGATATTGCTGGTCAGGGCTCAATCGGAACCGGCCGCGGCGTCTCGGGGGCCGGCTCAGCCCAGGCGCTGCACCAGTGCGCGGTACTCGTCCCACAGTTCCTTCGGCGTGTGGTCGCCGAAGGTGTTGAGGTGCTCGGGGATCAGCGAGGCCTCCTCGCGCCAGATCTCCTTGTCGACCGTGAGGAGGAAGTCGAGGTCCTTCTCCGCCAGGTCGAGGCCCTCGGTGTCGAGGGCACCCGGCGCCGGCAGGATGCCGATCGGGGTCTCGACGCCCTCGGCCTTGCCCTCCAGGCGCTCCACGATCCACTTCAGGACGCGGGAGTTCTCGCCGAAGCCGGGCCAGACGAACTTGCCCTCGTCGTCCTTGCGGAACCAGTTGACGTAGTAGATCTTCGGGAGCTTCGCCGGGTCCTTCGCCTTGGCGACGTCGACCCAGTGGCCCATGTAGTCGCCCATGTTGTAGCCGCAGAACGGCAGCATGGCGAAGGGGTCGCGGCGCAGCTCGCCGACCTTGCCCTCGGCGGCGGCGGTCTTCTCGGAGGCCACGTTGGCGCCGAGGAAGACGCCGTGGTTCCAGTCGAAGGACTCCGTCACCAGCGGTACGGCGGTGGCGCGCCGGCCACCGAAGAGGATCGCCGAGATCGGCACGCCCTTGGGGTCCTCCCACTCGGGCGCGATGATCGGGCACTGCGAGGCGGGCACGGTGAAGCGGGCGTTGGGGTGGGCGGCCGGGGTCGCCGACTCCGGCGTCCAGTCGTTGCCCTTCCAGTCGGTGAGGTGGGCGGGCGGCTCCTCGGTCATGCCCTCCCACCACACGTCGTTGTCGTCGGTGAGGGCGACGTTGGTGAAGACCGCGTTGCCCCACAGCGTCTTCATCGCGTTGGCGTTGGTGTGCTCACCGGTGCCGGGCGCGACGCCGAAGAAACCGGCCTCGGGGTTGATCGCGTACAGGCGGCCGTCCTCCCCGAACCGCATCCACGCGATGTCGTCGCCGATGGTCTCGACGGTCCAGCCGCGGGTGGTCGGCTCCAGCATGGCGAGGTTCGTCTTGCCGCAGGCGCTCGGGAAGGCGGCGGCGACGTACTTCGACTCGCCGTGCGGCGGGGTCAGCTTGAGGATCAGCATGTGCTCGGCGAGCCAGCCCTCGTCGCGGGCCATGACGGAGGCGATGCGCAGGGCGTAGCACTTCTTGCCGAGCAGGGCATTGCCGCCGTAGCCGGAGCCGTAGGACCAGATCTCGCGGGTCTCGGGGAAGTGCGAGATGTACTTGGTCGAGTTGCACGGCCACGGCACGTCCGTCTCGCCCTCGGCCAGCGGCGCTCCGAGCGTGTGCACGGCACGCACGAAGAAGCCGTCGGTGCCGAGTTCGTCGAGGACGGGCTGCCCCATGCGGGTCATGGTGCGCATGGACACGGCGACGTAGGCGGAGTCGGTGATCTCGACGCCGATCGCGGAGAGGTCCGAGCCGAGGGGGCCCATGCAGAACGGGACGACGTACATCGTCCGGCCCTTCATGGAGCCGCGGAAGACGCCCTTGTCGCCCTGGAAGATCTCCCGCATCTCGGCGGGGGCCTTCCAGTGGTTGGTCGGGCCCGCGTCCTCCTCCTTCTCGGAGCAGATGAAGGTGCGGTCCTCGACCCGGGCGACGTCGGTCGGGTCGGATGCCGCGTAGTAGGAGTCGGGGCGCTTGACGGGGTCGAGTTTCTTGAAGGTGCCCTTCTCGACCAGTTCCTCGCACAGCCGCCGGTACTCGGCCTCGGATCCGTCACACCAGACCACGTTGTCCGGTTGCGTCAGTTCGGCGATCTCGTTGACCCACGAGATCAGTTCCTGGTGCTGGGTGGGGATGACGGGGGGAGCCGCGATGTCGCGCGCCACGATCGCTCCTAGGTGAGGGATTTTGTCCTTGTCTGCCCCGTGGGGGCCGCGGCCCGGATGCTTCGCAGCAAGCTGCTGAGCGCTCATCCGGTGCCGACCGCACTCATTTGATCATCCGACGCAAGGGCGCATCTGTCCAGAGGGCATCACAGATGAGCGGCGTGAGGCTCGCCACGTGCCCAACCGTCGACCCCTGCCGCGCCCCCCGGACGCGTGAGATGATGACCACTCTTGCCCCCTCATCTCGCCCCACCGATCCGTAACTTACGGTTCCGTAGGTACGATGGAACGCATGACTGCGTCCGCCCCCGACGCGCGTACGGATACGCCGGCCGCCGGCCGCGGCCCCGTCGCGCTCCCCCTGCCGCATCCGGTCAAACCGAAGCTGCGCGGCTGGCTGCATCTCGGAATGTTCCCCGCCGCCCTGGTCGCGGGCCTCGTGCTCACCGCCCTCGCCGACACCACGAGAGGCCGCATCGCCTGCGGCATCTTCGCCCTCACCGCCTGCCTGCTGTTCGGCGTGAGCGCGCTGTACCACCGGGGCGACTGGAGTCCCCGCATGGACGGCGTCCTGCGCCGCCTGGATCACGCCAACATCTTCCTGATCATCGCGGGCACCTACACGCCGCTGACCATGCTGCTCCTGCCGGGCGGCAAGGGAGAGGTGCTGCTCTGGGGCATCTGGGCGGCAGCGGCGGCGGGGATCATCTTCCGCGTCTTCTGGGTCGGCGCCCCGCGCTGGCTCTACACGCCCTGCTACATCGCGATGGGCTGGGCAGCCGTCTTCTTCCTGCCCGACTTCATGCGCGCGGGTGGCATCGCCGTGCTGGTCCTGGTGATCGTCGGCGGCCTCCTCTACAGCGCGGGCGGCGTGATCTACGGCATCAAGCGCCCCAACCCGTCACCGCGCTGGTTCGGGTTCCACGAGGTGTTCCACTCCTTCACGCTGGCGGCGTTCATCGCGCACTACGTGGGCATCTCGCTGGTGGCGTACCAGCACGGATAGCGCCCACCTAGCGCCCACCCCTCCCCTTCCAGGGCCACGGCTTTCGAGCCGTGGCCCTTCTCCGTGCGCCGACATTGGTTGACGGTGAGTATCTTTTGACATCTACTCTCACTCCTCGCCTTCGCCGCGCTCCTGGGCAGCCCTGCGACGGTGGACTCCGGGTACGGCTTCACCGCGCTGTGGCTCATGATCGCCGGGGTCGGCTTCGGCTTCTCGATCGTCCCCGCGATGTCCGGCGCCCTCGGCACCCTGCCCACCGACCGGGCCGGCAGCGGCTCCGGGCTGCTGATGCCCCTGCGCCAGGTGGGCGGCGCGATCGGCATCGCCCTGCTGGGCAGCCTCCTCGCGAGCGCCTACCGCGACCGCCTCGACGTCACCGGGCTGCCCGCGGAGGCCGCCGGCACCGCCGGGGATTCCGTCGTCGCCGCGCATGTCGTCGCCGACCGGGCGGGCGCGGCGGACCTCGTGGCCTCCGCGAACAGCGCGTACGTGCACGGCCTGGGCGTCGTGATGCTGGTCTGCGGTGTCGCCGCCCTCGTCGCCGGCCTGCCGGCCGTCGCGTTCCTGCCGGGGACCCTGTGCGGCAGCCGAATCCCGGCCGCCGACCCGGCCGCCCCTGCACCTCGTCTCCCCGGCGGCGGATGCCCGACAATGACGACCATGACGGCCGCACGCTCCCCCCTCTCCCCCGCCGACCGCCCCCAGCTCGGGCTCCGTGAGCGCAAGAAGATCAAGACACGCGAGGCGATCCGCGCCGCGACGTACGCGCTGGTCGAGGAGCAGGGGTACGAGGCGACGACGGTCGAGCAGATCGCCGAGCGGGCCGAGGTGTCGCCGTCGACCGTCTTCCGCTACTTCCCGACCAAGGAGGACATCGTCCTCACGGACGAGTACGACCCGATCCTGCTGGAGGAACTGCGGTCCCGGCCCGCCGACGAGCCGTGGCCGGACACCATCCGGGACGTGATGCTGTCCGCCGCCCGCGTGGGCGGCGAGGAGGACCTGAGCGTGGCGCGGCTGCGCACCCGCCTGATGGTCGAGATCCCGGCCGTGCGCTCGCGGATGCTGGAGAGCATGTCGGTCACCGGCCGCATGATCTGCGCCGCGCTCGCCGAGCGCACCGGCCGTGACCCCGACGGCCTGGAGGTCCGTGTCTACGCGATGTCCTTCGTCGGCGGCCTGATGGAGGCCTCGCTGTACTGGGCGGAGAACGGCCACCAGGGCGACTTCACCGACCTCGTCGACCGCGCGCTGGACGTCCTGGAGCACGGCCTCGGGAAGGAGAACCCCTGAGACGACCTCGTGTCCCCATGCCATCCTGACCGGGTGAACGCACCCGAGATCCGCGTCGAAGTCGCCCCCGAGCTGGCCCTGTTCGTCCCGCCCGCCCGGCGCTCCGGCGCCACCGCCCTCGCCGTCGACGGCGTCTCCACCCTCGGCCATGTCGTCGAGTCCCTCGGGGTGCCCCTCACAGAGGTCGGCACCCTGGACGTCGACGGCCGTGAGGTACCCGTCTCGCACGTCCCGTCCGACGGCGAGTCGGTGCGCGTACGCCCCGTCACCCGCCCCCAGCGGGTGCCGGGCGCCCCCCTGCGCTTCCTCCTCGACGTCCACCTCGGCACCCTCGCCCGACGGCTGCGACTGCTCGGGGTGGACACGGCGTACGAGTCGGCCGACATCGGCGACCCGGCGCTCGCGGCCCGCTCGGCGGCCGAGCGCCGGGTCATGCTGAGCCGCGACCGAGGTCTGCTGCGCCGCCGGGAGCTGTGGGCCGGCGCCTTCGTCTACAGCACGGACCCCGAGGAGCAACTCCGCGACGTCCTCGACCGGTTCGCCCCCGAGCTGCGCCCCTGGACGCGCTGCACCGCCTGCAACGGACTGCTGCGCGAGGCCACCAAGGAAGAGGTCGCCGACCAGCTGAAGGGCGGCACGCGCAAGACGTACGACGTGTTCGCGCGGTGCGGGGAGTGCGGGCGGGCGTACTGGAAGGGCGCGCACCACGAGCAGCTGGAGGCCATCGTGGAACGCGCCCTTCGGGAGTTCGCGGGCTAGCGCTGCTTCTTCTTCACGTCACCCTTTCCGCAGGCGATGCCGTCCTTGTCGCGGTCCAGACCGTGGCGGTCGCGGCCGGAGACCTTCAGGCCGGTGCCGTAGCCGTTCTTCTCGAGCCAGTCGCAGCGCTCGGCGACGGTGTTCAGCTTCTTCGGGAAGGTCCACGGCACGCACTGGCTGATCGTGCCGTAGGAGTGGTCGCAGCCGTCGAAGCCGGCGGGCATCTCGACGCCCTCGTGGCCCTGGTGGTTCTGGTGGTCGCCGTGGTCGGTGCTCTCCGGTACGGCGGTGTCCGTCTCGCTCGCGGGAGCGGCCCTGAGGTCCTCCGCGAAGTCCTGGACCCGGGCCGTCGCGACCTGGCCGGCCGCGCCGATCCGCACCCACTTCGACACCGACGGCACGCCGTTCGCGTCGACGACCGACAGCATGTACCAGCCGGGCGGGGCCAGGTTGGGGTTGCTGGTGAGGCTGAGGTCGATGGTGTCGCCGTCGACCGTCATCGGCAGGTCGACATAGCGCTGGTTGGGGTCGGAGGAGTGGGTGATGGCCGCCGGGCGGATCAGCGAGGCCTTGACCACCGGCTTGTCGACGGTGATGCGCTGGTCGGTGCCGTAGGTCCAGTCGGTGCCGGCCACGGAAGTGATCTGCGGGCGGTCGCCCTTGAACAGGTACGGCGGCTCGTAGATGGACACCCGCTGGTCGAAGGAGCCGTCGCCGGGGTTGTCGCCGACGCTCAGGACGCGGCCGTCGGGCAGCAGCAGGGACGACGAGTGGTAGGTCCGCGGGACCGGGTCGGTCGCCAGGCCCGCCTGGAAGGTGTTGGTCGCCGGGTCGTACAGCGACGCCTCGAAGACGGGGTCCTCGCGGTAGGTGTGCAGGGCGCCGCCGGTCTCCAGGACCTTGCCGTCCGGGAGGATGACCGCGGAGACGTACACCTTGCCCTCGGCGCCGGTCTGCGGCGTGCCGTCCTGGTAGTGGCCCTTCGGCAGATCGGGCCCGGGTACGTACTGCGGCGAGTCGGCCTTCATGTCGATCAGGTCGACGAGTCCGTGCGCGTCGGGTGCCACGGTGTGGTTGCCGCCGCCGATCGTGGCGACCTTCTGGTCCTGGGCGGGCGGCAGCAGCACCGACATGGACTGGTCGCGCTCGTCCTTCTTGCGCAGGCCCGGTACGTCGGCGATGGTCCCGGCCTCGTAGTCGTACACCGAGGCGCCGGTGCCGGGCAGGCCGTTGCCGAAGACGTGGCTGCCCGTGTAGAAGAGGCGGCCGTCCTGGAGCAGGATCATCGACGGGTACAGGCCCCAGAAGGACCAGGCCTGCTTGGCCTCGCCGAGCGGCAGCCACTTGTTCTGGGCGTAGGAGAAGTGCTCGTTGACGACCGTGCCGGAGGAGTCCTCGGCGAGGCCGCCCAACGAGACGACGTCACCGTTGCCCATCGCGGTCGCCGACGGGTACCAGTGGCCCGCCAGCATGTCGTTGACCTTGATGTACTTGTTCTGGTCGGGGTCGAAGACGTAGCTGCTGCGCAGACCCTTGTAGCCGACGCTGCCGTCGGGTGCGGCGTAGTCCTTGTTGCCGCCGACGACCAGCACCCGGCCGTCCGGTAGCTGTACGTGCCCGGCGCAGAAGAAGTCCTCGGGCGTCGGGATGGCGGTGTAGCCGCCGGTGACGGGGTCGTACAGCGAGGTCCTGAAGGTGCCCGCCTCGAACATGTCGAGGTCGTTGCCGGAGCCGGCGATGAGCAGCACCTTGCCGTTGTGCAGCAGCACCGAGTGCATGGCCCGGACGGGCATCTCGGAGGTCTGGACGGTCCATTCGCCCTTGCACTCCGGTCCCGTGCCGCCCGTGGTGCAGGGGTCGGGATCGGCGGGGACGGTGGCGTCCGTCATGGCGTAGTCGTCGGTGGTGAGGCTGCCGACGCCGTAGAGGGCGCCGCCCCAGGTGATCCGGTCGGTACCCGGCGGGATGACCGGGGTGCGGACCTCGGTGCGGGTCCAGCCGGCCGACTGCTCCAGGGTCTTGAGGTCGGTCCAGTAGACCCAGCCCTGGACGGTGTCGTGGCGGAAGAGGGTGAAGGCCACGTCCGGTGTCGTGGACCTGTACCAGAACGACAGGTCGTACTGGTGGGCCGGAGTGACCTGCGGGGCGCAGGCGTTCTCCAGCATCATCGTCTTGCGGTCGCCGTCGGCGCGCCGGGTCAGCTCGATCTGTACGGCCCGGCTGCCGGAGTGGGCGTCACCGGTGACGGTGAAGGAGAAGTCGTTGTCTCCCCAGCCCGACTTCTCGAAGCACTGCGGGAACTGGGACGGCCCGTCGAGGATCTCCAGGCCGGGGTTCCTGACCAGGTTGGTGGCGGCGTTGGCGGGTTGGGCGCCCAGCGGGCCGAGCCCGAGGGCGGCGGCGAACAGCATGAGGGCGGTGAGCAGCAGACGCGGTGTCCTTCCGGGTGGAAGGGTCCGCCGCCCTGGTTGTCTTCGGGCTCCGTACATGGTGGTTCCCCCCTTGTTCACGAGCCCCCCGCATCACGGGTGGTGCGTCGCTCGCGTCATTCGTCGTGTCCGATGCGGAGGATGTCGATCCGGCCGCCGCCCTCACCGAAGGTGGCGACCGGCGTGCCGTGCGCGAACAGGTCCCGCAGGGTGGGGAGATGCTCGCGTTCGCCGCGCAGGGCCGCGGTGGACACGACGTAGTCGATGTCCTTCCAGCCGTGCGGCAGCGTCTTGGTGACCGCCGGGTCCTGGTCGAGCTTGTAGTGCCAGATGACGCCGGTGCCCGGCCGGTAGCCCGCGTCGACCGCGTCGAGCCAGAGCACGCCGTCGGTGACGATGCGCACCTGGTCGCGGTCGCCGACGGGCGTCTCGCGCAGCCAGCGGGCGGCGTCCTCGTAGACGCCGTTGTCGTCGGCCCGCATGGCGACCCGGTCCTGCTCGTACCAGTGCGGTGCGGCGAACACCGCGGCCAGCGCCACGGCCGCCAGGGAGGCGGCGGGCCGCAGATGCGGCCTGCCTGGCAGCCGGGTCACCAGGGCCTGGCCCAGCCCGGCCACGGTGAGCGCCAGGAACGGCAGGACCTGCACGATGTACATCTGCGGCAGGTATCCGCCGGGGCGCAGCGCGACCAGTGCCAGCACCAGTACGGCGAAGGCGGCGGGCCGCAGCCGGCGTACCGCGAACGCGCAGACGGCGGCCGCGGCGCCGCCGATCAGCAGATACGGGTCCCGGTCCAGCCAGCCCGTGAACAGCTGGTGGGCGTCCGTGCCGTCGGCGAACACCGATCCGCTGCCCTCGCGCCCGCCGAGCTGGAACTTGAGCGTGCCGAGCAGCGAGACGTGTCCGGCGCCGGGGAACAGCTCGCCCTTGAGCAGGGCGTACAGCGGATAGAAGAGGCCGGTGAGGACGAATCCGGAGCCGAAGCCGGCGAAGGAGAACTTGCGGGTGCTGGGGTGGCTGCCCTGCCAGAGGGTGACGAGCAGCACGGGCAGCAGGACCGCGATGGTCTCCTTGGAGAGCACGGCCATGGCGAACGCCATGCCGGCCGCGGCGTGGTGCCACAGGTGGCGGCGCGGCGACAGCGCGAACGCGAAGGACACCAGCACCCACAGGACGGCGAAGTTGTCCAGGTAGATCTGCCGGTGCAGCACCACGGCGAGCGGTGACAGCGCGTACAGCAGCATCGCCGCGGCGGCCGTGGGGCGGGCCAGGCCGAGGCGCCGGCCGATCACGAAGACGAGGACCATCGAGGCCGCGGCCACCGGGAGCATGGCGATCCGGCCCTGCACGAACGTGGGCAGGTCGGGCAGCAGCCAGTTGGGCAGCCAGGACATGGAGGCGAGCTGCATCCAGCCGGCCGGCGGGTGGTCGTACCAGTAGGTGTAATGCGCGAGTTCGCCGTGCTGTACGGCCCACGCCTGCGCGAGATACGTACCCTCGTCGTCATTCGGGAATGGGTAATTTCCGATTCCGAGAAGCCGTGCCAGGACCCCGGCGAAGAGAACAGGCGCAACCCAGATATAATCGCGCTGTAACACACTTCCGCGTATGGAGGTGCGATCGGATCCGGAATCCCCGGACACCGGCCGTGAAACGGAAGCAGTGCCTTCCGAGCCTTCGGAAGGCCTTGTTTCGGACTCGTCTCGCACACGTGTTTTCGGTACGGCAGTCCCCATGCGGAATCCCCCCACCCACTTCTCGGCCTGATGGCAGCCGTGGAGCTCCCCCTCGAAACCCCCCGGAATCAGGCATGCCGGAGCATCATGGCACACGTCTGGGCGCCACATAAGCAGAACATATGATTCCGCTTGGGGCGGGGATCATCACGCCGAGACCGCATTGCGGCGGAAATGCCGAACCTGCTAACTTCGGCCAAGGTTTGCTCGTGGGCCCGGATCGATCATGCGCGAAAACCCCGGTGTATCGGGGTGGGGAACCGGCCGGTAACCGGGCCGTCGCCAAGGGCCTTCGAAGATCACGAGCAGAGAGAACACCGTCCGCCGGGGGGCCGCAGACGGACGGGCTCATTCCGCGGAACACCGAGTGACACCGAGCAGAACAACATGTTCAAACAAGGATGACCAAGAAAGACCGAGGGGGGAATTCGTGGTCTCCGCCATTCTATTCATCGATTCGATCATCCTCATGGGCGCCGCCGGCGTGACCCTGTGGTGGATGCTCCACGCCTGGCGCACCCCGGAGACACTGGAGTCGACGGCCTTCGCCAAGCCCGACGGCAGGGCCGACCTGTCCTTCTCACTGCTGGTCCCGGCCCGCCAGGAAGAGGCCGTCCTGCGGCACACGGTCGAGCAGATGCTGCGCATCGACCACCCGGACTTCGAGATCCTGCTGATCGTCGGCCACGACGACCCCGGCACCGCCGCCATCGCCCACGAACTCGCCGCCGAGCACCCGGACAAGGTGCGCACGGTCGTCGACACCCACGCCAAGAAGAACAAGCCCCGCGCCCTCAACACCGCGCTGCCACATGCCCGCGGCGAGGTCGTCGGGGTCTTCGACGCCGAGGACGTCGTCCACCCCGAGCTGCTCAGCCACGTCGACTTCGCCTTCCGGCGCGACGACGCCGACGTCGTCCAGGGCGGCGTCCAGCTGATCAACTACCAGAGCAGCTGGTACAGCCTGCGCAACTGCCTGGAGTACTTCTTCTGGTTCCGCAGCCGGCTGCACCTGCACGCCCGCAAGGGGTTCATCCCGCTCGGCGGCAACACCGTCTTCGTCCGGTCCGCCCTGCTGCGGGACACCGGCGGCTGGGACGGCGACTGCCTCGCCGAGGACTGCGACCTGGGCGTCCGGCTGTCCAGCGGCGGCGCCAAGGTCGTCGTCGCCTACCACTCCGCGCTGGTCACCCGCGAGGAGACGCCCGACTCCATCAAGGCGCTCTACAAGCAGCGCACCCGATGGAACCAAGGCTTCCTCCAGGTCCTGCGCAAGGGCGAATGGCGTCAACTGCCCGGATTCGGCCAGCGGATGCTCGCCCGCTACACCCTCTGCACCCCGTTCGTGCAGGCCGCGACCGGCGTGATGATCCCGCTCGGCATCCTCTTCGCCGTCCTCGGCGGAGTCCCGCTGCCCTTCTCCATGTTCGCCTGGCTGCCCATGCTGCCGATGGTCGCCATGATCGTCTTCGAGGCGGTCGCCCTGCACGACTTCGGCCGCGAGTACGGCTTCCGCATCACCTTCGGCCAGTACGCCAAGCTCGTCCTCTTCGGCCCCGTCTACGCCGTCATCCTCGCGGGCGCAGCGCTGCGCGCCGTGTGGCGCGAGTACACCGGGCGCCGCGACTGGGAGCTGACCTCCCACGTCGGGGCGCACCTCCCCGTCCACACCCCGCAGCCCCAGGAGGCACGGTGACGGCCCTGCCCGCCGACGTGTCCATCGTCGTCCCCACCTTCAACGAGGCCGACAACATCCACGAGTTGCTCGCCCGCATCGGCGCCGCGATCCCCTCCGGGACCCGCGCGGAGGTCGTCTTCGCCGACGACTCCACGGACCACACCTGCGAGGTCATCGAGGACGCGGCCCACCACAGCGCCGTCCCCGTCGTCCTGCACCACCGGCCCGTCCCCGAGGGCGGCCTCGGCGGCGCCGTCGTAGAGGGCATCGCCCGCGCCTCGGCCCCCTGGATCGTCGTCATCGACGCCGACCTCCAGCACCCGCCCGAACTCATCCCGCAACTTCTCGCCCGCGGCACGGCCACCGGCGCCGAACTCGTCGTCGCCAGCCGGTACACGGCCGGCGGCGACCGCAGCGGCCTGGACGGCGGCTACCGAAAAATCGTCTCCAGCTCCTCCACCCTCATCACCAAGTCCCTCTTCCCCCGCGCCCTCAGCGGCCTCACCGACCCGATGAGCGGCTTCTTCGCGATCCGCCGCACAGCGGTCGACCGGGCCTCGGCGGAGGACGAGGGTCTGCAACCCCTCGGCTACAAGATCCTCCTCGAACTGGCCGTACGGTGCCGTCCGCACGGCATCGCCGAGGTGCCGTACGCCTTCGGGGAGCGGCACGCCGGCGAGTCCAAGTCGACGGCCCGCGAGGGCATGCGCTTCCTGCGCCACCTGATCACCCTGCGCACCGCCGACCCCCGCGCCCGCGCGGTCGTCTTCGGCCTCATCGGCCTGTCGGGCTTCGTCCCCAACCTGGCCCTGCTCTGGTTCCTCACCGACCAGGCACCCGGCCTGCACTACGCCCCGGCGGAGATCATCGCCAACCAGGCGGGACTCCTCTGGAACTTCGCCCTGATCGATTCCTTCGTCTACCGCAACCAGCGGCGCCACCACCGGCGCAGCGTCCGGCTCCTGACGTTCGCCGCCGTCGGCAATGCCGACCTGGTCGCCCGCATCCCGCTCGCCGCGCTGCTGATCGGCGCCGCGGGCATGACCGCCCTGCCGGCGACGGCACTCGCCATGGCGATCGTCTTCACGGCCCGCTTCCTGGTCGTCGACCGCTGGCTCTACCGCCGCCTGCACACCAGCCTCCCGGCCCTCCCCCGGGTCACGCCCGACCCTGAGCCGGTACCGGATCCCTTGGGCTGACGGACGGAACCGGGCGAGGGGCCCACCCCGGCCGACGACCGGGGCGGGCCCCTCCCAGGCACCCGGCCGCCGCGACCGCCGCCACCACACCCGTGGCCGCGGCCGAGTCCCCCGCCCGGTTCGCCGACGTCCACCTGATGACCGAGCCCGCCCCCGGCCGCTACGCGACGCACGACCTCGTGCGCCTCCACGCGCGCCGGCTCGCCGAGAAGGCCGGCAGGACGGCGCGGACCCCGACCTGCCGCCCCGTCTCCTCGACCACCACCTACGCGCCGCGCTCGCCGCCAACGGCCGCCGCCGAACCCGACGACCCGCGCCCCGACCACGGCACCCCCGAGGCTGCTGTATCGCCTCAAAGCGGTTCGACGGCGGGCGTGGCGGCTGGTCATGCTCCCGGGCCGCCGACGGGGCCGTGACAGGTACGGCCCACGCCACGCCCGTCACCTCACGGCGTGACCTTCTCCCGCAGGGCGTCCACGTCCGTCACCGGCAGGTCGCACACGAAGCCCCGGCAGACGTACGCCGTCGGCGCCCCGCCCACCAGGACCCGGTCCGCGAGCAGCGGAAACTCCTCGCTGTCCGGCGTCCCGCAGGCGACCACCGCTCCCGGCGCGGTCGCCAGCAGCGCGGCGCGGTGCAGCTCACGGGTGGCGGGATCGTCGAGCGCGGGCCCCACGACGGCCACCTCGCGCGGCCCGTCGAGCAGCGCCTCGGCGGCGGCCAGCCCCCACCCGATGAACCGCGGCACCCGCGGGCCGAGCGCCTTCACGACGCCCAACGCCTTCTCCGCCGCGGAGCGGTGCGCCTGCGAACCCGTGTGGGCGGCGTACGACAGCAGTGCCCCGGCCGCCGCCGACCACCCGGAGGGCACCGCGTTGTCGGTCGGGTCCTGCGGGCGCCGGATGAGCTGCTCGGCGTCGGACGCCGTGTCGTACAGCGACCCGGACTCCGGGTCGGTGAACCGCGCGAGGACGTGGTCGAGCAGGAACCCGGCGAAGTCCAGCCACACCCCCTCGCCCGTCACCCCGGCCAGCGCGAGGAAACCCTCGGCCACGTCGGCGTAGTCCTCCAGGACGCCCGCGTTGGCGCCGACCTTGCCGTCCTTGCTGGTCCGGGAGAGCCGCGCCTGGTCGTCGAGGTGCAGCCGGACGAGGAGGTCGGCGGCGGCGACGGCCGCGTCCACCAGGTCGGGCCGGTCGAAGCAGGCGCCGGTCTCGGCGAGCGCGGCGACGGCGAGGCCGTTCCAGGCGGCGACGACCTTGTCGTCCCTGCCGGGTGCGGGCCGCTCCGCGCGCACGGCCAGCAGCCGCCCCTTGATCGACGCGATCTTCTCGGCGTCGAACACGGCCTCCTGCCGCGGCAGTTGCAGCACGGAGGCACCCTCCTCGAACGTCCCCTCGTCGGTCACCCCGAAGTAGGCGGCGGCGACGGCCGCGTCCTCCGCGCCGAGGGCCTCGGTGAGCTGCTCGGGCGTCCAGACGTAGTACGCCCCCTCGACGTGCCGCCCGGTCCCGTCGTCGCTGTCGGCGTCCAGCGCGGAGGCGAACCCGCCCTCGGCGGTGCGCAGTTCCCGCACCATGAAGTCGGCGGTCTCCAGCGCGACCCGCCGCGCCTGCTCGGACCCCGTGGACCGCCACAGGTGGGTGTACACGCGGCACAGCAGCGCGTTGTCGTACAGCATCTTCTCGAAGTGCGGCACGACCCAGTCGCGGTCCACGGAGTAACGCGCGAAACCGCCGCCGAGCTGGTCGTAGATCCCGCCGCGGGCCATTCGCTCGCAGGTGTCCCGGGCCATCTGGAGGGCACCGTCGGCCCCGGTGCGCGCGTGGTGGCGCAGCAGGAACTCGATCACCATGGACGGCGGGAACTTCGGCGCCCCGCCGAACCCGCCCCGCTGCGGGTCGTACTCCCGGGTCAGCCCCAGCAGCGCCTGCGCCAGCTGCTGCTCACCGGGCGCCAGGCTGTCGCCGTAGGAGATCTCGCGCCCGGCGAGGTCGCGCACGATCTTCCCGGCGACCTCGGCGACCTCGTCCCGCCGCTCCCCCCAGGCCTGCCGTACGCCCTCCAGCACCTGCCGGAAGGACGGCATGCCCTGCCGGGGTACGGGCGGGAAGTACGTTCCGAAGTAGAACGGCTCGGCGTCCGGCGTGAGGAACACGGTCATGGGCCAGCCGCCCTGCCCGGTGGCGGCCTGTACGGCCTCCATGTAGACGGCGTCGACGTCGGGCCGCTCCTCCCGGTCGACCTTGACGCCGACGAAGTGCTCGTTGAGGTAGTCGGCGGTGGCCTCGTCCTCGAAGGACTCGTGAGCCATGACATGGCACCAGTGGCAGCTCGAGTACCCGACGCTGAGCAGCACCGGCACCCCCCGCCGGCGCGCCTCCTCGAACGCCTCCGCCGACCAGGGCCACCAGTCGACCGGGTTGTCGGCGTGCTGGAGCAGGTACGGGGACGTCTCATGGGCCAGTCGGTTCGCCATGGGTCCATCCTGCCGCAGGACCCGGCCCGGGACGCGTCAGGCGTCTCCCGGCCCGCGGGCCGTGCCCCGTGCCTTCACATCCTGCACGGTTCGCACCCTCACGCCCGTGCGGCCGCCGCAGCACACTTGACCAAGGAACGCCGTGGCCGCCGCAGGGGGACGACATGCGGACCAGCCATCGGGTGGAAGCCGAGCGGCTGTTGGTACGGGCCGTGGAGGAGGAGGTGCGGCGTGGACGATGCACGCCCTCGCGGCGATGGAGCGGGACCGGCGCGGCTGCCGGGAGGTGATGGGGGTGACGGTGGAGGGGGACTGAGCCGGGAAGCGGGCAGCCGGGACGGCTCACGGCGGCACGGGCCGTCGGCACGCCGCCCTGCCCGGCGGGGGCGGGCGGCGGGTGCCGACGGTCCGGTGGTGCGGCCCGGCTCAGCCCTTGGCGGGCGTGGTCCTCCCCGTGGCGGCCTCGCCGGAGGTGTCCTCCGGCGTCTCCACGAAGTCGACCTTGGCCATGCGGCGGTTCATCGACTTCATCAGGCCCCACACCGCGATCGCCATCGCCGCGAAGACGATGAAGCCGAGGACGCCGGGGGTGACCTTGTTCTCGTCGACCTCCTTGGCGAGGGGGACGAGGTGCGTCATTGCCAGGCTCACGCTTGCGCTCATGTCAGGCATTGTCGCGGATGCCCGCAAAGAGGTCGTCCTCGGGGAGGGAGGTATCGACGAGCGACTTCGCCAGCTCGTACTCCTCCGTCGGCCAGACCTCCCGCTGGAGCTCCATCGGCACCCGGAACCAGCCCCCGTCGGGGTCGATCTGCGTGGCGTGCGCGATCAGCGCCTTGTCGCGGATCTCGTAGAAGTCGGCGCACGGAACATGCGTGGTCAGCGTGCGCTCGACCCGCTCGAACTCGCTCCAGCGCTGGAGCCACTCCCCGTACGGCGACTCCAGGCCGCGGTCGAGCATCGCCTGGTGCAGCGCCTCGGTGCGCGGACGGTTGAAGCCCTGGTTGTAGTAGAGCTTCAGCGGCCGGTACGCCGGACCGAACTCGCTCTCCGGGTACTTCGCGGTGTCGTCAGCGCCCTCGAAGGCGACCATCGAGATCTTGTGGGTCATGATGTGGTCGGGGTGCGGGTAGCCGCCGTTCTCGTCGTAGGTGGTGATCACCTGGGGACGGAAGGAACGGATCTGCTTCACCAGCTCACCGGCCGCCTTGTCGACGTCCTCCAGGGCGAAGCAGCCCTCGGGCAGCGGCGGCAGCGGGTCGCCCTCGGGCAGCCCGGAGTCGACGAAGCCGAGCCACTCCTGCTTGACGCCGAGGATCTCGCGGGCCTCGTCCATCTCCTTCTTGCGTACCTCGTGGATGTGCTCCTCGATGTACTTGTCGCCCTGGAGCTTGGGGTTGAGGATGGAGCCGCGCTCCCCGCCCGTGCAGGTCACGACCAGCACGTCCACCCCCTCGGACACGTACTTCGCCATGGTGGCCGCGCCCTTGCTCGACTCGTCGTCGGGGTGGGCGTGCACGGCCATCAGTCGCAGCTGGTCAGTCAAGACTCATATCCTCAGTAAGTCGGCGCCCCCATGGAACGGGGTGCGATCGGCGGCTTCTATAGTGACCGAATCGGGGCGCCAATAATTCCGTGGTGCTGCCCCCGCGGCCCACTTTCGGACCTCCGCCCCACCGGCCGGAGGCCCTGCCGAGAGGACGATCATGAGTACGGCGAGCACGCGACCCCCCGAGGGCCGTTACGGCCGTTCCTCGGATGCGCGCGCGGACCGCACCCTCAAGGTCGTCGGTGCCGTGCTGGGCGCGCTGCTGCTCGCGTTGATCGGCTACTTCGCCTATCACTACGTCGGCCAGAACAAGATCAGCGGCGAGCTGATCACGTTCCAGGTGTCGGACGACTCGGTGCGGGTGCACCTCGAGGTCCGCAAGGACGCCGGCACGAGCGGTTACTGCACGGTCCGCTCACAGGCCGAGAACGGCAACGAGGTGGGCCGCGCCGACTTCCGCTTCTCCGGCCCGGACACGCGGATCGACGAGATGGTCACCCTCCGTACGACGTCCCGGGGCACGACGGCGGAGCTGCTCGGCTGTCACGCCGACTGACTGTCATCCGGAATACGCAGGCGATGACCTGCGTTGACGTAATTCTTATGGCTTATGTCCTCCCCCTTGGGCCGCTGAATTGTTAGGCTCGTGGTTTCGCCCATCCCTGGAGGAACATGCTTCCGGGTAGGGCGAGCTTTGTATTCCCAGTACCGACGAGGAGCACCCTGTGACCCAGACCAGCGAGAACGTCACCTGGCTGACCCAGGAGGCGTACAACAAGCTCAAGGATGAGCTTGAGTACCTTACTGGTCCTGCGCGCACCGAGATCGCCGGCAAGATCGCGGCCGCGCGCGAGGAGGGCGACCTGCGCGAGAACGGCGGGTATCACGCGGCCAAGGAGGAGCAGGGCAAGCAGGAACTGCGCATCCGCCAGCTGACCCAGCTCCTGGACAACGCCAAGGTCGGCGCGGCCCCGGTGTCCTCGGACGGCACGGTGGCGCCCGGCATGGTCGTGACGATCGCCTTCGACGGCGACGAGGACGACACGCTGGACTTCCTGCTGGCCTCGCGTGAGTACGCCAGCTCCGACATCGAGACCTATTCGCCGCAGTCGCCGCTGGGCTCCGCGGTGGTCGACCACAAGGTCGGCGAGGACGTGCAGTACGAACTCCCGAACGGCAAGAAGGCCTCCGTACGCATCCTCAAGGCCGTGCCCTACAACGGCTGACGGACCCCGGCCGGTCCCCCGGTTCCGGAGCAGTCCCCGAATCCCGATCGGACCCCCGGCGCCCCCGTGGCGCCGGGGGTCTCGTCATGGGGTGTGGCGTGGCGCGGTCATGCGGTGCGCCATGGTCATGCGGTGGCCGAGCGGTACTTGCGGACCGCCAGGGTGCGGAATATGAGGATGATCAGCACCGAGTAGATCAGCGACGCCCAGACCGGGTGCTGCATGGGCCAGGCGTCGGACGCCGACTGTCCCGGGTTGGCGAACAGCACGCGGCAGGCCTGGACGGTGGCGCTGAACGGGTTCCACTCGGCGATGTGGCGCAGCCAGGGCGTCATGTTGCCGGTGTCCACGAAGGCGTTCGATATGAAGGTGACCGGGAAGAGCCAGATCAGTCCGCCGGAGGTGGCCGCCTCGGGGGTGCGCACGGACAGGCCGATCAGGGCGCCGATCCAGGTGAACGCGTAGCCGAGGAGGAGCAGCAGGCCGAAGGCTGCCAGGACCCGTGCGGCGTTGGTGCTGCCGTCGGAGCCGACCCGCCAGCCGACCAGGAGCGCGACGACGGCGAGGACGAGCAGGGTCAGTGCGGTCTGCACGAGGTCGGCGAGGGTGCGTCCGGTGAGGACCGCGCCGCGGGCCATGGGCAGGGAGCGGAAGCGGTCGATGAGCCCCTTGTGCATGTCGTCGGCGATGCCCGCGCCGGCTCCTGCGGTGGCGAAGGTGACGGTCTGGGCGAAGATCCCCGCCATGAGGAAGTTCTTGTAGTCGGTGGCGCTGGTGCTGCCGCCGATCTGCATGGAGCCGCCGAAGACGTAGGTGAACAGCACCACGAACATGATGGGCTGGATGAGCCCGAAGATGACCATCTCGGGGATCCTGGACATCCGGATCAGGTTGCGTTTTGCAACCACCAGGGAGTCCCGGACGCTCTGCCCGAGCGGGTTGCCCGGGGCCGTACCCCGGACGGCGTCGGTGACGGCGCTCATTTCACGGCCTCCTTGCCGGTCTCTTCGGGCTTGTCCTCGGCGACGTGTCCGGTGAGGGACAGGAAGACGTCGTCGAGGGTGGGGCGGCGCAGGCCGATGTCGTCGATCTCGATACCGCGGATGTCCAGCTCGCGGATGACCTCGGCGAGGAGCTTCGCGCCGCCGGTGACGGGCACGGTGAGCTTGCGGGTGTGCTCCTCGACCGTGGTGTCGCCCTTGCCGAAGCCGGCCAGGACCTCCACGGCGGTGGGTATGTGCTCGCGGTCGTGCACCACGACCTCCACCCGCTCGCCACCGGTGCGGGCCTTGAGCTGGTCGGAGGTGCCGCGGGCGATGACCCGGCCGTGGTCGACGACCGCGATGTCGTGCGCGAGGTGGTCGGCCTCCTCCAGATACTGCGTGGTCAGCAGCAGTGTGGTGCCGCCGGAGACGAGGCGCTTGATCACTTCCCACAGCAGTTGGCGGTTGCGCGGGTCGAGGCCGGTCGTCGGCTCGTCCATGAACATCACGGACGGGGAGACCACCAGCGCGGCGGCCAGGTCGAGCCGGCGGCGCATGCCTCCGGAGTAGGTCTTCGCCGTGCGGTCGGCGGCGTCCGTGAGGTCGAACTGGTCGAGCAGCTCGGCGGCCCGGACCTTCGCGTGCTTCGCCTTCATCTGGTAGAGCTGCCCGACCATCTGGAGGTTCTCCCGGCCGGTCAGATACTCGTCGACGGCGGCGAACTGGCCGGAGAGGCCTATTCGGCGCCGGACCTCGTTGGGGTTCTTGAGCACGTCGAGGCCGGCGACCACGGCCCGGCCGCTGTCCGGGCGCAGGAGGGTGGTCAGGCAGCGGACCGCGGTGGTCTTGCCCGCGCCGTTCGGCCCGAGGAGGCCGAGTACGGTGCCCTCCGGGACGTCGAGGTCGACGCCGTCCAGAGCCCTTACGTCACCGAAGGTCTTCACCAGGCCTTCGGCATAGATGGCGCCTGGCATGTGAGTCTCCACGTCGTTGGGGATGCTTCGTCGTTGGGGATTCTTCGGAAAGCCTAGGTTTGCGTGTTTCGTTCCGCCCGATCGAGATGCGTCGAGCACACCGGCGAGATGGCGTGCCACACACCATAACGCGATGTATCGCGTCTCTCAACGGACTTTCCCGAAGGAGTGACGAAGAGGGCTGTGACCTCAGCCGATGACGATGTACCCGGCCTCGCGCAGGGCCTGGCCGACCTCGGCGCAGTGCACCGGCCCCTTCGTCTCCAGGTGCAGCTCGACCTCCGCCTCCGTGAGCCCGAGCCGTGGGTCGGTCCGTACGTGGCTCACATCGAGGACGTTAGCGTCGACCACTGACAACACCCCGAGAAGCGTCGCGAGCGCTCCCGGCCGGTCCGTCAGCCGCAGCCGTACGGCCAGGTAGCGGCCCTGCGCGGACATGCCGTGCCGCAGGACACGCTGCATCAGCAGTGGATCGACGTTGCCGCCGGAGAGCACCGCGACGACCGGTCCCTCGAAGGCGTCCGGCTCGCTCATCAGCGCCGCCACCGGGCTCGCCCCGGCCGGCTCGACCAGCAGCTTGGCCCGCTCCAGGCACAGCAGCAGCGCGGTGGCCAGCGCGTCCTCAGACACCGTGCGCACCTCGTCCACCAGGTCGCCGACGATCCCGAACGGCACATCACCGGGCCGGCCGACCTTGATGCCGTCCGCCATCGTCGCCGGGCTGCGCAACGCCACCGGCCGCCCCGCCACCAGCGAGGGCGGGTACGCCGCCGCCCCCTCCGCCTGCACACCGACGATGCGCACGTCCGGCCGCAGCTCCTTCACCGCGACCGCGATACCCGCCGCCAGTCCCCCGCCGCCGACCCCGACGACGATCGTGCGCACCTCCGGGCACTGCTCCAGGATCTCCAGACCCACCGTGCCCTGCCCGGCGATCACGTCCGCGTGGTCGAAGGGGTGGATGAACACCGCACCGGTCTCGGCCGCGTACTCCTGCGCCGCCGCCAGCGTCTCGTCGACCACGTGCCCGTGCAGGCGTACCTCCGCGCCGTACTCCCGGGTCGCGCTGATCTTCGGGAGCGGGGCGCCGTTCGGCATGAACACCGTGGAGCGCACGCCCAGCAGGGTGGACGCCAGCGCGACCCCCTGCGCGTGGTTTCCCGCGCTCGCCGCGACGACCCCGGCCGCCCGCTCCTCCGGCAGCAGTCCGGCGATCCGGACGTACGCGCCGCGCAGCTTGAAGGAACCGGTCCGCTGGAGGTTCTCGCACTTGAGGTGCACCGGTGCCCCGACGAGCTGGGACAGGTACCTGCTGCCCTCCATCGCGGTCACCCGCGCCACGCCCGAAAGCATCTTCTGGGCGCCGCGCACATCGTCGAGAGTGACGGGCCGCAAGGAGTCAGCCGTGCCATAGCTCATGACACAAGCATCGCAGTTCACAGGCGGGAACGACCGCTGTGACCAACCACCGAGACCGGTTTCCGCAGCGCCGGTACGACCCGCCTCCGGGCCGCGTACCCTGTCCCCCAACCCAGCACCCTTTTCATGAAGCGAGCCCCCGGCCATGCCCACAACACCTGGAATGTCGATGGACATGACGACCCTCGGTGACACCGGTCTTCTCGACACGTTGCAGCACGAGGTGGCGGTCTTCGCGCGCCGTGCCGAACAGACCCGGCTCGGCGGGGTCGGGCAGGTACGCAACTCCATGGACCGCGCCGCGTACCTGCTGCTCAACCGCCTCGACAAGGAGGGCCCGATGGGCGTCAAGGCGCTCGCCGCGAGCATGGGCATCGACTCGTCGACGGTCACCCGGCAGGTGGCGCCGCTGGTCGACACCGGCCTGGTCAAGCGGACCTCGCACCCCGAGGACGGGCGGGCCGTGGTGCTCCAGCTGTCCCCGCGCGGGCTGTCCCGGCTGGACGAAGTGCGCTCCTCCAGGCGTCAGTTGATGGCCGAGCTGACGCACGACTGGAACCCGGAGGAGCGCGAGGCGTTCTGCGCGCTCCTCACGCGCTTCAACACCGCACTGTCCAGCCGAATGGCCTCCCACGGCCTCCCCGGCGCGGAGCCCGCACCGGCTTCCTGACGCCCCGCGCGCGCGTCCCGACGCCCGCGCGTGCGCGGCTCTTGACCCACGGCCCGCCCCTGGCCTCATATGAGACCGGGTCCCCGTCCGCCGCAGACGGCCGGGATCCGTCCCAGGGGGTCGCCGGCAGGCGGGAGGCGCGATGCGAGCACGGCGTGCGGCCCAGGACGTCCGCCGGGCCAGGGAGTTCGAGGCGTTCGTGGCCGGCGCGGGCGGGCGGCTGACGCAGACCGCCACCCTGCTCACCGGGGAGCCGCCCGACGAGAACCCGCGCGCCCGACGGCTGCTGACCTTCGCCCTCGCGCACACGTACGCGTGCTGGGACCGGCTGCACGGCGAGGATCCCTACGACCACGCCCGCCGGCACCTCGCCATCCGCTTCGCCGACACCGCCTGGCACCACTACGCGGCCCGGGGCCGGGCCCGGCGACACCTCGCCGGCCCGCTGGCCGGGCTCACCCCGCAAGAACGCCTGATCCTCGTCCTCAGGCTCTACGAGGGCGTCGGAGAGGAGCAGGTCGCAGCCCTGCTGGGCCTGCCGACGGAACGTGTCCACGCCATCTGCGACCGGGCTACGGCGACCGTCCTGCACCCACCCCCGGCACCGTCGCCCCCGCTCCCCGGGGCGAAGGCGGCGGCTACGTGAACCGCCCCGAGCGGGAAGCCGCCGTCCGCCAGATCATGGAGCGCACGGTGCCCCGGCTGCCGCCCGAGCTGCACACGGACGCGGTCCGCCGCGGCAGCCGTATGCTGCGCCGCCGCACGCTCGCCCGGCGCCTGCTGTGGCTGCTGCTGTGGGCGGCGGCCGTCGCGTTCACCGTCTGGGCGATGGTCGCCGAGCCGTGGGTGGAGCCGCCGTCGGAGACGACCCCACCCCTCACCGGCTGGTGACCGTGCTCCCGCTCTAGCCGAGAGCCTGCTGGAGGTCCGCCAGCAGGTCGTCGACGTTCTCGATGCCGACCGAGATCCGCACCAGGTCGGCCGGGACCTCCAGGGCCGAACCGGCCGCGGACGCGTGCGTCATGCGCCCGGGGTGCTCGATCAGCGACTCGACGCCGCCGAGGGACTCGCCCAGCGTGAACACCTTGGCGCGGTTGCAGACCTCGACCGCCGCCTCCTCGCCGCCCGCCACCCGGAACGACACCATGCCGCCGAACGCCCGCATCTGCTTGGCGGCGACCTCGTGACCGGGGTGGTCCGGCAGGCCCGGGTAGAGGACGGTCGTCACGCGCGCGTGCCGGGTCAGCATGTCGGCGACCTTGGTCGCGTTCTCGCTGTGCCGGTCCATGCGCACCGACAGCGTCTTCGTGCCGCGCAGCACCAGCCAGGAGTCGAACGGCCCGGCGACCGCGCCCATCGCGTTCTGGTGGTACGCCAGCTCCTCGCCGAGTTCCCGGTCGCCGACGATCAGCGCACCGCCGACGACGTCCGAGTGCCCGCCCATGTACTTGGTGAGCGAGTGCACGACGACGTCCGCGCCGAGCGCCAGCGGCTGCTGGAGGTACGGCGTGGCGAAGGTGTTGTCCACGACGAGCCGGGCGCCCGCGTCCCGCGCCACCTGGGCGACGGCCGCGATGTCGGTGATGCCGAGCAGCGGGTTGGAGGGGGTCTCCACCCACACCGCCTTCGTCTTCGGCGTGATCGCGGCCCGTACGGCGGCCGGGTCGCTGGTGTCGGCCACCGACCACTCCACGCCCCACCGGGAGACGACCTTCGCGAACAGTCGGAACGTGCCGCCGTACGCGTCGTTCGGGATGACCACGTGGTCGCCGGGGCTGAGCAGCGTACGCAACAGGCAGTCCTCGGCCGCCAGTCCGGAAGCGAACGCGAGACCCCGGACGCCGCCCTCGAGGGCTGCCAGGTTCTCCTCCAGGGCGGTCCTGGTCGGGTTGGCGCTACGGCTGTACTCGTAGCCGCCGCGCAGGCCGCCGACGCCGTCCTGCTTGTAGGTCGAGACCTGGTAGATCGGCGGGACGACCGCGCCGGTGAGGGGATCGGCGGTGTTGCCCGCGTGGATCGCGAGGGTCTCGAAATGCTGACTGATGTGCCTGTCGCTCATGAGCACCGAGCGTAATGCGCCGGAGGGAAAGGTGCGGGACGGCGGGGTGCCCGGCGTCCCTGCCGCGAGGTTTTCCACAGGGCGACGGAGGGGGTTGGCCAATTGTCGGTGGCGTCTGGAACCCTGGAGGCATGGAAATTCTCTGGGTCCTGATCGCGCTGGTCATGCTCAGCTTCGTGCTGCTGCCGGTCCTGCGGCGCAGGCGCGGCATGATCGAGCAGGTCCCGGCCGGCCACCCCGACGCGGCGGACCCCGCGGACTACGGCTTCGTCCGCGAGGAGGAGCTGGACATCCGCATGCCCGGCCCCGACCAGGACCTGCTCGACGTTCTGAACGTGGTGCAGCGCACCCAGGACTACCGGGCCGCCCAGCAGCTGCTGGCCGGCACCGAGGCCGAGGGCGAGCGGCGCTGGCAGCGCGTGCAGGCCTTCGCCGGCGCGGCCGCGCTGGAGCTTCACCAGCGGCCCGGCGGGGTCAGTGACACACCGGGCGGGCAGTGGCTGCGGGTCTGGCGCGCCGAGGCGCCCAAGGACGCGGGCGGGGCGGCCGTGCACGCCGAGTTCCTCGTGCAGCAGGCATGGCGCACATCGACGCCCGGCACGGACGACTTCCGGATCATCATGGAAGAGGCGAAGGACGCCTGCGGGCAGGCGGCACTGCTCGCCCCCGGTGACCCGATCCCGTACATCGTCGAGCTGTCGGTGGCCCGCGGCCTGGCCTACTCGCAGCAGGAGTTCGAGCAGCTCTGGCTCAAGATCCTGGACCGCGCCCCGGCGCACATGGGCGCGCATCTGGCGGCGCTGCACTACTGGTGCGAGAAGTGGCACGGCTCGCGCGATACGGCGATGTCGTTCGCGGAGGCCGCGGCGGCGCGCGCCCCCCAGGGCTCCCTCCTGGCGGCGATGCCCCTCTTCGCGGTGTTCGAGCACCTCCCCGAGGTGAACCTGGTGACCGGCTTCTACCAGAGCGAGGTCGTGACCAAGGCGATCCACGGCGCCCTCTACGCCGTCCACGCGGCCCGCCCCGGCGATCCCATGCTGGCGCACGTCCGCCATCTCCTCGTCTTCTTCCTGGTGCGCGCCGAGCGCTGGTCCGAGGCGGTGAACCAGCTGATACACGTCGACGGGCACGTGGGCGCGCTCCCCTGGACCCTGTCGGCCGACCCGGCGGGTGAGTTCGCGCTGTACCGCGCGATGGCGGTGGCGGGATACGAGGCGAACGGCGGCAACCCTGCGTCGCTCCCGCACTGAGCCCCGACCTGAGGAGCCCGGACCTGAGGAACCCGAACCGGCCCCGGACCGGAATGCCCCGGGGCGGCCAGTGAGCCCGCGCCTTCCGCCGGGCGCCTAGCGGTCAGTCCTTCGCGCGGGCGGGCAGCCGCCATCCCGGGCGCGGGAAGTGGCACGTGTAGCCGTTCGGGTAACGCTGGAGGTAGTCCTGGTGCTCGGGCTCGGCCTCCCAGAACGGGCCGACCGGCTCCACCTCGGTGACGACCTCGCCCGGCCACAGTCCGGAGGCGTTCACGTCCGCGATCGTGTCCTCGGCGATCCGCTTCTGCTCGTCGTCCACGTAGTAGATCGCCGAGCGGTAGCTGAGACCGATGTCGTTGCCCTGGCGGTTCTTGGTGCTCGGGTCGTGGATCTGGAAGAAGAACTCCAGGATCGTGCGGAAGTCGGTCTTCGCAGGGTCGAAGAGGATCTCGATGGCCTCCGCGTGCGTGCCGTGATCACGGTAGGTCGCGTTCGGCACGTCGCCCCCGGTGTATCCGACCCGGGTCGCCGTCACGCCCGTCTGCCGGCGGATCAGCTCCTCCATCCCCCAGAAGCATCCGCCTGCCAACACTGCCCTCTGCGTCTGCGCAGCCATTACGGCCCTCCAATATCTGTCAGCTCGGTCACTCGGGGCTGCACGGCTCACACTCCACCGGCCTCCCCTGGCCACTCCCCTCAACGCCAGACGGCCCCAGGCGATTCCGCGCCGCTCCGACCGGGCCTGCGCCCACCTGCGGCGGCTGCTCCCAGGCCGGGATCCGAGCTGTCGGCGAGCCGGCCAAGGGAAAACCGGTGGTCTCCCCGATCGGCCCGCCGCACGCTGTACGCCATGGAAGAACCGCAACGCCGGATCCGCGCCCTGTACGGGGAATCCACGATCACCGTCTACCAGGCGTACTCACCGGAGATCGGCGTGCCCGCCGCCCGCGACGGCCGTTTTCCCGCCGCGTGGAAGCGGGACCGGATGACGTGGATCAAGCCGTCGTTCCTGTGGATGATGTACCGCTGCGGCTGGGGTGAGAAGGCCGGGCAGGAGACGGTCCTCGCCGTCGAGATCACCCGTGACGGCTTCGAGTGGGCGCTGCGGCATGCGTGTCTGTCGAGTTACGTGCGCGGAGTGCATCCCGACCGTGCGGCCTGGCAGCGTCAGTTGAAGCGTGCGCCCGCTCGCGTGCAGTGGGATCCCGAGCGGGACCTGCGCCTGCGAGCCCTGCCGTACCGGTCGCTGCAGCTCGGTCTCACCGGGGAGGCCGTACGGCGCTACGCCGACGAGTGGACGGTCGCCGTCCGTGATGTGACGCCGGTCGCCCGCGCGATACGCACCCACGTGACCAGCGGCGACCTCGACGCGGCGGCCGGGCTGCTGCCGCCCGAACGGCCCTACCCGGCCCCTCCCGTCGCCGAATTCGGTTGCCGCTCCCCCGGCCGGGCGGGCTAGATACTGAGCATGGCCGACATTCAGGGCTCGTACGATCATCTGTTCGTCGCGGTTCCGACCGCGTTGGCCGCTTCGCTGGACCGTGGGGACGCCGGTGGTTCCGTGGCGGTCTTCGTGGACGGTGAGCCGGTGGTGGATGTGTGGGGTGGGTTCGCCGACGCGGAGCGGACGGTTCCGTGGGAGCGGGACACCATCGTCAACGTCTGGTCCGTCACGAAGACGATGACCGCCCTGTGCGCCCTGCTGCTGGCCGACCGTGGCGAACTGGATCCGGCCGCGCCCGTCGCCCGGTACTGGCCGGAGTTCGCCGCGGCGGGCAAGGAGGGCGTGCTGGTACGGCATCTCCTCGCGCACACCGCCGGTCTGCCCGACTGGGACGGGCCGGTGGCCGAGCTGTACGACTGGCCGGCCGCCACGGCTCGGCTGGCCGCGCAGGCGCCGCAGTGGGAGCCGGGCACCGCGGCCGGGTATCACTCCCTCACCCAGGGGTTCCTCGTGGGTGAGGTCGTACGCCGGATCACCGGGCGGAGCCCCGGCGAGTTCTTCGCCGCCGAGGTCGCCGGACCGCTGGGCGCGGACTTCCGTATGGGGCTCTCCGCCGAGCACGACCACCGGGTGGCCGGCACTGTCCCGCCGCCGGGACGGGACGGGGACTTTCGCGCGAGCGCACCCGGTGGCGATGCCGTTCCGACCGCGGCCACGCCGATCCGTGTCCGTGACGGGAACAGCGTCGCCTGGCGGCGTGCGCAGATTCCGGCCGCGAGCGGGTACGGCAACGCCCGCTCGGTCGCCCTCGTCCAGTCGGTGATGGCCTGCGGGGGCTCGCTGCGCGGGGTGCGGCTGCTGTCGCAGGCGGGCTGTGACCGTGCGCGCGAGGAGCAGTTCAGCGGCGAGGACCGGGTCCTGGGGATGCCGGTGACGTGGGGTCTCGGCTACGGGATCTTCGGCGGCACCTACGGTTGGGGCGGCTGGGGCGGTTCGCTCGTGATGATCGACCCCGCCGCGCGCATGGCCGTCGCGTACGTGACCAACCAGATGCGCGAGCCGGGCGACGACAACCGGGGACTGGAGATCGTGATGGCCGCCTACGACGGACTCCAAGGACTGTGAGAGACCAGTGCGCCCCTCCAGAACGGAACTCCAGGAGCATGACCAGATGGTGAAGTGGACCGCCGGAATCCCCTCCCTGGAGCGGCCGGACCCCGAAGCGGGGCTTTCCGAGTACCAGTTGGCCATGCGGGACCGGCTGCTGGCCGCGCCGGTGGTGGCCGCGCCGGCGCCCTGGCGGGCCGTCTTCGGTTCCTCCCTCGCCCCCGTCGGCGGGCTGCTCGGGATCGGGTTCGCCGTGCATCCGGGCAGTGGGAACGACCTGGTGATGGTCGTCTCGCAGGACGGCCATGGCCTCTTCGACGCCGTCACCGGCGAGAAGATCGCCCGCGACCGCGACCCCGCGCCCGAGGACGGCACGCCCGACGAGAGCGAGGACCTGTCGTGTCCGGGGCTGGGGCCGATCGCCGGCACCAGAGTGCACATCGCGGGCCTGTTCGGCGGAGGGCTGCACTCCGGCACCGGGGACGGCTGGTCGGTGGAGGTCGTCCAGCCGGCCTGGCCGAACGAACGCGTCCTGCTCTCCCACGGCGACGGACTGCCGCACCACGGCCCGCACGGCGAGAAGTGGTGGCACGTCTTCCACTCGAGCTACTCCACACTCCGCGCCGTCGGTTTCTCCCCCTCCGGACGCACCCTCGCCGTCGCGACCAGCAGTGACGTGACCCTGTGGAGCCGTGGCGGTGGGTGAGGACCTGGCACGCCTCTGGCGGGAGCGGCACCCGTCCGTCCCGCCCGTCGCGCACACCTTCCGCACCGTGTTCGCCGACCGGTGGGTGCGTTTCCACAGCCTCCCCGAGTCGAAGCGCCACCCGGAGTCCGAGGACGAGTACGCGATCGTGCTGCACCGCCACAACACCGTGCTCGACGAACTCTTCGGGGAGCAGGAGGTGTTCGTGGTGACCAGCGACTGGTCGTCCACCGCGGGCGGGCCCGCCGGCTTTCCCACCCCGCGCCGGGAACTGCACCCGGACGGTGTCCTGTGGTGGACGGAGCCGGACCTGTCGGGCCCGGACCCGGGGTTCCACACCTACTCCCGTTTCTACGCCGACCGCCGGCCGTGGCGGCGCGGCTGTGTCGACGACCTGCTGCGGGCCGTCGCGGACGAGGAGATCGTCGACGTCTTCCTCACCGACACCGGTCTGCGCCGCGTCCACCACCCGTACGACGGCGGCGCGGACGCCGTCCTGACCACCCCCGCGGAACGGGACCGCCTGCGCGCCCGCCACCGCGACTGGCTCTCCCGCCACCCCTCCGGCTGCTGACCCCGGCAACCGCCGAAGGCTGCCCCTCCCGAAAAACGGGAGCGCGCGGCCGCCCGGTCATGAGTTACTACGCGTCATCCGTACAACCCGGGGGGAGATCCGCATGAGTGGCAGCAGTGACGTGTTCCTGATCGGCGGCGGCAGTGACGAGTCGGCCGCCGAAGCGGTCTACGGCCCGTTCCTGCGCGCCGCCTCGGCGGCCGTGCCCCGCGTGCTGTGCGTCCTCGTCGACGAGGGCGCCGGCGCCGATCTCTTCGCCCGGTACGACACGCTGCTGCGCAAGGCCGGCGACTGCACGCCGGTGCCGCTGCTGCTGCCGCTCGGGGAGCCGTTCGAGCCGGGGGCGCTGACGGCGGACGTGGACGCGCTGCTGGTGTGCGGTGGGCTGACGCCGGCGTACCACGAGGCGTTCGGCGGGAGTCTCGACACCCTGCCCGCGCTGCTCGCGCAGCGGGGTGTGCCGTACGCCGGTTTCTCCGCGGGGGCCGTGATCGCGGCCCGGCACGCGGTGCTCGGCGGCTGGCTGGTGGACGGGGTGGCGGTGTGCCCGCCGGACACCGCGGAGGACCTGGAGGAGGTCGAGGTGCGGCCCGGACTCGGGCTCGTGCCGTTCGGCGTGGATGTGCACGCGGCACAGTGGGGGACGCTGGCGCGGCTGGCCGCGGTCGTGGCGGACGGGTGGCTGGCGCACGGGGTCGCCGTCGACGAGAACACGGTGGTGCGGGTCGCGGACGGACGGGCGCATGTCGCCGGACCGGGCCGCGCCCACTCCGTACGCCCGGCGCCGGCCGGCGGAGTCCTCGTCCGGTCCTACGGCGCCGGCGACTCCTTCCCCGCAGACTGAGCCCGGCCACCGCCCCCGACCGGTCCCTGCACCCACCCTCCGGAATCACCCCCTCCGGAATCCGCCCCTCCGACTCCAGTCAAGGCGACCGGCGTGATCACCTCCCCCGGCGCGATGCCGGCCGTCTCGGTCGCGGGCGGGCTCGGCGCGGCGGCTCTCTTGTACGCCCTCGCCTGGCGCCGGGGGATGCACCCGCACCGGTTCGTGCTGACCGGGGTCGGCGTCGGCGTGGCCCTCTCCTCGGTCGTGCAGCTCTATCTCACCGGCATCGAGCTGGAGGCCGCCGAGCAGATCAAGCTGTGGCTCACCGGCAGCCTCAACGGGCGCGGCTGGGACCAGGCAGGTCCGCTCGCCACCGTGCTGCTGTTCGCCGTGCCCACGCTGGTGTGGGCGGGCCGGGCGGTACGGCCGCTGGGGCTCGACCCGAACACGGCCGCCGCGCTCGGCGTGCGGGTGGACCGGGTGCGGCTCGGCCTGACGGTCCTGGGGGTGGTCCTCGCCGCGACGGCGACCGGGGCGGCCGGGCCCATCGGCTTCTTCGCCCCTCACCGCGCCCCAGCTGGCCCGCCGCCTCACCCGTACGCCCCACCTGCCGCTGCTGACCTCGGCGCGGACCGGCGCGGCCGTTCTGGTCGGCGCCGATCTGGCCGCCCGTACGCTGCCGCCCCCGCTGGAGATCCCGGTCGGCGCGCTGACCGCGCTCGTCGGGGGGCCGTACCTGCTGTGGCTGCTGGGCCGGCGGCGGTCCGGCGGATGACGTACGACGAGGGCCCCCGGCATGCCTGCGGCCGGGGGCCCGTCGTGAGGTGACCAGGTGACGCGGAAGGTCAGATGGTCGCCGTGTCGATCACGAAGCGGTAGCGGACGTCGCTGGCCAGCACCCGCTCGTAGGCCTCGTTGATCTCGGAGGCGCTGATCAGCTCGATCTCCGCGCCGAAGCCGTGCTCGGCGCAGAAGTCCAGCATCTCCTGGGTCTCCTGGATGCCGCCTATGCCGGAGCCGGCGAGGGTCTTGCGGCCGCCGATCACCGAGAACAGGTTGAGCGCGACGGGCTCCTCGGGGGCGCCGACGTTCACGAAGGCGCCGTCCGTCCTCAGCAGGGCCAGGTAGGCGTCCAGGTCGAGCGGGGCGGAGACGGTGGAGAGGATCAGGTCGAAGGTGCCGGCCAGTTCCCTGAAGGTCTCCGGGTCGCTGGTGGCGTAGTAGTGGGCGGCGCCCAGCTTGAGGCCGTCGTCCTTCTTGCGCAGCGACTGGGACAGCACGGTCACCTCGGCGCCGAGGGCGTGCGCGATCTTGACGCCCATGTGGCCCAGACCGCCCATGCCGAGGACGGCGACCTTCTTGCCGGGCCCGGCGTTCCAGTGCTTCAGGGGGGAGTAGGTGGTGATGCCGGCGCAGAGCAGCGGGGCGGCCACGTCGAGGGCGAGGCCGTCGGGTATGCGGACGACGTAGTTCTCGTCGACGACGATCTTCTCGGCGTAGCCGCCGTACGTGGGCTCGCCGTCCTTGCCGACGGCGTTGTACGTGCCGACGCTGCCGCCGGTGCAGTACTGCTCCAGGCCGGCCTTGCAGTTGTCGCACTCACGGCAGGAGTCGACGAGGCAGCCGACGCCCACGCGGTCGCCGACGGCGAACTTCGTCACACCGGGGCCGACCTCGGTGACGACGCCGGCGATCTCGTGGCCGGGCACCATCGGGAAGATGGCCTCGCCCCAGCCCTCGCGGGCCTGGTGGATGTCGGAGTGGCAGATGCCGGCGAACTTGATGTCGATCAGGACGTCGAACTCGCGGACCTCTCGTCGCTCGATCGTCGTGCGCTCGAGCGGAGCCTTGGCGGAGGGGGCGGCGTACGCAGCAACAGTGGTCATGCCGGGGATTCTCCTAGCGGGTCGTACGCCCGGTCTGCCTTCGGACCGGGCACGACGTCCAGCCTGCCCTGTTTCCCGGCGTCCACCCAGGCCTCACCTGTGCCTACGTTCGCTGTGCCTACCACTGGCGGGGTCAGGATCGCCTGCGTACGACCGTGAATACTGGACGCATGGACGAACAGGCCGAAGCCGTACCGCAGCCCGGCGGGCGGCTGGACCGGCGCGCCGAACTCAGCGAGTTCCTGCGCACCCGGCGCGCCCGGCTGAAGCCGGAGGACGTGGGGCTGCCCGACTTCGGACGGCACCGGCGGGTGCCGGGGCTGCGGCGCGAGGAGCTGGCCCAGCTGGCCGGGGTGTCGGTGGCGTACTACACGCGCCTGGAGCAGGGCAACGGGCGGAACGTGTCGGCCGAGGTGCTGGACTCCATCGCCCGCGCGCTCCGGCTGACCGACGCCGAGCACGCCCACCTGACCCATCTCGCCAAGCCGAAGCAGCACAAGAAGAAGCCGACGACGCGGTCCCAGCAGGTGCGGCCGGCGCTGCGGCAGCTGCTGGACCTGATGGACGGGGTGCCCGCGTACATCGTCGGGCGGCGGTCGGAGATCCTCGCCTGGAACCGGATGGCGGCGGCCGTCTTCGGGGACTGGGGCGAGCTGCCGGTCGCCGAGCGGAACTGGGCGCGGCTGGTGTTCCTGCGGCCCGACTACCGCGACCTGTTCGTGGACTGGGAGCAGAAGGCGATCGACATCGTGTGCACGCTGCGGATGGACGCCGGCTGCTATCCGGACGACCCACGGCTGTCGGCGCTGGTGGGCGAGTTGTCGGTCAAGAGCGAGGACTTCCGGCGGCTGTGGGCGACCCACGACGTCAAGGAGAAGTCCTACGGCGTGAAGCTGCTGCACCATCCGCTGGTGGGCGACCTGTCCCTGAACTTCGAGGGGTTCCAGCTGCTCGGCGAGAGCGAGCAGTCGATGGTGTCGTACCACGCGGACCCGGACTCCCCCTCTGCGGAGGCTCTCCGCCTCCTGGCCAGCTGGGGCGCCGACCCGGGCCGCCTGGGCTCCGCCGGTCCCAGGCCGCCGCTGTCGGCCTGAAGCGCGCCGAGCCGCCCGTTCGGTCCTGGTACGGCGGTGCCGCGCCCCAGCTCCAGAGCGGGACCGGCTGGTCGGCCGACGGTTCGGCGTCGGGGCCGGAGAAGTGGACGGCGAGGCGGGTGCCCCAGTCGATGTCGGCGAGGAACGCGGTGCGGAACTCGGCGTCGGTGGGCAGGCCCGCCTCGTCGGCGGTGTCGTGGACGAGGTCGACCCGGCGGCGCCGCTGGGGCTCGGTGATGCCGCGGCCGAAGTGCTCGGCGACCATGTGGCCGTGGCCGCCCCGGGTCTCCGAGTAGGCCGGGGGGGCCGCCGAAGACCTCCGCGAGCCAGAGGGCGGCGTGCTCGGCGTGCTCGGCGGCGGGGCCCGCGAAGACGGCGGCGAGGAGGTCGTCCTTGGTGACTTTGGCGTAGGAGGTCTCGCTGAGGCGGGAGAAGGCCTCGGCGCCGCCCGCCCAGGCGTCGAGGGTGGGCGCGGCGGCGCCACCGCCGTGATCGGTGGCGCCCCGGCGTCCCGGCCGGATGGGGCTCGGCCGTCACGCCACCGCTTCCCCGCCCGGAGGTTGATGCCGACGATCCGGGATGCCTCCGCGTGGCTCACACCGCTGCATGAGCTGAAGGCAGACGCGCCGTTCCTCGGTCGGGGAACGGCGCCCCCGGTTGACCGAACGGTCCCGGACCTCGAAGTCCATCGCACACCCCGAGCAGGGGTGTTGCGACGACCACGAGATCCAAACTGCTGCTCCGGGGGCCGTTCGCTCAGCGCTCGGCGGGCCGGGTCACGGGGACGCCGTACCGCGTGGGGGGAACCGCGCGGTCAGGAGCCCGCGTTCTCCTTCACCGTGATCTTGCCCTTGCGGATCGTGGCCACGCGCGGGGCCTTCCTCGCGATCGCGGAGTCGTGGGTGACCATGATGAAGGTCAGGCCGTGCTCCTTCCACATGGTGTGCAGTACGTCCATGATCTCGTCGCGCATGCCCTCGTCGAGGTTGCCGGTCGGCTCGTCGGCGAGCAGCACCTTGGGCTGCTTCACCAGCGCGCGGGCGATGGCGACGCGCTGCTGCTGGCCGCCGGACATCTCGCCGGGGATGTGTCCGAGCCGCTCGCCGAGGCCGACCGACTTCAGTGCCTCGGCGGCCCGTTCGCGCCGCTCCTTGGCCTTCACGCCGAGCGGGACGAGGGCGGTCTCGACGTTCTCCTGCGCGGTGAGCGTCGGGATGAGGTTGAAGGACTGGAAGACGAAGCCGATGTTCTCGCTGCGCACCTTGGTCAGCCTGGCCTCGGACAGCTTGGCCAGATCGGTGCCGTCGAGGACGACCTCGCCCTCGCTGGGCCGGTCGAGCCCGCCGATCATCTGGAGGAGGGTGGACTTGCCGCCTCCGGTGGGGCCCTGGATGACGAGCCGGTCGCCGTCCGGGATGGTCAGGTCGACACCGGCGAGGGCGTGGACGGTGTCCTTGCCGCGGGTGTAGCGCTTGGTGACGCCTCTGAGTTCGTACATGGGGACAACAACTCCTGAGGTAGGTGAGGGGGTTGGCTACTCGACGCGGCGCAGCGCGTCGGCCGGCCGCAGCCGGGACGCCCGCCAGCCGCCGAACGCCCCCGCGATCAGACCGCCGGCGACGGCAAGTCCGACCGCCACGGCCACCGTCGTGACGCTGACCGGCGCCGTCAGCGCCACGTCGAGCGTGCGGGCCGCCGCCTGTCGGCCGCCGCCGAAGCCGCCACCGCCGCCGGGACCGCCCTGGCCGCCGCCGGTGCCGCCGCCCATCTCGGCCTGGAGGGTGGGGCTGACGGCGGTCACCACGTAGGCGCCGCCGAGGCCGAGCGCGATGCCCAGGGCGCCGCCGAGGAGGCCGTTGACCATCGCCTCGCCCACGACCTGACCGGTGACCCGGCCGGACTTCCAGCCCAGGGCCTTGAGCGTGCCGAACTCCCGCACGCGCCGGGACACCGCCGAGGAGGTGAGCAGTCCGGCGACCAGGAACGCGGCGACGAGCACCGCGATGGACAGCCACTTGCCGACGCTGGTGGCCAGCGAGGAGGCCGTGGAGAGGGAGCCGGAGACGGTGTCGGCGAGGTCGGCGGAGGTCGTCACCGTCGTACCCGAGACGTTCTTCTGGATCGCGGACTTGACGCTGTCGATCTTCTGGGAGTCGGTCGCCTGGACGTAGATCGTGGTGACCTTGTCCTTGGAGTCGCTGAGCGTCTGAGCCTGCGTCAGCGGGATGTAGACGTTGGCGGCGGAGTCCCCGCTGTCGGCGGTGGCGATGCCGATGACGCTGTACTTGACGCTCTTGATGGTGACCGTCGAACCGGCTTTGAGCTTCTTCTCCTTGGCGTAGGCCGAGTCCACGACGGCGACCTTGGCGTTCGCCTCGGTGGTCTTGAAGGTACGGCCACTGGTGATCTTGGAGGAGGTCAGCGGGCCGAGCGCGGGCTCGGTGACGTCGGTGCCGAAGACCGAGTAGTTGTCGACGTCGAAGTTCGCGCCGCCGCCCTGGACCTCGCCCTGCGGCTGGCCGGTGCCGCCGCCGGGTCCGCCCTGCCCGCCGCCTCCCTCACCCTGCTGGAACTGACCGCGGGTGAACTGGCCGTTCACCTTGATGACCTGGAGGCTCAGCCCGCCGACCGCGTCGGAGACGCCGCTCTGCTTGCCGACCTCGGTGACGGTGGCGGCCGACAGGGTCTGGAAGCCCTGGACCATGACGCGGTCGCTGCTCTGCTCGGCGTCGGAGTCGCCGTCCTGCGCGTCGAACTGGAAGCGCGGACGCTCGGAGGTGTCGGCGGTGGGCGCGGCCGCCTTGGTGACCGTCATGTCCGTGCCCAGGCCGTACAGGGACTGGAGGACCTTGTCCTGGGCCTTCCCCATGCCGGAGGAGACGGAGGTGACGACGATGACGAGCGCGATGCCCAGGGCCAGTCCGGAGGCGACGACGAGGGCCGCTTTTCTGCGGCGGCGCAGTTCGCGCCTCAGGTAGGTGAAGAACATGGCCGCAAGCTAGGTACGGCCCGTGATGAAGCCATAAGGCTGAGATAAGAGGAGCATGAGAAGGCTGTGCCCGGCCCCGGAAACACCGATGCCGCCCCTGGGGGCGGCATCGGAAGACTGCGAGCGGGATGTGCGTCAGGCGGCCGAACCGGCCTTCCACTGCGCCCAGTCCATGTTCCAGCCGTTGAGGCCGTTGTCCGGCGAGACGGTCTTGTCGCCGGTGTTCTGGACCACGACGACGTCACCGACGATCGAGCTGTTGTAGAACCAGGCGGCCGGCGTGTTCGGGTCGTCGGCGCCCTTGGTGTCGGACAGGCCGACGCAGCCGTGGCTGGTGTTCACCGAGCCGAAGATGGACTTCGCGCCCCAGTAGTTGCCGTGCAGGAAGGTGCCGGAGCTGGTCAGACGCATGGCGTGCGGCACGTCCTTGATGTCGTACTCGCCCTTGCCGTCGTCGTCGGTGAAGCCGACCGTCGCGCCGTTCATCCGGGTCTCCTTGAACTTCTCGGAGATCACCATCTGGCCCTCGTACGTCTTGTTGTCGGGCGAGCCGGCCGAGATCGGGATGGTCCGCACGGTCTTGCCGTCCTGCGTGACCTTCATCTGCTTGGTCTTCGCGTCGACGTACGTGACCTGGTTGCGGCCGATCTTGAAGGTGACGGTCTTCTGCTGGACTCCGAAGACCCCGTCGGCACCCTCGACACCGTCGAGCGCGAGCTTCAGCGTGACGGTGGAGTTCTCCTGCCAGTAGTCCTCGGGCCGGCAGTCCATGCGGGTGGTGCTGAACCAGTGGCAGACGACTTCCTGGCCGCTGGTGGTGTTGACCGTGACGCCCTTCTGGACGGCGGCCTTGTTGGTGATCTCCTTGTTGAAGTTGATGGAGACCGGCATGCCCACGCCGACGGTCGAGCCGTCCTCCGGCGTGAAGTTGCCTATGAAGCTGTTGTCCGGGGAGACCGTGGTGAAGGAGGCGTTCTCGTGGGCCTCCAGGCCCTTGGCGTCCTTCGCGGTCGCCGCCAGCTTGTAGGTGGTCGAGCGCTCCAGCTGGACGCCGGGCTTCCAGCTGGTCTTGTCGGCGGACAGCTCGCCCGCCACCGTGCTGCCGTCGGCCGCGGTCATCGTCACCTGGGTGAGCGTGCCCTTGCTCACGGTGACGGTCGCGGAGTTGTTGATGGAGGCGTTGTTCGAGCCGTCCGCAGGTGTGATCTTGATCTGGGCCTCGGAGGACTTCTGGGCCGCCGCCTCGTCGGCCTTGGCCTGCGAGGAGCTGCCTCCGCCGTCGGCGGCGTCACTGTCGCCGCCGGAGCACGCAGAGAGCACCAGAACACCGCCGAGCAGTGCGGACGCGGTCATGAGACCCTTGCGCCGCCTACTGTCCGTCATCACACGCTTCTCCATCGTCGCCGATTCCCGGTAACCGGGAGTCCCCGTCAAGACCTTCAACGCTACGACCGGTTCGCCCCGTTCCACATATGTCACATGTGTGGGCCACACCACGTCCGCGGGCGCTCGGTCCCCCGTCCGGGGCCCCTGGTGCGGGTGTCGGTCAATGCGTCCTGTGAGACGACGAAACCCCGGGCGGCGGTTGCCGTCCCGGGGTCATCAATTCCCCGGGAAGCTCAGCCGATGCCGCCCGCGCGGCCGTCCCCTTCGGCGTCCGCCGCGCCGTCCTCGCCGTCCTCGCCGTCATCATCCTCGTCGAGATCCCAGCCGGGCGAATCGGGGTCGTAGTCGACGGGCTCGGTGGACCAGGAGGCCTGTTGGAGTTCCACGCCGGGGATCTCGCTGACCAGGTCGAACGGGTCCACGAGACAGGCGAGGGCCTCGGCGGTGTCTTCCGTCACAGCGCTCTCCGCATGCGCGCGCTCGCTCTCCGGCATCCCCGGGTCGGCGGCCTCCTCCGCGAGTCGCCGCAGTGCCGCCTTGGTGAGGGCGCCCTCGTCGTCGATCTCCAGGACGAGTTCGACACGAAGGCGGACAAATCGTGATGTCTTTTCAGAAGTCATGCACGGAGCGTACGACTGACGGCTCCCGCGACTTTCCCGCGACCCGGGACTTTCATTAGCATCGGTCCACACGGCCAATTCGCCAGCACCACAAGGGGATCGATATTCCGTGTCATCCGCTCGCCGTCCCTTGCTGACCGCCACCGCCGCGGGAACCCTGCTGGGTGCTCTGTGGTTCGTCCCGAACGCCCAGGCGACCCAGGACGAGCCGATGAGAACGGCCGTGACGACGCAGGTCACCACCCAGGCGCGGGCCGCGTCCACGGACAGCGCAGGCACCGCCCTCACCGGCGACACCTCCGACAGCACCTCCGGCGGCACCCGCCTCGCGGACACCGGAAGCTTCGACACCACCCCGTACATCGTGGGCGGGACCGGCCTCCTCGCGCTCGGCGCCGGCTTCGTCGTGTATTCGGTTCGCCGGGAACGTCTGGGTTTCTGAATTGATTTGACGCTTCCTTGACGAAACCCTCATAGTCCGCTCATGAAGAGATCATCGGGGGCGCGGCTGTGCGCCACGGCTGCTGTGGGCGCACTGTCGCTCGTCCTCATCACGGGCTGCTCGGACGACGGGTCGAAGAAGGACTCCAAGGGATCCTCGAAGGGTTCCGACTCCTCCTCCTCGGCGTCCTCGGCCCCGGCCGCGAAGGCGCTGACCGCGGCCGAGCTGGAGAAGCTGCTCCTCGCCCAGGGCGAGGTCAAGGGCTACAAGGTCGACGCGGGTGACGACACCCTGCCGAAGTCGAAGTCGGAAGTGAAGACGGACAAGCCGGCGTGCGACCCGCTCGCGTGGGCGACGGCCGGTCTGGCTCCGGGCGAGACGGCCGCGAACGCGAGCAACTCCGTCGCCGAGGACAAGGTTTCGGGCGCCACGGCGCAGCCGGAGGACCTGGCCGACGCCTTCGACATCGACATGACGTTCGTGGGCCTGTCCTCGTACGAGGGCGACGGCGCCGAGAAGGCCATGAAGGCCCTCTCCGACGGCGTGACCGCCTGCTCCGCCGGGTACGGCCTGGCCACCGGCGGCGAGAACTCCAAGGTCACCAAGGTGGTCTCGGAGAAGGGCTCTGGGCTGGGCGACGAGTCGGTCGCGTTCTCCGAGGACGTCGACATGGACGGTGAGGGCTCGGCCACCTTCCACACGGACGTCGTGCGCAAGGGCAACACCATCGCCACGTTCTACACGGTGAACTTCGCCTCGCTCGGCTCGGGCAAGGCCGCCGACATCCCGGCCGCCGTGGTCCAGGCGCAGGTCGCCAAGCTCAAGTAGGCACACCGGTAACCACGTCGGGGGGCGGGCCCCCCGCCCCCCCCCCCCCGGGGCGGGGGCCCCCCCCCGCGACAGACGGCCGCGGGGCATCGGGGGCGGCCCCCCCCCGCCCGACCCCC
>NZ_JBHXHX010000016.1:0-11852 GCF_042723915.1 Streptomyces sp. NPDC058335 | reverse complement strand
CCCGGGGGGGGCCTCCACACCGCCCACCCCGGCCGGGGGCCTGGGCCCCTCGCCATGTCCTGTCGGACCGTGTCCTAGCGGAGCGGCCCCGTCACCGTCTCCACGGCCGCGATGAGCCGTCCGTCGCGCACGAACGCGTCGGCCGCGGCCAGGTCGGGCGCGAGGAAGCGGTCCGGTCCAGGACCCTCGACACCCGCCTGCCGTACGGCCTCCAGGACCGCGCGGGTCGCGGGCGCCGGCGTGAGTCCCTCGCGCAGCTCGACGGCGCGGGTGGCGGCGTACAGCTCGACGGCGATGACGCGCGTGAGGTTGTCGACGGCGGTGCGGAGCTTGCGGGCCGCGGACCAGCCCATGGAGACGTGGTCCTCCTGCATCGCGGAGGACGGGATGGAGTCGGCGGAGGCCGGTACGGCGAGCCGCTTCAGCTCGCTGACCAGCGCGGCCTGCGTGTACTGGGCGATCATCAGGCCCGAGTCGACGCCGGCGTCGTCGGCGAGGAACGGCGGCAGGCCGTGGCTGCGGTTCTTGTCCAGCAGCCGGTCGGTGCGGCGCTCGGCGATCGACGCGAGGTCGGCGACGGCGATGGCGAGGAAGTCGAGGACGTAGGCCACCGGGGCGCCGTGGAAGTTGCCGTTGGACTCGACGCGTCCGTCGGGCAGCACGACGGGGTTGTCGACGGCGGAGGCCAGTTCGCGTTCGGCGACGAGGCGGGCGTGGGCCATGGTGTCCCGGCCGGCGCCGGCGACCTGCGGGGCGCAGCGCACCGAGTAGGCGTCCTGGACGCGCGGCGCGTCGTCCTGGTGGTGCCCGGTCAGCTCCGAACCGGCCAGCACGGCCAGCATGTTGGCGGCGGAGTCGCCCTGGCCCGGGTGCGGGCGGATGGCGTGCAGCTCGGGCGCGAGGACCTTGGCGGTGCCGAGGAGGGCCTCCAGCGACAGGGCGGCCGTGACGTCGGCGGACTTGTAGAGGCGGTCCAGGTCGGCGAGGGCCATGACCAGCATGCCGAGCATGCCGTCGGTGCCGTTGAGGAGGGCCAGACCCTCCTTCTCGCGCAGTTCGACGGGGGCGATGCCGTGCTCGGCGAGCAGTTCGCCGGCGGGCCGTACGACCCCGTCCGGGCCCTCGGCGTCCCCTTCGCCCATGAGGGTGAGGGCGCAGTGGGAGAGCGGGGCGAGGTCGCCCGAGCAGCCGAGGGAGCCGTACTCGTGGACGACCGGGGTGATGCCGGCGTTGAGGACGTCGGCCATGGTCTGCGCGACCTCGGGCCGGACGCCGGTGCGCCCGGAGCAGACGGTCTTCAGGCGCAGGAACATCAGGGCGCGGACGACCTCCCGCTCGACGTGCGGCCCCATGCCGGCGGCGTGCGAGCGGACGATGTTGCGCTGGAGCTGGGCGCGCAGTTCCGGGCTGATGTGCCGGGTGGCGAGCGCGCCGAACCCGGTGGAGACGCCGTAGACGGGCTCCGGCTTGGCCGCCAGTGCTTCGACGATCTCGCGTGCCGCGGCGAGGGCCGCCACCGCCTCACCGGAAAGCTCGACCCGGGCGCCGTCGCGCGCCACGGCGAGCACGTCGGACGCGGTCACCCCGGACGTCCCCACCACCACAGTGTGCATATCCATATTCAGGATCGTACGTAGTGAAGACGACGATGTCACCAGTGGGGGCGGGGTTCGCCCCTTACCGATACGTCACAGCCGATACGTCACAGCCGCGTACGTCACATCCGATGCGCAGCCGCTCAGTGCCTCCCGCGGAAGCGCCGCCGCTCCCCGGCCGGCCCGCGCGGCGGCTCGTCGGCGAGCCGGACCACCGGATCGTCGGGCCCCTCCCGCCCCGCGACGACCGGCCGGGCGGCCCGTACGGCCTTGGCACGGTACTGGGCCGCGTCCGCGAGCCGGAAGAGGCGGCGGGCCGAGCCCACCGGCCCGATGGGGTCCTCGGTGGAGGCGACCCCACAGGCCACCCCCTCACCCAATTCCAACTCGGCGGCCCGGCGGCAGAGTTCACCGGCGACCTTGACCACGGCGTCGGCGGACGGCCCGACGGCGAGCAGACAGAACTCGTCCCCGCCGAGCCGGGCGGCCAGCGCGCCGGGCAACATCGCCCCGCACAGCGACAGCACCGACCCGAACCGCTCCAGCAGCCGGTCGCCCACGGCATGCCCGCAGGTGTCGTTCACCCGCTTGAGCCCGTTCAGATCGCACACGACGAGACTCACCACGTCCCCGTGCGTACGGTGCCGCTCCACCGCCTCCTCCAGGCGTACGTCGACGGCGCGGCGGTTGGCCAGGCCGGTGAGGGCGTCCGTGAAGGCGAGCCGGCGGGCCTCCTCCAGTCGCTCGGTCTGCGCGAGCCCGGCCGCGACGACGGCCGCCAGGACGGTCGCGAAGTCGGCGTCGCCGCGGTCGAAGACGGGAGTGCCGGAGGAGCGGGCCACATACAGCTCGCCCCAGGCCCGGCCGTGCATCACGATCGGCGCGACCACACAGGAGCCGCGCCCGCGCCGGCGCAGGGCGGCGACCCGCTGGTGGCAGTAGCCGGGGCGGCCGGCGGCCGGCCCCTGGGCCGTCTCCACCCAGGCGTCGGGCTCGCCGCCCGCCACCCAGCGCTCGTGCAGGAACTCGGTGATCTCCGGGAACTGGTGCACCGGATAGGCCTCGTCCTCCGGGAACTCGTCCTCGTCCGGCGCCCGGTCCCCCACGTTCACGAGGACGCGCAGCCGCCCGAGGTCCCGCTCCCAGACCGACAGCGCGGCGAACCCGCCGGCCAGCGCGCGGCAGGCGCCGAGAGCCGCCGCCCGCCACGACTCGCGGGGCGTGCGCGCCGCCGCCATGCCCTGCGCCAGCGCCACCACGGCCACGAGGCGTCTGTCCTCACCCATCTCCCCAGGCTAGGGACATTTCGCTACAAAGGGGACTCCTGGGTAGCACTTGGAGTGACGACCTGGAGCGATGCCCCGGAGCGACAACCCGGATTGATGGCCTTGAGCGATGGCCTTGAGTGACGCCCCGCCCGGAGACCCGATTTCACTCACCCGGCCACTGCGGCTTCCGCTTCTCGTTGAAGGCCGCGACGCCCTCCGCCCGGTCCCCCGAGAAGGCCACCGCCCGCCAGGCCGCGTCCTCCACCTCCAGACCGGCCCGCAGATCCAGCCCCTGACCCAGCCGCAGAGCCCGCTTGGCCGCGCGCAGCCCCACCGGCGAGTTCGCCCCGATCCGCTCCCCCAGCGCCAGCGCCTCCTCCCGGTCCCGCCCCTCGTCCACCAGCACGTCCACCAGGCCCAGCTCCCGCGCCTCCGCGGCCTCGACCCGCCGCGCGGAGAAGATCAGCTCGGCCGCGCGCGCCGCGCCCACCCGGCGGGGCAGCAGCTGCGTCCCGCCGCCGCCCGGGATCACCCCCACCGACACCTCGGGCAGCCCCACCACGGCCGTACGGTCCGCCACGATCACATCGCAGGCCAGCGCCAGCTCGAAACCGCCGCCCAGCGCGAACCCGTGCACCGCCGCGACCGTCGGCACCGGCAGCTCCAGCACACCGGTGTACGCCCCCCGCGCGACCGGCCGCTGCCGCACCAGTTCGGCGTCGGACAGCGAGTTGCGCTCCTTGAGGTCGGCCCCGACGCAGAAGGCCCGCTCGTGCGTCGAGGTGAGCACCACCACGCGTACGTCCCGGTCCTCGCCCAGCGCCGTACAGGCGGCCCCGATGGACCGGGCCATCTCCGTCGAGACGGCGTTCATGGCCTTGGGCCGGTCGAGGGCCAGCTCCGCGACATGCCCGTCCCCGTGCCGCCGCACCAGCACGAACTCCCCGAACCGTTCCTCACTCATGACACCCTCCGGGTTAACGCGGGTTAACAAACCTGGCTCACCCGATCATCGCAGCCGCGCCCCGCCGGGAAAAGAGCCGCCCGCATCCCGCTCGACCTCCGCCCACCCGTTCGAGTGACATCCCGCCCGACTCCACCCGCACCGCCCAAGGGAGCGCATAACGTGCGTCCGCCACGGCGCAGAGGGGGCGCGACGACATCGGGGAGGGAACGCGATGACGACCACACCGGTGAGCAGCCGGACCGGAAGCGCTGAAGCGGGCCGCGAGGAGGTGGACGTCCGCCTCGGGTCGTCGTCCCGCGCGCGGGGGCGGCATCGCCGGCCCCGGCCCCGGAAGGCGCTGTTCGCCGCGGGCGGGTTCGCCCTGACGGTGAGCGCGCTGAGTCTGCTGCGGCCGGCCTCCGACTCGGGCGTGGACACGGCCGAGGCCGGACCCCGGCTCCAGCCCACCGCGGACACCCAGCCGGAGACGGACACCGGGCACGCGAGCGACGCGGCCGCCACGGTGTCCTGGACGCCCGAGCCGACGTCCACCGCCCCGGCCCCGATGGGCGGCGGCGGCAGCACGGCCGGCTCCGGCACGGTCCCCAGCACCTCGCCGACCTCCGCGGTCCGCACGCCCAGCGGCCCGTACGCCCCGCGCACGAGGCCACCGGCCGACGAGGGGACGCGCACGCCGGCGGCCACACCCTCCTCCCGGAGCAGGGCTCCGCAGCCTCCCGGGCCGACGGCGACCCCGGCGCCCGGACCGGGCACCGTCGCGCCCACTTCGGGGCCGACGAGCCGTCCCGGGCTCTGCCTGCCGATCGTCGGACTCTGCGTGGACCCACTGGCCGGTCCGGCGGACTGAGCGGGCGGGAGCTACTCGCCGTCGCCGCCGGCGTGCCGCCGGGTGAGCAGCCAGGGCTCGACGACGCCGAGCCCCCGCACGGGCCGCTGCCACATCGGCTGGAGCGCGAACCGGTAGACGGGCGGCTCCTCGCCCTCCTTCTCGGCGGCGGCCGCGGCCTCGGCGGCCTCCGCCTCCGAGGCGGGCGCGTCACCGGTGCGGATCAGCTCCTCGGCGAAGGCACTGTCGACGAGCACGGCGTCCCGAGGCGCTATGGACGTCAGCCGGGAGGCCAGGTTGACCGTCGTGCCGAAGACATCGCCCATCCGGGTGGTCACCGTGCCGAAGGCCATGCCGACGCGCAGCTCGGGCATCGTCGCGTCGTCGCTCATCGTCTCGACGAGCAGCAGCGCGATCTCGGCGGCGGTGCCGGCGTCGTCGGCGGCGTACAGCACCTCGTCGCCGAGGGTCTTGATCAGACGCCCGCCGCGGGCCGCGACCAGGTCGGCCGCGGTGGTCTCGAAGGCCTCGACCAGCTCGCCGAGTTCCTCCTCCTCCATACGGCGGGTCAGCCGCGTGAACCCGACGAGGTCGGCGAAGCAGACCGCGAGCCGCCGGTCGACCATCTCCTCGTCGTCCGCGGCCTGCACGACCCGGCCCGCCGAGGCGGCGAGCTGCCTGCGCCACACGTAGACGAGGAACTCCTCCAGCTCGGGCAGCAGCAGCTCGACGATCGGATACGTCACCTCGGTGCGGGTCATCCCCGGCTCGGGCGGTTCCGTCAGCCCCTCCAGGAAGGAATCGATCTGCCACTCGGCCAACCGGGCGGTGGTCTGCCCCGTGGACCGCGCGACCTGGACCGCCATGGCCTCGCTGAGCAGCCCCGCCTCGACGAGACCGGCGAGGCGGCGCAGGGCCAGTACGTCGGCCTCGGTGAGGGCCCTGGCCTGCCCGATGTCGGCGAAGCCCATGGCCCGCCAGAAGCGGGAGGCCAGCTCCATGGAGACGCCGGCGCTGCGGGCCGCCTGGAACGGGGTGTAGCGACGCTCGGCGCCGAGGATGAGCTGCTCGAGGCGCAGGGCGAGGGGGTCGCCACCGGGGTCGGTGGCCGGCACGTCAACCCGGCCGTCCGCGCCCTCGTCGGAGCCCGTGTCGTCGACGGTCACGCCTGCTGCCCTTCCGATCTATCGCGGTCAGGTTTCGACCGGCCTCAACTCTACGGCAGGTGTGCGCCAGCTCACTCCGTCGGGGAAGCGGGGGTGACGTCCCGGTGGGGGTACGTCACCCGGCGCTGGTGCCACGGTCGTCCGGGGGTCCCGCCCCCGGACCCCGGCCTGTGCCCACCCGTCACCCGACTCGGTCGGCTGCAGCCGACCCGTCCGGCGATTTTGGGGTCGAGGCCGTTCACGCCGGGCGCAGGTGCACGATGTCGCCCGCGCCCACCGGCTCCCGTACCCCCTCCTCCGTGGCGAGGACCAGCCGTCCGTCCCCGTCCACCGCCACCGCCTCGCCGACCACCGACCGATCCCCCGGCAACTCCGCCCGAACGGTCCGCCCCAGCGTCGCGCACCCCGCCGCGTACGCCTCCTGAAGCCCGGACACGGACGGATCCCCACCGGCCTCCCGCCACCGCCCGTACCACTCCTCCAGCGACCGCAGCACCCCCCGCAGCAGCGGATCCCGGTCGGTGCTCACCGACCCGGCCAGCAGCAGCGACCCCGCCTGCGGCACGGGCAGCTCCTCGGCCCGCAGGGTGACGTTGATGCCGACGCCGACCACGACCCCGTCCGCCCCGGCCCGCTCCGCCAGGATCCCGCCAGCCTTGCGTTCCTCGCCGCCGACGGTCACCAGCAGGTCGTTGGGCCACTTCAGCGCCGTATCGACGCCCGCGGACCGGGACAGGCCGGTCGCGACCGCGACGCCGGTCAGCAGGGGCAGCCACCCCCACCGCGCCACGGGCACCTCGGCCGGGCGCAGCAGCACGGAGAAGAAGAGCCCGGACCGCGGGGGCGCCGTCCACCGCCGGTCGAGCCGCCCCCGTCCGGAGGTCTGCTCCTCCGCCACCAGGACGGTACCCTCGTCGGCCTTCCCGGCGGCGGCGAGCGCGACGAGGTCGGAGTTCGTGGACCCGGTACGGGGCACGATGTCGACGCCCGTCCACAGCCCGCCCTCCCGGACGAGCCCCCGCCGCAGCGCGACGGCGTTGAGGGGCGGACGGTCCAGATCGGACCACCGGCTGCTGTCTCCGGGGTTTCCTGCTGCATCTCGCGGCGTCATGCAAGCCACCCTAGGTGTGGTAAACGCCGCACTGCCGATCGGTAGACCCGCCACTACTGTACGGATGAGTAACCGTCCCCCCCTTTGAGCAGGCAGGGAGCCGCATCCCGATGTCCGAGTCGGAAGAGATCGACATCCACACGACCGCGGGAAAGCTCGCGGATCTCCAGCGCCGCGTCACGGAGGCGACGCACGCCGGCTCCGCACGCGCCGTCGAGAAGCAGCACGCCAAGGGCAAACTGACGGCCCGTGAGCGCATCGAACTCCTCCTCGACGAGGGTTCCTTCGTCGAGCTGGACGAGTTCACCCGCCACCGCTCCACCAACTTCGGCCTCGAGCAGAACCGCCCCTACGGCGACGGCGTCGTGACCGGATACGGAACCGTCGACGGCCGCCCCGTCGCCGTGTTCTCCCAGGACTTCACCGTCTTCGGCGGCGCGCTGGGCGAGGTCTACGGCCAGAAGATCGTCAAGGTGATGGACTTCGCGCTGAAGACCGGCTGCCCGGTCATCGGCATCAACGACTCCGGCGGCGCCCGCATCCAGGAGGGCGTGGCCTCCCTGGGGGCGTACGGCGAGATCTTCCGCCGCAACACCCACGCGTCCGGTGTCATCCCGCAGATCAGCCTGGTCGTCGGGCCCTGTGCGGGCGGCGCGGTCTACTCCCCCGCGATCACCGACTTCACCGTCATGGTCGACCAGACCTCGCACATGTTCATCACCGGCCCGGACGTCATCAAGACGGTCACCGGCGAGGACGTCGGCTTCGAGGAGCTGGGCGGCGCACGCACCCACAACTCCGTCTCCGGCGTGGCCCACCACATGGCGGGCGACGAGAAGGACGCCATCGAGTACGTCAAGCAGCTGCTGTCCTACCTGCCCTCGAACAACCTCTCCGAGGCGCCGGCGTTCCCCGAGGAGGCGGACCTCACCGTCACCGACGAGGACCTGGAACTGGACACGCTCGTCCCGGACAGCGCCAACCAGCCCTACGACATGCACACGGTGATCGAACACGTCCTGGACGACGCCGAGTTCTTCGAGACGCAGCCGCTGTTCGCGCCGAACATCGTGACCGGCTTCGGCCGGGTGGAGGGCCAACCGGTCGGCATCGTCGCCAACCAGCCCATGCAGTTCGCGGGCTGCCTGGACATCAAGGCCTCCGAGAAGGCCGCCCGGTTCGTGCGGACCTGCGACGCCTTCAACGTACCCGTCATCACCTTCGTGGACGTCCCCGGCTTCCTGCCCGGCGTCGACCAGGAACACGACGGCATCATCCGCCGCGGCGCCAAACTGATCTACGCCTACGCCGAGGCCACCGTCCCGCTGATCACGGTCATCACCCGCAAGGCCTTCGGCGGCGCCTACGACGTCATGGGCTCCAAGCACCTGGGCGCCGACCTCAACCTGGCCTGGCCCACCGCCCAGATCGCCGTGATGGGCGCGCAGGGCGCGGTCAACATCCTGCACCGCCGCACCATCGCCGAGGCGGAGACGAACGGCGACCTCGAAGCGACCCGCGCCCGGCTGATCCGCGAGTACGAGGACGCGCTCCTCAACCCCTACATCGCCGCCGAACGCGGTTACGTCGACGCCGTGATCATGCCCTCGGACACCCGCCGCCACATCGTGCGCGGACTGCGTCAACTGCGCACCAAGCGGGAATCCCTGCCCCCGAAGAAGCACGGCAACATCCCCCTGTAAGGAGCCGCTGTGATCAAGGTCGTACGGGGCAATCCGACCCCGGAGGAGCTGGCCGCCGCACTCGCGGTGGTCCGCGCCCGCGCCGCGGCGGCGACAGCCGAGCCGTCCGGCGCGCAGGGTGCCAGGGACTCCTGGTCGGACCCCTCCCGCATCGCCGCCCGCCGGCTGCCCCGACCGGGCCCGGCCACCTGGAGCCGCACGTACTGGCCGAGCTAGTCCGGCCTGCCGCCCGTCACAGACGGGCGGCCACGGCTTCGGCCATCACCGCGTACCCCGCGTCGTCGGGGTGCAGGTGGTCGCCGGAGTCGTACGCGGGGTGCAGCCGGTCCGGGTCCGCCGGATCGGCCAGCGCCCGGCGCAGGTCCACCACCGCGTCGTACTCGCCGGAGCGGCGCACCCACTCGTCCACCTCGTGACTCACCTTGGCGGCGTGCTCGCCCCAGTGGTCCGAGCCCCCGAACGGCAGCAGGGTCGCCCCGATCGCCCGGAGGCCCCGCCCGCGCGCCTGCCGTACCAACTCGCGGTGCCCGCCGATCAGTTCGTCCGCCTCCAGGACGGGTGCGGGCTGGTACGTCGGCTGCTCGTCGGTCTCGCTGAAGCCGATGTCGTTGAGGCCGAGGAGCACGACGAGGGTGTCCACGCCCGGCTGCTCCAGCACGTCGCGGCGCAGCCGGTGCAGGGCCTTCTCGCCGTACCAGGCGGAGTCGTTGAGCAGCAGGTTCCCGCCGATCCCGGCGTTGAGGACGGGGCGTCCGGTGCGCCGGGCCAGTTGGTCGGACCAGCGCCGGTCGGCGCCGGGGGTCGAGCCGAAGCCGTCGGTGACGGAGTCGCCGAGGAGGGCGATGCCGTCCGCGCGGCCCGCGTCGGTCTCGACGGCGGTGAGGAAGTACCAGGACTCGCTCCGCGCGTCGAAGCCCGCCCCGCCCACGTCCGGCGACAGGTCGCCCTCGCCGCGGTAGCTGGTCGTGAAGGCCTGCGCGTGAAAGGTGGCGGGGCCGGTGACGGCGTCGAAGTACAGGGTCACCGTCAGCGCCTGTCCGGGTGCCACGGCGAGGGGGGCCGGGTCGCTGATCAGGTGACCGCGGGCCGGGATCGCCGTATGCCCGGAGCCGCCGAAGGTGAGGCGGGTGACGGAGTCCGCCTCGACGGCGGCGCCCGCGGCCGTGCGGGCCACCGTGGCGGCGGCGAGACGGACCGGGGAGGTGCCGTAGGCGTTCGACAGCCGTATCCGCACCCGGTCGCCGCCCGCGGTGAGCCGGACGACCTGACGCACGGACTGGCGCCAGAAGCCCTCACGGGACCAGTTGGGGGTGAAGCCCTCGCTGGGCAGCTGGGGCGGGGCGGTCCAAGCGGTGGTGAACACGGGCGTGTCCTCTCGTCGGCCGGGCGCAGCGGAACACCACTAATGAAACCACAGTCCCGTTTAGAGAAGTTGAGTATGCGTACTCAGGCGCCCGTCACCGCCTCGCCGCAGGCTGGATCGCATGTTGTGGTCCGACCCCGAGAACGAGCCGCCCGAAGAACTGCGCGACACGCAGGAGATGTTGCGGCGGCTCGGGCTCCTCATGGCGCTGGCCATGGTGGTCGCGATGATCGTCATCGGTGTGCGGTGAACCGGGGCGAGCCAGAGGGACCCGAGGTGACCCGGATGAACGCGGCGCGGCGCGCCGATACGCTGACCGCATGACCGATCAGCCGCGCCGCCGTCTCGTGCTCGCCTCCCAGTCCCCCGCCCGGCTGGGCCTGCTGCGGCAGGCCGGGCTCGATCCCGAGGTGATCGTCAGCGGGGTCGACGAGGACGCCGTGACCGCCCCCACCCCCGCCGAACTGGCACTGGCCCTCGCCGAGGCCAAGGCCTCCGTCGTGGCCGCGAAGCCCGAGGTCCGGGGCGCCCTGGTGATCGGCTGCGACTCGGTCCTGGACCTGGACGGAGCGGCCCTCGGCAAGCCCGCGGACGCCGAGGAGGCCACCGCCCGCTGGAAGTCCATGCGCGGCCGCGCGGGCACGCTCCAGACCGGGCACTGCGTCTACGACACGGCCACCGGCCGCTACACCTCCGCCGTCGCCTCCACCGTCGTCCGCTTCGGCGAGCCCACCGACGAGGAGGTCGCCGCGTACGTCGCCTCCGGCGAACCCCTCTACGTCGCCGGGGCGTTCACCCTGGACGGCCGCTCGGCGCCGTTCATCGACGGCATCGACGGCGACCACGGCAACGTGATCGGCATCAGCCTGCCGCTCGTTCGCCGACTGCTGGCCGGACTGGGCGTGGGCATCACGGAGTTGTGGGCGCCGGCGGACCACTGACCGGGACGGGCCCCTCGCCCTGCGGCCCCGCGTCCCGGGGTTCGGCGGCGGGCCCCTCCAGGCGGTCGTACGTCATGAGCAGCAGCACGATGAGCGCGAGCACGACGACCATGAACAGGAACGCGTGCCAGCCCACCAGCCCCCACGCGACGGCGCCCAGCAGGGCGTGCACCACCGCGGCGCTGATCAGCAGGATGCGGCCGAAGCCGGCCGGCGGCCGGTCGCGGACCGCCACCAGCACGGCGACCAGCCCGCAGAAGGCGAAGTAGAGACCGAAGACGATCCCGCCGATCTTCGACGACGTCGACATCATGTCCGGGTCCAGACCCGCGAGGGACATGTCCTGACGGTCGACGACGATGCCGAGGAACCAGTTCAGCGCCGCGACGCCGAGCGCCTCGACGACGAGCACGGCCGCCACGACCACTGCCACCGGTCTACGCACCACCGGTCCCACCCACTTTCGACCCGGCCCGCACAGGACCGCTGTTACCCCAAGTACGTTCGAGACGACACGCACGCTACTAACGGGTAAACCCGGCCACAAGGGTTCTGCCGACGGCAAAGAATCATTGGGCCATTCGTAGGGACTCCACAAAGAAACGGAGTGGGGCGCAGCACGTGCTCACAGAGACCTTGGCCACAGTAGAGGGCTAGGGTTTCGAGGAGGAGTGCTGCGTACGGCGGTACTACAAGGGATTTCACGGTCGAGTGAGCCTGGCATCACGCTGCGTGTGGGCAAGGTCACCTTTGGGGACGGGTCGATGAGTCGTGTCGGCAGTCCCTAAACTCGGCTTGTTTCAAGGAGGGAGCCTCAATCGTGCGCAAGGTGCTCATCGCCAACCGTGGCGAAATCGCAGTCCGCGTGGCCCGTGCCTGCCGGGATGCCGGTATCGCAAGCGTCGCCGTGTA
>NZ_JBHXHX010000015.1:18430-250128 GCF_042723915.1 Streptomyces sp. NPDC058335 | reverse complement strand
GGACTGGGCGGCGGTGCTCGGTGTGACGGGGCGCAAGGCACGGGCCGGTGGGCTGCCGACGTATGCCTTCCAACGCGAGCGCTACTGGCTGGAGAACAAGAGCGGCGGCGGTGCCGGAGTGCGCCAGAGCGGACTGGTGCCCGCGGAGCATCCTCTGCTGCACGCCGTCGTCACCGTCCCGGACACCGACACCGTGATCCTCACCGGCAGGCTGGCACTGTCCACCCAGCCCTGGCTCGCCGACCACACCGTGGCGGGCGTCCCCGTCCTCCCGGGTGCGGCACTCGTCGAACTCGCGTTGCGCGCCGGTGACGAGGTGGGCTGCGGTGTGCTCGACGAACTCGTCATCGAGGCGCCGACGGTGCTGCCCACGGAGGGTGCCCTGCTGGTAAGGGTCGTCGTCGACCCTCCTGACCCACAGGGCCGGAGGGCGGTCACCGTGCACTCGCTGCCCGAGGCCGCGGAGCCGGACGCCGGCTGGATCCGGCACGCCGAGGGGGTGCTGCTCGACGCTCCGTCCGAAGTGCCGGGAACCGGCCTGGCCGTGTGGCCGCCGCAGGGAGCCGAGCCGTTCTCACTCGATGTCCTGACAGGTGCCCTGCGGGACACGGGCGTCGGTCACGGCCCCGCGTTCAGCGGGCTGAGCAGGGTGTGGACACGGGGCGACGAGGTCTTCGCCGAGGTGGTCCTTCCGGCACCGCTCACCGAGGACGCCCGGTCCTTCGGCCTGCACCCCGCCCTGCTGGACGCGGCCCTCCAGGCGAGCACCCTGTGCAGCCCCGCCGCGGCGGACGCCGGACCCGTGCTGCCCTTCGCCTGGAACGGCCTGCGCCTGCACGCGACGGGCGCCACCGCGCTGCGGATACGCGCTGTGCCCAGCGGACCCGACGGCGTGTCGCTGACCGTGGCCGACGCGGCGGGCGAACCGGTCGCGACCCTGGACTCACTCGTGTCCCGCGCGATACGGACGGACCGACTCCATGACGGCACGCACGCGTTGCGGGACTCTCTCTTCCGGATCGAGTGGACCCCCGCCACCCTCGCCGACGCTCCGTCCGACATCGAGGTGCTCGACCTGACCGAATCGGCCGAGGGGGAGATGCCCGCCCGTACCCGCGAACTCACCGCCCTGGCCCTCGACCGGGTGCGGGGCCGTCTCGACACCCGGGGCACGGACACCTCCCGTCTGGTCGTGCTCACCCGGGGGGCGGTCGCCGGTCAGAGCGCCGACCCGGCCGCGGCGGCCGTCTGGGGGCTGCTGCGGTCCGCGCAGTCCGAACACCCGGACCGGGTCGTCCTGGTGGACGTCGACGAGAAGCGGCCCTCGCTCGCGGCCCTGGCCCGCGCCGCCGCGTCCGGCGAGCCGCAACTCGCCTTCCGCGAGGGGCGAGCGAGTGTCCCGCGGCTGGTCCGGGCCGGCCTCGCAGCCACCGCCGTACCGTCCGCGCGGTCCCTCGACCCCGACGGAACCGTGCTGATCACCGGTGGCACCGGCGCGCTGGGCGCACTCGTCGCCCGGCACCTGGTGACCGAACACGGCGTACGGCATCTGCTGCTGGCCGGCCGACGAGGGCCGGCGGCGCCGGGCGCCACCGAACTGGAAGCGGAGCTGGCCGCGCTCGGGGCGAGCTCGACCGTCCGCGCCTGTGACGTCGCCGACCGGGACGCGCTGACGGCCCTGCTGGCCTCGGTCCCGGAACGACACCCCCTCACCGCTGTCGTGCACCTCGCGGGAGTGCTCGACGACGCCACGTTCACCGCGCTCACGCCGGACCGCCTCGACAAGGTCCTCGCGGCCAAGGCGGACGCGGCATGGTGGCTGCACGAACTCACCGAGCCGCTCGACCTCGCGGCGTTCGTCCTCTTCTCCTCCCTCGCCGGCACCCTGGGCGCGGCCGGCCAGGGCAACTACGCCGCCGCCAACGTCTTCCTGGACGAACTGGCCCGGCTCCGACAGGATCGGGGGCTGCCCGCGGTATCCCTGGCCTGGGGGCTGTGGGAGCACGACGGCGGCATGACCGGGCACCTGGGTGAGAGGGACCAGGACCGGATGTCCCGCGACGGGCTGCGCGGCCTGGCCACGGCCGACGCGCTGCGACTCTTCGACGCGGCACTGCGCCACGACGCAGCCCATCTGGTCCCCGCCGCGCTCGACCTCGCCGCGCTGCGCCGTCGCGCCGACGCCCAGCCGCCCGCCCTGCTGCGCGGTCTGGTACGCCCGGCGCGGCGCGCGGCGCGGACCACGGACGACAGCGGGCCGGCCCTCACCGAGCGGCTGCGCACGCTGCCGGAGGCCGAGCGGCACAGTGAACTCCTGGACCTGGTGCGGGCGGAGGCGGCAGGCGCGCTCGGGCATACGAGCGCCGACGCCATCCATCCCGAGAAGGCCTTCAAGGACCTGGGTTTCGACTCACTGGCCGCGGTCGAGCTGCGCAACCGGCTCGCGGCGGCGACCGGCGTCCGACTGCCCTCCACCACGGTCTTCGACCACCCCCGGCCCAGCGCGCTCGCCGACCACCTGGCCGCGGAGCTGCTGCCGGTGAGCGACGGCGCACCCGACGGGAACACGCGCGGGCTCGACGAGGCCCAGGAGGACCGCGTGCGGCGGCTGCTCTCCTCCGTCCCGCTGAGCAGGCTCCGCGAAGCCGGGCTGCTGGACTCCCTGCTGAACCTCGCCGACGGCCCGGACACACCCGGGACCGGCACCGGGGACGGGCCGGGGACCGGCGCCCGGGACAGGGCCGACGAGACCGACCTGATCGCCGGCATGAGCGTGGACGACCTCGTGGCGCGCGCCCTCGCCACCCCCGCCGAGTGATCCGGCCCCCCACCCGGCCGCCGTCCGGCCCCCACACCTCGGAGGAGAAGCACCATGACCACGGCCAGTGACCAGCTCGTCGAGGCGCTCCGCGCCGCGCTGCTGAAGAACGAACGGCTGCAACAGGAGAACGCCCGGCTCACCGCCGCTGCGGACGATCCGGTGGTGATCGTGGGGATGGCGTGTCGGTTACCGGGTGGGGTGGAGTCTCCGGAGGATCTGTGGCGTCTGGTGTCGGACGGTGTGGATGCGGTGTCGGGGTTTCCGGTGGACCGGGGGTGGGATGCCGATCTGTTCGATCCGGATCCCGATCGTGCGGGCAGGTCGTATGTGCGTGAGGGGGGTTTCCTGGAAGGTGCGGGGGACTTCGATGCGGGGTTCTTCGGTATTTCGCCGCGTGAGGCGTTGGCGATGGATCCGCAGCAGCGGTTGTTGCTGGAGACCTCGTGGGAGGTGTTCGAGCGGGCGGGTATCGATCCCGCCACGCTGAAGGGACAGGACGTCGGCGTCTACACCGGCGTGATGTACCACGACTACGCGGCCCGGCTGCTGCACGTCCCCCAGGACCTCGAAGGCTTCCTCGGCACCGGCAACTCGGGCAGCGTCGCCTCCGGCCGCATCTCGTACACCCTGGGTCTGGAAGGACCGGCCGTCACCCTGGACACGGCCTGCTCCTCGTCCCTCCTCGCCCTGCACCTCGCGGCGCAGGCACTTCGCGAGGGCGACTGCTCCATGGCGGTCGCCGGCGGTGTCGCCGTCATGGCCCACCCGACCTCCTTCGTGGAGTTCTCGCGGCAGCGGGGCCTGGCGCCGGACGGCCGCTGCAAAGCCTATGCGGGGGCCGCCGACGGCACCGGCTGGTCCGAAGGCGTCGGCCTGCTGCTTCTGGAGCGGCTGTCGGACGCGCGGCGGCTGGGGCACGAGGTGCTGGCCGTGGTACGCGGCAGCGCGGTCAACCAGGACGGCGCGTCCAACGGCCTGACCGCACCGAACGGCCCCTCGCAGCAGCGGGTCATCCGGCGCGCGCTGGCCGCCGCCGGGCTGGCCGCGTCCGAGGTGGACGCCGTCGAGGGCCATGGCACGGGCACACCGCTGGGTGACCCGATCGAGGCACAGGCCCTTCTGGCGACGTACGGGAAGGAGCGTGTGGGCGAGCCGCTGTGGCTGGGCTCGCTGAAGTCGAACATCGGTCACACCCAGGCCGCCGCGGGCGTCGCCGGCGTCATCAAGATGGTCATGGCGATGCGCCACGGCGTGCTGCCGCGGACGCTGCACGTCGACCTCCCCTCGTCCGAGGTGGACTGGTCCTCCGGCGCCGTCGAACTGCTCGTCGAGGAGCGCGCCTGGCCGGCCGTACGGCGACCCCGGCGCGCCGCCGTCTCCTCCTTCGGCGTCAGCGGCACCAACGCCCACGTGATTCTCGAACAGCCCGCGGAACCCGCCGGCGAGGACGCTCCCGCCGACGCGCCGAGGCGGGCGCCGGCCGGACTGCCCTGGATCCTGTCGGCCCGGTCGGCGCAGGGACTGCGCGGTCAGGCCGCCCGGCTGGCCGCCCTCCTCGCCCGCCCGCAGGGCCCCGACACCCAGGACGCCGTCGACCTCGCCTACTCGCTGGCCACCACCCGGACGCGCTTCGACCACCGGGCGGTGCTCCTCGCCGCCGACCGGGCCGCCGCACTCGACGCCGCGAGGGCACTCACCGACGGCGGCCGGACCCGGCCGGACGTCCTGACCGGGAGGGTCGCCGACGGCGGCCTGGCGTTCCTCTTCACCGGCCAGGGGGCTCAGCACCGCGGCATGGGACGCCGGCTGGCCGAGGTGTTCCCCGTGTTCGCCGCGGCCTTCGACGAGGTCTGCGACACCTTCGACGAACTGCGGCCGGGTTCCCTGAAGAACCTCGTTCTCCACGACCCGGACGGGGCCCTGCACCGTACGGAGTTCACCCAGCCCGCCCTGTTCGCGTTCGAGGTCGCGCTGTACCGGCTGGTCGAGTCGCTGGGCGTCCGCCCGCAGTTCGTCGTCGGCCACTCCATCGGAGAGCTGGCGGCGGCCCATGTGGCGGGCGTCTTCTCCCTGGCCGACGGCTGCCGGCTCGTCGAGGCGCGCGGTCGTCTCATGGGCTCGCTGTCCGAGGTGGGCGCCATGGTCGCGGTTCGTGCCTCCGAGGAAGAGGTGCGCGCCGTTGTCACCGACGTCGACGGGGTGGACGTGGCGGCCGTCAACGGACCGGCGTCCGTGGTGATCTCCGGTCCTGGTGAGCGGATCGACGAGGCGACCGGGAAGCTCGGCGAACGCGGGTACAAGACGAAACGGCTGCGGGTCTCGACCGCGTCGCACTCCCCGCTGGTGGAACCCGTGCTCGCCGCGTTCCGCGAGACGGCCCGCACGGTCTCCTACCGCGAGCCCACCCTCACGGTGGTCTCGAACGTCACCGGTGAGGTCGCGGGGCCGGGTGTGCTCACCGACCCGGAGTACTGGGTCCGGCACATCCGCCGCCCGGTCCGATTCGCCGACGGCGTGCGCACCCTCCGAGCCGCCGGGACCAGCCGCTTCCTGGAGATCGGCCCCGCCGCCGTGCTGAGCGGTCTCGGCCCGGACTGTGTGGAACCCACGGACGAGGGAGTGATCTTCGTGCCCGCGCTGCGCGCCGGGGCGGCCGACGAGCCGCACGACCTGCTCAGCGCCCTGTCCCGGCTGCACCTGCACGGGGTCGAGGTCGACTGGGAGAGCTGGTTCGCCGACACCGGCGCCCGCCGTACCCCGCTGCCCACCTACGCCTTCCAGCGCCGCCGCTACTGGCTGGAGTCCGCCGGCCGGACGCAGTCGAGCGCACCGCCGCCACAGATGTCCGAGCACGAGCAACACCAGGAAACGGAGACAGACGTGTCCCTGAAGGAACGGCTTACCGGTCTCTCCGGCGAGGAGCAGCACAAGGTACTGCTGGAGCTGGTGAGCGACGAGGCGGCGGCGGCCCTCGGACTGCCGCCGGGCGAGAGCGTCGAGAAGGACTCCGCGTTCTTCGAGATCGGCTTCAACTCCCTGACCGCCGTCGAACTGCGCAACCGCCTCAACGAGTTCAGCGGGCTCCAGCTGACGCCGATGCTGCTGTTCGACTACCCCACCCCGGACTACGTCGCCGAGCACATCCTCGAGCTTTTGTTCGCGGAAGCCGCCTGACGGCGTCCCGACGGTCCACCGTTCCGCTCCCTTCTCTGCCGGTCTCCCCGCAAAGGCGGTATCACTCATGTTCGACGTCGGCGCCTATCTCGCGCACCTCCAATACGAGGGCCCCGTGCCCGCACCGACCCTGGAGACGCTGCGCGACCTCCACAAGAGGCATCTGATGCACGTGCCGTTCGACAACGCACTCAACTCCGCGGAGGACCGTGGCCTGGCCGTCTGGCAGGAGGTGGACATCGACGTCGACGAGACCTTCGACAGCGTCATCACCGGGCGGCGCGGCGGAGTCTGCTACGAACTGAACGGCCTCTTCCGCAGGCTGCTGACCGACCTCGGCTTCGAGGTCGGCATCCTCGCCGGCGCGGTCATCCAGGTGGACGGGCAGTTCGGTCCCGAACTGGAGCACATCTTCAACCTCGTCGAACTCGACGGCGACCGCTGGCTCGTCGATGTCGGCCTGGCCGGCCCCTCCTACCTGGAGCCGCTGCGCCTGACGGACGACGAGGTCCAGGAGCAGTACGGCGTCGGCTACCGGCTCGTCCCCCAGGACGACGGCGAGGACACCGCCGCCGACGGCACCGACGACAACCGCTACCGCGTCCTCCAGCGCAGGAGCAGGGGTGAGGAGTGGCGCAACGTGTACCGCTTCAAGCCGCAGCTGCGGAAGATCGAGGACTGGACCGACCCGGCCTACGAACTGGTCGAATTCCCCGCCGAGTTGCTGGCCGTCGGCACCCTCATCCGCAGCCGCGCCTTCGACAACGGCCAGATGGTCCTGATCGGCAAGCGGTACGTCCGGGTCGTCGACGGCGTCGAAGAGGTGAAGGTCCTCGTCGACCGCGACCTGTACAAGGCGACGACCGACGCCATCCTGGCCCCGTCCGCATCCGCCTGACCAGCGAGGGGAGACACGACGATGCCAACCTCTGAGCGCCCGGAAGCCGTCCGGGGCGGCGACGCCGACGTCCTGATCGTCGGCTACGGACCGGTGGGCCAGGTGCTCGCCAACCTGCTGGCCCAGCGCGGCAGGACGGTGACCGTGCTGGAGCGCTGGCCGCAGCCGTACACCATGCCGCGCGCGGTCTCCTTCGACGGGGAGTCCGCCCGGGTCCTGGCCGCCGCCGGACTGGGCGACTTCATCGGTGACGTCGGCGAGTCGTCCCGCGACTACACCTGGCGCAACGCGGCAGGGGAGGTGCTCCTGCACATCGACGTGGCCGAACGCGGCCGCTGCGGCTGGCCGGACTCGATCTCGATGTACCAGCCCGGTCTGGAGGCGGCGCTCGCCGCGCACGGCGCGACCCTGCCGACGCTGACGGTGAAGCGCGGCTGGACCGCCACCGAGCTGATCGAGGACGACGGCCACGTCACGGTCGTCGCCCAGGAGACCGGCGGGCAGACCGGCGGGGAGAGCGGCGTCGAGGAACGCGTCTTCACCGCCCGGTGGGTGGTCGGCTGCGACGGCGCCAACAGCTTCGTCCGCGACCGCGTGGGCACCTCGGCGACCGACTACGGGTTCTCCAGCGACTGGCTGATCTGCGACGTCGCACCGAACGAGGCCCGCGAGTTCCGCCCCAACAACCTCCAGGTGTGCGATCCGGAACGGCCCAGCACCTCGGTGTCGGCCGGCCCCGGCCACCGCCGCTGGGAGTTCATGCGGGTGCCGGGTGAGAGCATCGAGGAACTCGACCGCCCGGACACCGCCTGGCGGTTGCTGGACACCTTCGGCATCCGGCCGGACAACGCCGTCCTGGAGCGGCACGCCGTCTACACCTTCCAGGCGCGCTACGCCGACGAATGGCGCTCCGGACGGATGCTGCTGGCCGGGGACGCGGTGCACCTCATGCCGCCGTTCGCCGGGCAGGGCATGTGCTCCGGGTTCCGGGACGCGGCGAACCTGGCCTGGAAGCTCGACCTGGTACTCGAGGGCCGGGCCGACGAGCGGCTGCTCGACACGTACACCGACGAGCGCCGCACCCATGTGCAGCACGCCATCGGCATGTCGGTGAACCTCGGGCGGATCATCTGTCAGACCGACCCGGCCGCGGCGGCCGACCGGGACGTCGTGATGCTCGCGGCCAAGCGGCGCGCACCGGCACCGGGCGACCAGCAGTCGCCGCTGCAACCGCTGACCCGCGGCTTCCTGCACCTGGACGAGCGGCGCCGGCCCGTCGCCCCGGCCGGCCTGCCGGTGCCGCAGGGCCGGGTCACACACGGCGGTCGCGAGGGACTCTTCGACGACGTCGTCGGGCGGGGCTGGTTCCTGCTCGCCGACGGTGACCCGCACGCCCTGGTGGACGACGCGTGCCGGGCGTTCCTCGACGGGATCGGTGCGCGGCTGCTGCGGATCGTCCCCCGCTCCACCCCGGCCACGGCGGACGCGGCGTACGCGGCGGACACGGTCGTCGACAACGACGACGTCTATCTGCCGTTCCTCACCGCGTCCCGCACTCCGGCCGTCCTGGTGCGCCCGGACTTCTATGTCTACGGCGCCGTCCGCGATCCGGCGGGCGGCGCGGTCCTCGTCGAGGGGCTGCGGCGCCTGATGCCGGGGTCTGTCCTCTCGTCCGCCCCGGCCGCCTCCTCCCTCTCACCTCTCTCGCCGTGACCGGCCCCGTCCGCGGCGACGAAGGAGCAGACCGCATGTCCCGGAACGTCTCCCGGGCCCCGCGCCCGCCCTGGCCCGCGTTCGCCGTCCTGTGCAGCGTGCAGCTCATGATCCTGCTGGACGGCAGCATCGTGAACGTGGCGCTGCGCTCCATCCAGGACGACCTCGGCTTCTCCCAGTCGGGCCTGGCCTGGGTCGTCAACGCCTACACCGTCGCGTTCGGCGGGCTGCTGCTGCTCTCCGGACGGCTCGGGGACCTCGTGGGCCGGCGCACGGTGTTCCTCACCGGTCTCGGCCTGTTCACCGCGGCGTCCCTGGTCTGCGGACTGGCCGGTTCACGGGGCACGCTGATCGGCGCCCGGCTGGCCCAGGGGGTCGGGGCCGCGCTCGCCTCGGGGGTCGTCCTCGGCATGATCGTCGGTCTCTTCCGGGAGCCCCGGGACCGTACCAGGGCACTCGCGGTGTTCAGCTTCATCGCCGCCGCGGGTTCCTCGCTCGGCCTCGTGGCGGGCGGACTCATCACCGAGGCCGTCAACTGGCACTGGGTCTTCTACGTGAACCTGCCGGTCGGCGTTGTCGCCCTGGCACTCGCCCTGCGCTGGGTGGAGGCCGACCGGGGGGCGGGACTGCGGCAGGGCGCGGACGCGCTGGGTGCGCTCCTGATCACCGGCGGCATGATGCTGGGCATCTACACCGTGGTGGAAGGGGGGCACCTCGGGTGGGCGGCGACGCGCATCTGGGGCGGCGGGGCCTTGTCACTGCTGCTGATCGCGGCCTTCCTGCTGCGCCAGCTTCGGGCGGCCACACCGCTGGTGCCCCTGAAGATCTTCCGGTCGGCCACCGTCTCCGGGGCCAATCTCGTGCAGTTCCTGCTGATCGCCGGGCTGTCCGGCTTCCAGTTCCTCGGCGCGCTGTACCTGCAACGCGTGCTGGGGTTCGGGGCTGCCGGGGCGGGCCTCGCCTTCCTGCCGCTGGACGCGGTGATGGCGGTCTGCTCGCTCGGCTTCGCGGGGCGCCTCCAGGCGCGCTTCGGACCCCACCGGGTCCTGGCGGCGGGGCTGCTGGTGACCACGGCCGGACTCCTTCTCGCCGCACGGTTCCCGGCGGACGGCGCATATCTGGTCGACGTCGCGCCGGTGATGGCGCTGCTGGGCGCGGGAGCCGGGTTGGCGGCGCCCGCGGTGATCGCCCTGGCCATGTCGGAGGCGGCGCCGTACGAGGTCGGCCTGGCCTCGGGGCTGGTCGGCACGGCGGCGATGTCGGGCGGGGCGCTCGGACTGGCCGCCCTGGCGACGCTCGCCACGCACCGGACGGACGGCCTCGACGGCCGGCCCGTCGCCGAGGCGCTCGCCGGGGGATACCGTCTGGCGTTCGGCGTCGGCGCGGCCGTGGTGGCGGTCGGTGCCGTGGTGGCGTTCCGGATGCCCCGCACGCGGTCCGCAGAGGCGGTGGCGGAGGTCACGACACCGCCCTCCCAGGCGGCGCGCGACCCCGTCTGACCAGCGGAGGGAGGGCTAGGCGACGGCGAACGCGGTTCGGTCAAGTGTAGATAGTGTCAAAACAAACCATCTACAGAATTTCGTAACCGCTTATCATGGCATGCATGGCCGCCGAACCGATGTCATCCGACACAGACCTCATGTTCCTGCTTTCCTGGTGCAGCCACGCTCTCGCGACCGAGCACACCGCGGCCCTGGCGGGCCTCGGCATCACGCCACGTTCGTACTGCGTGCTCTACAAGGCCATGGAAGGTGAGTTGACGCAGAGTCAGCTCGCCGAGGCCGGAGGGCTCGACAAGTCGACGATGGTCCTGACGATGGACGAACTCGAGAAGAAGGAACTGGCCGAGCGAAAGGCGTCGACCCGTGACCGGCGGGCCCGGATCATCTCGGTGACCGAGAAGGGCAAGCAGGTGGTCGCCGAGGCGACCGCCATAGTCACCAAGGTCAACGACGAGATCCTCGGCACTCTCCCGTTCGAACTGCGTCAACCGCTCGTCAGCGCGCTCACTCAGCTCGTGGAGGGACGCCTCGCGTCCCTGCCCGACTGCGAACGGCCACCGCGCCGGCGCGCTACGCGAAGCAGATAGTCTCCAAGTAGAAGATATATAACTGACCTATCTGCTAGTGTTGCACCCGAGTCCACACCTCGGGAGGCCCAGTCATGTCAGCGATCGAGCAAGAAGCCAGCAGGCGAAGGTGGTTAGCGTTCACCGTGCTGTGTTCGGTGCAGTTGATGATCCTCATCGACACCAGCATCGTCAGCGTGGCCCTGCGTACCATCCAGGAGGACCTCAAGTTCTCGCAGTCCAGCCTCGCCTGGACCACCAACGCCTACACGATCGCGTTCGGCGGCCTGCTGCTCCTCTCCGGCCGCCTCGGCGACCTGATGGGCCGTAAGCGCATGTTCCTGGCGGGCGTGGGTCTCTTCACCGCGGCCTCCTTCCTCTGCGGTGTGTCCCAGACCCAGGGACTGCTCATCACCGGACGCCTGCTCCAGGGCATCGGCGCGGCGATGGCGGCGGCCGTGGTCATGGGCATCGTCATCACGCTCTTCCGGGATCCCGCCGAGATCGCCAAGGCGATCGGCGCGTTCAGTTTCGTGGCCGCCGCCGGCGGCTCCATCGGCGTCCTGGCCGGCGGTGTCCTCACCGAGAGCATCAGCTGGCACTGGATCTTCTTCATCAACGTCCCGATCGGCATCGCCGCCGCCGTCTTCGCGATCCCCCTGATCGACGACGACCGCGGGCCCGGCCTCCGCGAAGGAGCGGACTGGCTGGGGGCGGGCCTGGTCACCGGCGGGCTCATGCTCGGCGTCTACACCATGGTCAAGGTCCCTGAGCACGGCTGGAGTTCGGCCCACACACTGGGCTTCGGCGTCCTGTCGGTCGCCCTGCTGGTGGCCTTCGTGCTGCGTCAGGCCGCCACCGTCAACCCCCTGATGCCGCTGCGCATCTTCAGGTCACGCAATCTCTCCGGCGCCAACCTCGTCCAACTCCTGCTCACCGCGGGTATGTTCGGGTTCAACTTCCTCAGCGCGCTCTACCTCCAGCAGGTGCTCGGCTACGGCCCGCTGAAGGCCAGCTTCGCCTCGCTCCCGGTCGCCGTGGCGCTCGCCGTGGTCTCCCTGGTCTTCTCACCCAAGCTGAACCTCCGCTTCGGCTCGCGCAACGTCCTGCTCGTCGGCCTCCTGCTCATCGCGGGCGCTCTGGCACTCGCCGGCCGCGCCCCCGTCGAGGCCGACTTCTGGATCGACGTCCTGCCCATGATGGTGCTGCTCGGCGCCGGTGCCGGTCTGTCCATGCCCGCCGTCATGACCCTCGCCATGTCGGGCGCCACGCCCCAGGACGCGGGCCTGGTCTCCGGGCTCGCGGGCACCACCGGCATGGTGGGCGGCTCGCTGGGCCTCGCCGTCTGGACGGCGCTCTCCGCCGGCCGTACCAAGGACCTGCTGGCCGACGGCCGGCCCCCGCTCGAAGCGCTCAACGGCGGCTTCCACTTCGTCTTCTACCTGTCGGCCGGCGTGGTCCTGCTCTCCGCGGTCGTCGCCTTCCTGATGCTGCGCACCCCCGTCGTCCCGGACGGGCCGCCGCCCGCGCCCGCCACCGCCGACGAGGCGCCGGCCAGCGCGAACTGATCCCGCGCCACCGCACCTCCTTTCTTCCTTCCCTTCCTCCCTCCTCCTCTCCATGCCTCCCGCCGACCATGGGTCAGGCATGCCCTCGAAAGGTTCGAACATGACCAAAGTCGCGATCGTCATCGGTTCCACCCGCCCCGGACGCAACGGCGAGGCCGTGGCCCGCTGGGTCCACGAACTCGCCGCCAAGCGGGGCGACGCCGAGTTCGAACTCGTCGACCTCAAGGACTTCGACCTGCCGCACCTCGACGAGATGATGCCGGCCGCCATGGGGCAGTACAGCCAGCCGCACACCCGGGCCTGGGCGGAGAAGGTCGCGGCCTTCGACGCTTTCGTCTTCGTCACCCCCGAGTACAACCACTCCACCACCGGCGCCCTCAAGAACGCCATCGACTTCCTGCACGCCGAGTGGCACAACAAGGCCGCCGGGTTCGTCAGTTACGGCAGCAACGGCGGCGTGCGCGCGGTGGAGCACCTGCGTCTCGTCCTGGGCGAACTCCAGGTGGCCGACGTCCAGGCCCAGGTGGCGCTCTCCGTGTTCACCGACTTCGAGCACTTCAGCGTCTTCAAGCCCGGCGACCACCACGAGGCCACGCTGAACACGATGCTCGGCCAGGTCGTCGCCTGGGGCGAGGCACTCGCACCGCTCCGGAAGTAGCGCCCCTCCCCTTTCCGCCCCGACGACGAACGGAACGGCTCATGACGATGCGCATCCTGATCGCGAACATACCGGCAGGCGGTCACATCTACCCGACGCTGGCGATGGTCGGTGAACTCGCCCGCCGGGGCCACGAGATCACTTACGCCACGGTGAACGAGTACGCCGCACTCGTGGCGCAGGCGGGTGCCACGCCCCTCGCCTACCCGACCGTCGATCCGTTCGCCGTCGTGGGCGGGAAGGACTCCGACCGGGCCCCGCTGCTCTTCCTGGAGGAGAACCTCGCCATCCTGGAGGCGGCCGAGGCACACTTCGCCGACCAGGCACCCGACCTGGTGGTCTACGACGGAGTGGCGGCCCAGGCCGGTCGTATCCTCGCCCGTGCCTGGGGTGTACCGGCCGTACAGCTCAGCCCGGTCTTCGCCTCCAACGAGTCCTATTCGTACGCCCGCGCCATGATGGAGGCGGCCGGCGTCGGCGACGCCCCGCCGAGCGAGGCCATCATGCAGTTCGGCGCCAGAATGGGGGAGTTGCTCGCCTCCCGCGGTGTGGAGCAGTCCATGCAGGACTTCATGATGGCCGTCGAGGACTTCAACGTCGTCTTCGGCCCGCGCGCCTTCCAGCCGCGCGGCGAGACCTTCGACGAACGGTTCGCGTTCGTGGGGCCCTGCCTGGGCGAGCGGTCGTTCCTCGGCGACTGGTCGCCCCGCGACGACGGGCTCCCCCTCGCCCTCGTCTCCCTCGGCACCTCCTACAACAACGACCCGGAGTTCTTCCGGACCTGTGCCCGCGCCTTCGACGGGCTGCCCTGGCGCGCGGTGATGTCCGTCGGTGACGGAATCGACCCCGACACGCTCGGGCCGCTGCCGGCCAACGTGGAGGTGCACCGCTGGGTGCCTCACCTCAAGGTGCTGGAGCACGCCGACCTGTTCGTCACGCACGGCGGCATGGGCAGCGTCATGGAGGCGCTGCACTGGGGTTGCCCCCTGCTCGTGGTACCCCCGTGGCCGGACGTCGTGCCCAACGCCGACCGGATCGTGGAACTGGGCCTCGGCACCTCGCTGCGGCCCGCCGACCTCGACGTGGACCTGCTGCGCAAGCAACTGGTACGCACTGCCAACGACCCACAGGTCCGGGCCCGCGTGCAGGACATGCGGCGCCACACGCGCGAGGCCGGCGGCGCGGTCCGGGCCGCCGACGAGATCGAGGCGTACGCGAAGCGGGCGGTGTGAGCGGCAGTGCCGTCGTCGAGGAGGACCGCCTCGACGATCTGCACAACTGGCTGGCCGACCGGGCCGCGCACAACCGCATGGAGGTCACCCGCGTCCCGCTGGCCGCCATGAGCGGCTGGCGGCAGGACCCCGAGACCGGGAACCTCGTCCACGACAGCGGGCGGTTCTACACCGTCGAGGGCCTCCACGTCCGCACGGACCGCGCCTGGGCGGCCGAGTGGACCCAGCCGATCATGCTCCAGGACGAGGTGGGGATGCTGGGCATCCTCGTCAAGGAGATCGACGGCCTGCTCCACTGCCTGATGCAGGCCAAGGTCGAGCCCGGCAACGTCAACGGCCTCCAGCTGTCCCCGACCGTGCAGGCGACCCGGAGCAACTTCACCGCCGTGCACGGCGGCCGCCGGGTGAAGTACCTGGAGCACTTCACCGGAGAGCGGGGCGGCCGCGTCCTGGTCGACTCGCTCCAGTCCGAGCAGGGCAGCTGGTTCCTCGGCAAACGCAACCGCAACATGATAGTGCAGGTCATGGACGACGTCGAGGTCGACGAGGACTTCCGCTGGGTGGGCCTGGACCGGATCGGTGCCCTGCTGCGCGAGGACAACGTCATCAACATGGACTCCCGGACCGTCCTGTCCTGCCTGCCCCCCAGCATCGTCGAACAGGCCCGCGGTGCCGGCGGCCGGCCCACCGGCGACGACTTCGGCGAGCTGGCGCGCCGCTCCTTCAGCGGGGCCGGCCGCCCCCGCCACACCACGCGGGAGGCACTCAGCCGGCTCACCTCCGTACGGGCCACCACCCCGCTGGCCCGCCGACGCGTGCCGCTGGGGCGGACCGCCGAGGACGGCTGGCGGCTCACCGACGAGGAGATCAGCCGTGCCGACGCCCGCTACTTCAAGGTCATCGGCGTGGAGGTGCGGGCCAGCCGGAGGGAGGTCGCCTCGTGGGGCCAGCCGCTGATCGCACCCGCCGGACAGGGCCTGGTGGCGCTGATGGTGCAGCAGATCGGCGGTGAACTGCACGCCCTGGTACGGGCCAGGACGGAGGCCGGCACCCTCAACGTCGCCGAACTCGGCCCCACCGTCCAGTGCCTGCCCGCCAACCACGCCGGGGTGCCGGATGCCCACCGGCCGCCCTACCTGGCGCAGGCACTCGACCACGACCCCTCGCGGGTCCGGCTGGACGTCGTGCACTCCGAGGAGGGCGGCCGCTTCCACCACGCGCTCAACCGCTACCTGGTGCTGGAGACCCGCCCCGGTGAACTACCGCATCCCGCACCGGACTTCACCTGGCTGACGCTGGGCCAGATCGCCGGCCTGCTGCAGCACAGCAACTACGTCAACGTCGAACTGCGCAGCCTGATCGCCTGTCTGCTCACCCTGTGAACCAGGAGCCGGATCCCGTGCCCCAAGAGACCTCCGTGGACCCGGTGCGGATCGGTGTGATCGGCTGCGCCGACATCGCCCGACGCCAGATGCTGCCCGCCCTCACAGCCAACGACGACGTCCGCGTCGTCGCCGTGGCCGGCCGCGATCCCGCGAAGACCGCCCGGTTCGCCCGGTGGTTCGGCTGCGAGGCGGTCGACGGCTACGACCGGCTGCTGGACCGCACCGACCTCGACGCCGTCTACGTGCCGCTGCCCGCCATGCTGCACGCCCCATGGGTGGAGAAGGCGCTGCTGTCCGGCCGGCACGTGCTCGTGGAGAAGCCGCTCACCGCCACCCACGAGGACACGGAGCGGCTCGCGCGGCTCGCCCGTGCCAAGGACCTCGCCCTGTTCGAGAACTTCATGTTCCTGCACCACTCGCAGCACCGGAGGATCGCCGAGCTGCTCTCCGACGGCGTGATCGGCGAACTCCGGGCGTTCTCCGCCACGTTCACCATCCCGCCCAAACCCGCCGACGACATCCGGTACCTGGCCGACATCGGCGGCGGAGCCCTGCTGGACATCGGAGTCCATCCGGTCCGCGCGGCCCTGCACTTCCTCGGATCCGAACTGGAGGTGGCGGGGGCGGTGCTGCGCCGGGACCCCGACCGCCGGGTCGACCTGGCGGGCATGGCACTGCTGCACACACCCGAGGGCGTCCTCGGCCGGATCCACTTCGGCATGGAGCACTCGTACCGATCCGGATACGTCCTGTCGGGCAGCGAGGGCCGGATCGAACTCGACCGGGCCTTCACCCCGCCCCCGCACCACCAGCCGGTCGTCAGGATCGAGCGGCAGAACCACCGGGAGGAGCTGGTGCTCCCGCCCGACCACCAATTCGCCAACGTGACACGGGCCTTCGTCACGGCCGTACGAGAGGGCGAGGGGCGCCACGTCCACGCCGCTCTCTCGTCGCGTCAGGCCGCGTTGGTCAGTCGGATCCGTGCCCGAGCGGGCACGGTCGACGTGCATCCCAAGGAGTGACATGCCCAGTACCGACATCCGGCGGCCGTTGTGAAAGGCATCGTGCTGGCGGGAGGAAACGGCACGCGCCTGCATCCGCTGACCCGAGCGGTCTCCAAGCAGATCCTCCCCGTCTACGACAAGCCGATGATCTACTATCCGCTCTCCGTCCTCATGCTCGGCGGCATACGCGAGATCCAGGTCATCTCCACACCCGACCACGTGGGCCTCTACCGCGCGCTGCTCGGTGACGGAAGCCAGCTCGGGATCGAGATCAGCTACGCCATCCAGCAGCGGGCGAACGGCATCGCCGAGGCATTCCTCATAGGAGCCGACCACATCGGCGACGGTTCCGTGGCCCTGGTCCTCGGGGACAACGTGTTCCACGGCCCGGGATTCCCCACCCTGCTCCAGGGCCTCACCGCCGACATGGACGGCTGCGTGCTCTTCGGGTACGCCGTGAAGGACCCCGAGCGTTACGGCGTGGGCACCACGGACACCACCGGCCGGCTGATCTCGATCGAGGAGAAGCCGAGCGCGCCCCGCTCGAACCTGGCCATCACCGGGCTCTACCTCTACGACAACGACGTCGTCGACATCACGAAGAACCTGACCCCGTCGCCCCGCGGCGAACTCGAGATCACCGATGTCAACCGGGTCTACCTCGACCAGGGCCGGGCGCGACTGGTCGACCTGGGCCGCGGGTTCGCCTGGCTCGACACCGGTACCCACGACTCGCTTCTACAGGCCAGCCAGTACGTCCAGGTCCTGGAACACCGGCAGGGTGTACGCATCGCCTGCCTGGAGGAGATCGCCTTCCGCATGGGCTTCATCGACGCCGCGGCCTGCTACGCGCTCGGCGCCCAGCTCGGCCACACCGGATACGGCGAATACCTCATGACCATCGCGTCCCAGGGGAACTGAAGGAGATCCGCGTGCGTGTTCTGGTGACGGGTGGAGCCGGTTTCATCGGCTCACACTTCGTACGGCAACTGGTGAGCGGGGCCTACCCGTCCTACAAGGATGCCGAGATTCTGGTGCTCGACGCCCTGACCTACGCGGGCAACCTCGCCAACCTCGAACCCGTGGTCGAGGACCCGCGGCTGCGTTTCGTACGTGGCGACATCTGCGACCAGGAGGTCGTGACCCAGGCGATGTACGGCATCGACCTCGTGGTGCACTTCGCCGCCGAATCGCATGTGGACCGGTCGATCTCCCGGTCCTCCGAGTTCGTCAGGACGAACGTGCTCGGCACCCATGTGCTCCTCGACGCGGCCGTCAACGCCGGCGTCGGCAAGTTCGTCCACGTGTCGACCGACGAGGTGTACGGGTCGATCGCCTCGGGCTCCTGGCGGGAGGACTCCCCGCTGGAACCCAACTCGCCCTACGCGGCGTCCAAGGCCTCGTCGGACCTCCTGGCCCGCGCCTTCCACCGCACCCACGGGCTGCCGGTCTGCGTGACGCGCTGCTCGAACAACTACGGCCCCTACCAGTACCCGGAGAAGCTCATCCCGTTCTTCGTGGCCAACCTCCTGGAGGGCAAGCAGGTCCCGCTCTACGGCGACGGCGAGAACCGCCGGGACTGGCTGCACGTCGACGACCACTGCCGGGGCATCGCCCTGGTCGCCGAGAAGGGCCGGCCGGGTTCCGTCTACAACATCGGCGGCGGCACCGAACTGTCCAACCGCGACCTGACCGAGCTCGTCCTGAAGCACCTGGGGCTGGGCTGGTCCCGCGTCGAGATGGTCTCCGACCGCAAGGCGCACGACCGCCGCTACTCGGTGGACATCAGCAAGATCGTCGACGAGCTGGGCTACCGGCCGATGGTCGCCTTCGAGGAGGCGCTGCCCGAGACGGTCGACTGGTACGTCCACAACCGGCGCTGGTGGGAACCGCTGCGCCGGCGATGGTCGGACAGTTACCTACCGTCCGCCGAGGCCGTGGCACGCTCGGCACATGATCGGTTCCACGGCTCGTCTCGGCATTGACGTCGGCGGCACGAAGGTCGCGCTGCGCGCCAGGGCGGCCGGCCAGGAACTCCACGAGGAGACCCTGCGCTGGCCCGGTCCGGACGCCGAGCACGACCTGGCGGCCCTCGACCGGTGCGTGACCACCCTGCTCGCACGCCTGGACACCCCCGTCGACGCGGTCGGCGTCGCGATGCCCGCCACCCTCGACCCGGCCGGTCGGATCCTCGCCTGGCCGGGACGACCGTCCTGGCAGGGCGTGGACGTCCACGGCGTCCTGCGGGCCCTGTTCCCCACGGCCGTCGTGCGCTGCGCGGACGACGGCGACCTGGCCGCTCTCGCCGAGGCCGAGGCCGCCCGGTGCGCCGACGTGGTCTACGTCGGCGTGGGCACCGGCGTCGGGGGCGGCGTCGTCCTCGACGGCCGACTGTGCCCCGGACCCGACAAGGGCTCCTGCGAGATCGGGCACCTGGTCGTCGACAGCCGCGGCCCACGATGCGACTGCGGGCGCCGCGGCTGTGTCCAGGCCCTCGCCTCCGGCCCCGCCACCCTGCGCCGGGCCACCGAACTCAGCGGCTCCGAAGTCGACTTCGCCGCGCTACGACAGGGCTGGTCGGCCCGGACTCCCTGGGCGGTCACGGCCGTCGACGACGGCTGCGCCGCGCTCGCCGCCGCGCTCATCGGCCTCAACGAGATCTTCCGCCCCTCCCTCACGCTCATCGGCGGCGGATTCGCCAAGGCCCTGCCGGGCTACGCGGAGCTGGTCGGAGAACACGTCCGTTCCCTCGCCCGCCCCGGCCATCCGCCCGCCCCGGTCGGCCCCGCCGCGCTCGGAGGCCTCTCCTCGCTCGACGGCGCCCTGCTGCTGGCCGAGCGGTCCCTGCCCCGCGCCACCGTCGGACGGGGGGCCTGACATGGCGCGCCGCGACGAACTCGCCACCTCCGTGACCACGGTCGCGCCGGCGGAGCCCGGCCGGCTGTCCCGAGTCCTCGCGGCGACCGCCGTGGTCACCGCCGTCCTGCTCGCCGTCGCCGGAACGGTGCTGTGGCAGCAACGACGGGCCGCCGCCGTACCGGAGCCGGTCGCCACCGCCGAACTCGGCGGGCTCAGAGCCGTCCCCCGGCAGGCCTCCTGGGCGACCATGGAGCAGCACCACGCCGACAACGGCTACCAGATGCCCTCGCAGATGATGCCGGGCGCGCCCGAGGGCGACGACCAGCGGCTCGGCGTACCGATCACGCTCACCAACACCGGTGACCGGGTCCGGGAGTTCACCCTCCCCGAGGAGTTCTTCCTCGACGGCGGTACCGGAAAGCCGCACCCGCTGCACTCCGACACCCTCGGCACACTGCCCCGGCTGAGCCCCGGCAGCGCCGTGCGCGGTGTCCTCTACTTCGACGTCGAAGCGCCCGAGAAGGGCGATCCGCCCCTGTACCTCGTGTGGCGGCGGGACGGCGAGCAGGCCCGGATGACGGTACGCGTCACCGGCGCCTCGGCCCCCCACGCCCACGGTTCCTGACGACCGTTCACGAGACAGCCGACGATGAGGTCCTCAGGACCTCTCAAGGAGGACAACCCGTCATGGGCGAGTCAGCCCTCGTGCCCCGGGGCGAGGCCCCGCGCGCGGAGAGACACGAACCCGCCCCCGGCGGGGAATTCGTCGCGTTCCGGGCCCGGATGATCAGCACCGTCGTGCTGGCGCTCGGCACAGCGGCGTGGCAGCAGTGGATCGTCTTCGGGCCCGGCCCGTCCCTGCGGTCCCGACTGCCCTACTTCCTCGTCGACGTCATGCTCGCGCTGCCCGTCGCCGGATACGCGGTCCATCTCGTGGACCGCGCCGCCGCAGCGCTCGGCGCGCGGGCCGGCGGCCGCTGGGAGCCGACAGCCCGCGCCGCCGCGGTCGCCCTCGTCGTCACCGTCCTCCACATACCGCTCGCCGTGGCGCAGACCGTCGCCCACACGGTGATGTCGCCCGCGGACGGTCACCACCACGGCGCGTCAGGCCTGCCCGCCACCGACGCGGTCGGCCTGCTGCGCTACGGCGCCGGACAGGCGCTGCAGATCGAGATCGCGGCCCTGCTGGCCGCCCTGGCAGGCGTCGCCCTGGCCCAGACGTCCTTCGGCCGCCTGCGCCACGCGGTCGCCCGGCTGCTCCGGGGCGACGACCGTGCCGCCCTGTTCCGCAGGGGAGTCGTCGCCCTCCTCGTGGGCGCGCTGCTCAGCCCGACCGGCGCGACCGCGGGCCCGGAGCGGGAGACCCCCGCCGCCGGAGGATGTGCCACCGCCCCTCAGCGGGTCTTCGACATCAGCGCCATCGACGTCGACATCGTCGTCGACCGGTTCGGCGACCACGACCCCTACGGCTACATGTACGTCCTCGACGACCAGGAGGACGAGGTGCGCGCCCAGGAGGCCGCGCTCCGCCGGGCCTCCGCCCTCGACAAGGACGACCCGACCGCGGCGAAGGTGTCGCCCGGTCTCGGCAAGGACCCCATCCAGCCCCTCGTGGCGCGGGCCCGCCTCGGCGAGTGCGTCGTCATCAACCTCACCAACAAGCTGACCAAGGCACCCCGCAGCGGACCGCTCGGCAACCCCGCCATCGTCCAGCCCGGCGGCGTCCCCGCCGTCTCCGTCGACATGGCGGGCGTGGCCTACGACGCCGCCGCGGGCGAGGGCGGCCAGCCCGTCGGCGACAACCCGGGCAACTCGCCGGCGCGGCCCGGCGAGACCAAGCAGTACCGCTACTACCTCGACCCGCTGATGGGTGAGGGCGCCAAGGTGTTCCGCAGCGGCGGCGAGTCCAACCAGCTCACCGCGCACGGGCTGTTCGGCACCCTGGTCGCCGAACCGGCCGGTTCCCGCTGGTTCGACCCCGTCACCGGCGCCGACCGCACCAACCAGAACACCTGGAGCAACTGGGAGGCGATGATCCGGCCGCTCGACGGCCCCGCCTTCCGCGAGTTCACCCTGATGTACCACGAGATCGGTGACGAGAACTTCAACCTGCGCCGCCCACTGCGCGAGAACGACGAGGGCATCCCCATCGGCGGCGACACCGGCATCCCGGTCGGCGACCAGATCGAGCTGGGGCGGCCACTGCCCATGATCGACGTGCGGCCGCCCACCCCGTCCATCCCGAACGAGGGAGGGGCGAGCACCAACGCCTACCGGCCCGGCAGCCGCGCCATCAACTACCGCAGCGAGCCGTTCTACCGCCGTCTCCAACTGGAGGCGGCCCGGGGAGCGGACGCGCAGAAGGCCAACAAGTCGCTGGCGTACAGCTCGTACACCTACGGCGACCCGGCCACCCCGATGCCTCGCTCCTACCTGGGCGAGCCGACCAAGACCCGGCTGGTGCACGCCGGTGCCGAACAGCTCCATGTGCACCATGTCCACGGCGGCGGCACCCGCTGGCGGCTGAACCCCGGCTCCGACGACACCGCGATGGACTCGGGGCTGTCCAAGACCCCCGTCCAGGACGCCAGGTCGATCCGGCTCGACTCGCAGACCGTCAGCCCCCTGGAGTCCTTCAACCTCGAGCACGAGTGCGGGGCCGGCGGCTGCCAGCAGGCCGCCGGCGACTTCCTCTACCACTGCCACATCTCGCACCACTACCTCACCGGCATGTGGGGGCTGTGGCGGGTCTTCGACACCGCGCAACCCACCCTGGCCCCCCTGCCGGGACGCACGGCGCCACCCGCCGCCGTGAACTCCGCGGGTCTGCTCGGCCGTACCGTCGAGGGCAAGAAGGTGGTTCTGCGAGACGACCTGACCGACCCGGCCCGGCAGACCGCCCTGGAGGATCTCGTCGAGGGCCGTCTGCCGCCCCGGGGCGCACGCTGGAGCACCGCCGACGGGCCCGATCCCGACGACGCCACCGTCTGGGACTGGCAGAAGTCCGGCAGCGTCGAGAGACCTGTCTACCTGGGAGAACCCGAGACCTCCTCGGTCTGGGCCAACTATCGCTCCCCGAACCCGGGCGAGCGGCCGGAGATCGGTTTCAACCCGGTGACCGGCAGACCCGCCTACCCGATGCTCAGACCCCATCTGGGCCAGCGTCCACCGTTCGCGCCCAACGGACACGCCGGAGCACCCGGAGTGGGTGAGACGGCGACCCAGCGACGGCCGGGCGGTCTCTGCCCGAAGAACGCCCGGGTCCGCGACTACGACGTAACGGCGCTCCCCGTCGAGATCCAGGCCACGGACCGCGAACGCGACAAGAACGGCGAGATCTACGTCCTCAACGAGGACAAGAAGGCCGTGCAGGAGGGCCGCAAGCCCGTCGACCCGCTGGTCATCCGGTCGAACGTCGGCGACTGCGTCGCGATCACCTTCGGCAGCGAACTGAAGAAGGAGGTACAGAGCAAGGTCAACATGCACACGCACCTGGTCCAGTTCGACCCGCTGGCCTCCGACGGAGTCGTCGCCGGTTACGCCTTCGAGCAGTCCGTCTTCAACGCCTCGCGGGAGAACCGGACACTGACGTCGACGGAGTCCCCGGACGGCATCCGCGTCTCCACGGTCGGCAGGATCCGGCCCGGCGTGTCCGTGGCCGTCGGCGTCGGGCGCGAGAACATCGAGGTGCGGACCATCACCGCGATCGACGGTGACCGGCTCACCTTCGACCGCCCGCTGGCGAAACCGCACGAGGCGGGGGAGCCGGTGACCGTGGAGTTCGTGCAGTACCGGTGGTTCTCCGACGTCGACACCGGGACCGTCTTCTGGCACGACCACGTCGACGCCATCGCGTCCTGGGCGCACGGCCTGTTCGCCGCGCACATCATCGAACCCAGGGGTTCCGTCTACCGCGATCCGGTCACCGGCGCCGAGGCCAGGAGCGGCCCCGTGGCCGACATCCTCAACACCAGCGGCAGCGTCGGCGTCGGACAGCGCGGCTCGTTCCGCGAGTTCACCGTCTTCCTGCACAACGGGCGCAGAGGCCGCGGCGAGCTGTACGGACCACCGGGTCCCGGACTCAACCCCTTCAACGCCGGACAGGAGTGCGAGGAAGGGACGATCAACCTGAGAGCCGCACCCCTGGGTGAGAGATCCTCGCCCGGAGCGACCCCGGCCGACCCGGCGACCACCGACCAGCGCCAGGAGTACAACGGTTCGCGCTGCCGCAACGCCTTCAGCCGCGCCCCCGACGACCCGGCCGGCCCGGACGCCAACACCGTGAGGGCGACGGTGACCACCGTCGACCCGTACGCCTTCTCGTCGGTGAAGTACGGCGATCCGCGCACACCGCTGCTACGGGCCTACGCAGGCGACCCCGTCGTGATCCGCACGGTCGGCGTCAACGACCGCGCCGAGGCCCTGCGCATCCAGGGCCACCGGTTCCGGATGGAGCGCTTCAACGCCGACGGCCGGCTGATGGACACGGCCACCACCGGCATCTCCGAACGCTTCGACTACGTCCTCGACGGCGGCGCGGGCGGCCCCTCGGCCAGTCCCGGCGACTACCTGTACTACTCCACCCGCACCTTCGCCCTGGAGAGCGGAGCCTGGGGCATCCTCCGGGTGCACGACCGCCTTCAGAAGAACCTCCGGCCGCTGCCCGGCCGTACCCCTGCACAGGGAGCGGGCTTCCCCAAGCAGACCGCGGCCACCGGCGACACCCAGGCACGGCCCGGACCCGACCCGGCACCCGCGTACCGTGCGGACGGCACCCCCGACCCGTCGGTCGTGTCGGCCGTCGCCGGCAGCTGCCCGGCCACGGCCCGGCGCCTCGCCTACGACGTGTCGGTGATCGACCGACCGCTGCCGACCCGGCCCTTCCCGGACCAGGGCGGCGTGATCTACGCCCTGACCTCCGACGTCGTCGGCATCAAGGACGGAAGCAAGCCCGTCACGCCGCTGGTCCTGCGCGCGAACAAGGGCGACTGCGTCTCGATCACCCTGCACAATTCCCTCTCGGAGGGCTCACTGTACGGCGGCACCCGCGCGGGACTGGACCTCGGCATGCTGGTGCGCAACCAGCAGCTGGCGGCGGGTTCCGCGGTGGGCCTCAACGCCGACACCACCGTGGCCCGCGGAAGGGCGATCACGTACACCTTCCACGCCGACCGGGAACTCGGCAGCTCGCTGTTCCAGAACCTCGGCAGCCCGGCCTCCCTGCGGCACGGCGCGTACGGCATGTTCGTCGTCGAACCCGCCGGCTCCACCTGGTCGGACAGCGCGACGAACGAGCCGCTGGGCGCCACCAGGACAAGCACGGAGGCCATCATCCGCAGACCGGACGGGACGAGGTTCCGTGAGTTCGCCCTGCAGATGCAGAGCACGGACCAGCAGTTCGGGCGGAGCATCCTGCCCTACGGCGACCAGGTCGCGGGCAACGGCCTGAACAGCGTCACCGCCGCCAACCGCCCGGTCGCGCCCGTACCCGGCGCACCGCCGGGCACCTCGGGCAACAGCGGCTCCTTCGACAAGGGCTACAACCACTTCAACTACCACGGCGCGCCCCTGACCGAGCGGCTCGGACTGACCGCCGAGGTGAACGACTTCACCAGAGCCACCGTCGTCGGTTCCTACGGCGCGGCGTTCAGCTCCACCCCGTACGGCGAACCGGAGACCCCCGTCTTCCGGGCGAACACCAAGGATCCGGTGGTCTTCCGGGTGGGCGTCGGCGCGTCCGACCAGGTCCACTCCTTCACCGTCAGCGGACATGCCTTCCCCCTCGAACCGGGGATGGCCGGCTCCCAGATGATGAGCGCCCGCACCATCACCGCGGGCGAGACCCTCGACGCCCGGCTCGGCCCGGCCGGCGGACGGTTCGGATACACCGGGGACTATGTGTTCGCCGACGCCCGGCAGCCGTTCGCGGCCGCCGGGATGTGGGGCATCCTCCGCATCCTCGGGCCCGGTGCGCCCGGGGCGCCCGCACCGCTGTGAGGCGACCCCCGTCGGTCCCGCCCCACGGCAGCCGGCGTCACCGATGGCCCGGCCGGCTGCTGCTCGTCACGGTGGCTGTGCTCGGAGTGCTGCTCGGCGCTCCGGCACAGCCGGCCGCGGCACACGCACAGCTGATGTCCACCTCCCCCCGCAACGGGGAGGTGCTGCCCGCCGCCCCCGCCGAGCTGGTGCTCGTCTTCAGCGAGCGGCTCAGCCCCGTCGAGGACGGCATCCGGCTGACCGGCCCCGACGGGCCGGTCAGCCTGCCCGGCCAGGGGCGGGTCGACCCGAAGGCCCCGCAGCGCATCGTCATGCCGCTGCCGGCGTCGCTGCCCGACGGCGTGTACACCGTCGACTGGCGTGTCGTCTCGGCGGACTCGCACCCCATCCACGGCGCGTTCGTTTTCGGGGTCGGCGCCGCCGACCTCGGCAAACTGCCCACGACGGGCGCGGAGGCCGAGGGCATCGACGCCCTCGGAGCCGTCTTCTGGGCCTTCCGGCTGGTCGGCTACACGGGCTACGGCCTCCTCGCGGGCGGGGCCACCCTGCTGGCCGTGTGCTGGCCGGCGGGCTGGGCGGAACGCCGGCCGCGACGCGTCCTCACCGCCGCCTGGCTCACCGCCGTCACGGGAACGCTGGGCGTCGGGCTGCTCCAGGGCCCGTACTCCGCGGGACGCGGTCTCGGTGCCGTCGTCGATCCGGGTCTGCTCGCCGGCACGCTGGACACCGACTACGGCGTCTCGGTGACGGCCCGTCTCGCGCTGCTCCTGCTGACGGGCGGGCTGCTGTACGCCCGGTGGCGACGCGCGGGGGAACGGGCGTGGGGCTGGGCGGCCTCGGCGGTGCTCCTCGTCGGAGCACCCCTGACCTGGGTCGGAACCGGCCATGCCAACGCCGAGCCGGGAGTGCTGTCCACGCTGTCCGTGGTCGGGCACCTGGCCGCGATGGCGGGCTGGCTCGGCGGGCTCGTGTTCCTGCTGCTCTGCCTGGTCCGCGGTGCCGCGAGCACACCGCCCGACGAGGCCGGCACGGCCCTGCGGCGCTTCTCGGTCCTGGCCACCTGGGCCGTGGTCGTGCTCGTCGCCTCCGGCGTGCACCGCGCCTGGGAGGGCGTCGGATCCTGGAAGGCCCTGGCCGGCACCCCGTACGGCACCCTGCTGGTGCTGAAGATCGCGGCCACGGGGGTCGTGCTCTGGCTCGGCTCGATGTCCCGGTCGGTGGTGAGACGCCGCTATGGCGGAACCACCCGGGCCTCCGCGGGCCCAGGCGCACGCAGACAGCTGCGATGGACCCTGCGGGCCGAGACCGGCTTCGCGGTGTTCGCGCTGGCGGTCGCGTCGGCGCTGGTGGCGACCCCGCCCGGATCGCGGCCCGAGGCGGGAGCGGGCGCCCAGGCGGTGCCCGCTGCCCACCGGAGCGTCGACGTGCCCCTGGAGAAGGGCACCGTGCGGGCCGTCCTCACGCCTGCCGGCACGGGCCCGAACACCCTGACCCTGACGGTCCGCGACAGGGCGGGACGGCCGTGGGACGTGCCGGAGGTGCGCGCCGCCCTGGAACTGCCCGCCCCGAAGACCGGGCCGCTCCAGGTGACGCTCGGCAGAAAGGGCCCCGGCAACTACCGCTCCGAGGCCCTCATCCTGCCCAGGACCGGCACCTGGACCCTCCGCGTCACGGTCCGTTCGTCGGAGATCGACCAGGAGACGGTCACCGCCGACATCGCCGTGGGCTGACCGGTTCGCCGGCCCACGGCGATGTCGGCCGGGGAACCGGTCAGCCGCTGCCGATGCTCCGGGGGTGCCGGAAGAAGCCGGTCGGGTCGTACGCGGTCTTCACCCGCCGCAGCCTGGCGTAGTTCGCGCCGTAGTTGTCGGCCCCCCAGCCGGTGACCAGCCGGGTGGTCGGGAAGTTGATGTACGACCCGCTGGCGACCGGCTCCAGCGCACTCGCGCCTCCGCCGGTCCACGCGTCGACGTCGGCGCGCTCCTCGGCCGGCGGCGCGGCACTGTCCAGGCCCACCTGGTAGCCGACCAGGAACCGCGCGTCGCGGTGGAAGAACGCCGAGTCCTCCGGGCGCACCTCGCTCGCCGCGCCCCCGAGCGCGATCACCTGGAGGTAGCGGTGCTTGAGCGACCGGTGCGAGTCCCAGGCCGACAACAGCGCCGCCGCCTGGCTGTTGGTCGTCGTCCGATTGGTGAGCCGGTACTCCTGGCGCTGGTACGGAGTGCGCGGCAGCACGGCGTCCGGGTTGGTCCCCGCCCGCTGGCACTGCTCCGCCGTCAGCTCGCCACAGCCGTACGCCGTCTTCATGGCGGTGGCGAACGGCATCAGGTTGGCGGACCGCTGCATGGGCGTCGCCCCGACCCGCTCGGCCAGTTCGTCGAGCGCGCCGTCGAGGGCGGCCTGGGTGCCGTAGTGACCGCCGAAGATCCGCAGCAGCGGGGCGCCGCTGCCGGAGTCGTTCGGCGGCACGACGAGCAGCGAGGACCCCAGGTCCTTGGCGGCGGACGTGGTCCACTCCTGCCAGGCGGTCAGGACCTCGGGAGCCTGGTCCCACGACCAGGCCGTGCTGTACATGACCATGGTGGGCGCCTCGATGGGGAGGACCTCGAAGTCCACCACCACACCGAAGTTACCGCCACCGCCACCGCGCACCGCCCAGAAAAGGTCGGGCTCCTCGGTGGCCGAGCAGCGCACGACGCGCCCGTCGGCGAGAGCCACCCGCGCCGACACGATCCGGTCGGCACCCAGGCCGAACTTACGGGTCTGCCAGCCGACGCCACCGCCGGAGACGAACCCGCCCAGGCACACGGTGGGGCAGGTGCCCGTCGCGAACTGCTTGTTGTAGGGCTCCAGTCGACGCATCGCGTCCACCGACTGGGTGCCCGGTCCCGCGTGCACGGTACGGCTGCCGACGCGCACGTGGCTCATCCGCGACAGGTCGATGACCAGACCGTCACCCGTGGACCAGCCGGCCAGGTTGTGGCCACCGCTGCGGATCCGCACCGGTATGCCGTTGTACTGAGAGAAGAGCACACAGGTACGGACGTCCGACTCGGTCTCGCAGTAGACGACGGCCCGCGGGTTCGCCGAGTCGTACTCGGCGATCTGCAACTGCTTGGCCGTGTCGTACCCGGCGTCGGACGGCAGGACCACGTCACCCTGGACGCGGCCGCGGAGCCGGTCCCACTCGGTGCGGTGCCCCGCGGACGCCGGCGCGGCGCCCAGGGCGACGGCCGCCGCGGTCACACCGCCGCCGGCCCGAAGAAGAGATCGTCTGCTGAGCAAGGTTCCCCCTGATTGTCATGGAACTGGTGCGCCACTGCTGAAGGCGCTCGTCCGAGCGATGCCGACGGACGTCATTCGGTGACGAATTCCGACCCGACACCCCCGCTGGTTTCCCGCGCCGTTCGCGTCCGCTCGCCCATCAATTCCGCCACCAGAAAAGCGAGTTCCATCGCCTGCTGTGCGTTGAGACGCGGATCGCAGGCGGTTTCGTAACGCAACGCGAGATCGTCCTCGGAAATCCCCTGGGCACCGCCCAGGCATTCCGTGACGTCATCACCGGTGAACTCGACGTGGATTCCACCGGGGTGAGTGTTCATCGCCCGGTGAACCTCGAAGAAGCCGCGGACCTCGTCCGCGATCCGCGAGAACCGGCGGGTCTTGTGTCCGGTGCCCGAGACCTCGGAGTTCCCGTGCATCGGGTCGCACTGCCAGACCACCTCGTGGCCGGTGGCGGTGACCTTCTCCACGATCGGCGGCAGCACGTCACGCACCCGGTCGCTGCCCATCCTGCTGATCAGGGTGAGCCGGCCGGGGCTGAAGTCGGGGTCGAGCCGGTTGACGTACTCGACGGCCTGCTCCGGCGTCGTGCCCGGACCGATCTTCAGGCCGATGGGGTTGGCCAGCAGCGCGGCCAGCGCGATGTGCGCGCCGTCCAGTTGCCGGGTCCGCTCGCCGATCCAGAGGAAGTGTGCGGAGGTGCCGTACAGCCGCGGCTCCCGCCCGTCCGGCCCCGCCCGCAGCAGGCCCCGTTCGTACTCCAGGAGCAGTGCCTCGTGGCTGGAGTAGACGTCGGCGGCGGGCGGCGGGGCGCCGAGAACGCCCAGACGGCCGTTCGCGAGGGCCAGCGTCCGGTCCATCCGGTCGGCCAGCTCTCCGTAGCGGCCACCGGCCGGGGAGACCCGCAGGAACTCCCGGTTCCAGGCGTGTACCTGGCGCAGACCGGCCAGTCCTGGCGTGCCGGTGAAGCTGCGCACGGTGTTGAGGGCCGTCGCGGAGTGGGCGTACGCGCGGAGCATCCGGCCGGGGTCGGGGACCCGCCCTTGCGGATCGGCGCCGGCGGAGTTCACGATGTCGCCGCGGTACGACGGCAGGCCCAGTGAATCCACCGGGCTCGACCGGGGCTTGGCGTACTGCCCGGCGATCCGGGCGACCGTCACGACGGGCCGGCGCGAGGCGTGCGCGAGCACCGACGCCATCTGGAGCAGGGAGCGGATGTTGGCGAGGATGTGCGACTCCGTGTTGCCGGCGAAGGTCTCCGCGCAGTCACCGCCCTGGAGCAGGAACCCCTCGCCCCTGGCCACCGAGGCCAGCCGGCCCCGCAGCCGGTCGATCTCCGCGGCCGGGGTCAGCGGCGGAAGCGTCGCGAGCAGGTCCGTCGCCCGGTCGGCCGCGGCCGGGTCGGGCCAGTCCGGCTGCTGACCGGCGGGCCGGGCGAAGGCGGCCGAGATCTCCGACCGCAGCCTGCCGGGCAGCCCGGCAGGCCCGGACCACGGGGCGGAAGGAGGTGGTTCGTCGGTTTCCGTTGCATGCGTGGTCAGCAGTTCGCTGCCGGCCGCGAGGTCTCTCGGCACAGTGCTACCCGGTCCTTCGGATCGATGGCAGGGGCGGGGAGAGCGGGAGGACGGTCCGCGGGTCAGCCCGCGCTGCTGGAGGCCGTCCACAGATCGGCCGGCAGGTCCTTGCGACGCTTGACGTTGAGCTTGCGGTACACGCGGGTGAGGTGCTGCTCCACGGTGCTCGGCGTGATGTACAGCCGCCCGGCGATCTCCCGGTTGGTGTGACCCATGACCGCCAGCGAGGCGACTCGCCGCTCGGACTCACTGAGGTCGCGGATGCCGTCGGAGCCACCGGACAGCGGCACGAGCGTGTCGCCCCCGCCGGCCACCGAGAGCAGGTCCCGCGAGAGCGGCTTCGCCCCACACAGGTCCGCGATGTGCAACGCCTGCCGGATCAGCAGCCGCGCCCGCCGGCTCTGACCGAGGGCGTGGGAGGCACGGCTGAGGTCGGCCAGCACGCGCGCCTGCTCGAACCGGTCCAGCGTGGCCTCGGTCAGCTCGAGGGCCTCGGTCAGCAACTGGAGCCGTCGGCCGGGCTGGCAGGTCGTGGCCAGCAGACGCAGGGCGACCGCGCGGGTGGATGTGCCGTCGATGCCCGGCCGCGCCAGCTGGTCGTGCAGCAACTGCTTGGCCTGGTCCTGGTTGCCCAGCCGGAACCACGCGTCCGCGGCCCCGGTCCGCCAGGCGGCGAGACCCACCACGTCCAGGCCCCAGTTCCGCATCAGCTCCCCGCAGCAGAGGAAGTCCGCGAGCGCCGCGTGATGATGGTTGGTGGCCAGGTGGTGGTGCCCGCGGGCGAACAGGTACGGCAGGCTGTACCGGCTCTGGAACATGGCGTCCGGCACCGGCTGCGCCAGCAGCGTGGTCACCTCCTCGTACTGCCCCATCCGCGACCGGGCGAGGATGAGGACGCCCAGCGGAAAGCCGACCGCCACGCCCCACGACCTGGGCGCCAGCCGGTCCAGAGCCGTCTCGGCCAGCTCCGCGGCATCGGCCAGCCGGCCCTGGCGCAGCGCGATGTCGGCCCGCGCCGCCGCGAACACCGCCTGCCAGGTCGGGGCCCGCCGCGTCTCCGCCTCGGCCGCCAGCCGCTCGCCGTGCGCGGCCGCCTTGCCGCTCTGGTCGGCGCACACCAGGGTCAGCAGCGCCAGCAGTGCGGACTCCTCGGCCCAGATGTCGTCCGGCGTGAGGCGCAGCTCCCGCAGCATGCGGTCCGCCTGTTCCACCCCCGACCTGCACTGACCCCGGGCGATACGGTCCGAGAGCAGCCCCGTCGACTCCAGCCAGGTGTGCTGGTCGGGCACCGCGCCGCCGGGTCGCAGGCCGGCGGGGGAGGCCGGCGGGTGGAGCAGACGGGCGAGCGGCGCGTGAGTGGCGCGCAGCCACAGTTCCAGATCGCGCAGCGAGCGAAGTTCCTCACCACCCCGACCGTGCGTGGAGAGCCGCAGCTCCTCCAGGACGGTGGTGGCCTCCTCGGTCATGCCGTTCCACAGCAACTGCCGTATCAGCATGGCGCGGTCGCGGGAGGAGGCGGACCGGGCCCGTACGTCGCGGAGCAGTTCCGGCAGGTGGCGTGCGGCGGTCGCAGGGTCGGACTGCCACTGCGCCTGCACGAGCCGGGCGAGGATCGCGGTCCGCTGCCCGGGGTCGGCGCACTCACGGTGGGCCAGGGCGAGAAAGGCGACCGCCGCGGCCGTACGGTCCTCACCCGTCGCCTGGGAGGCCGCCGCCAGCAACGCGGCGATCGCCCACGGCTCGCCTGCCCGGTCGGCCTCGACCAGGTGGGGGGCGATGCGGTGGGCCGGGCGGGCCAGCTCGTGCAGCAACAGCGCCGCCCGGTGGTGCAGTTCGCGGCGGTTCGCCGCCGGCAGGTCCGCCAGCAGAGCGGTCCGCGCCCACTCGTGCCGCAGCCGTCCGCCGTCGAGCAGTCCGGCCGCCTCCATCGCCCGCACCGTCTGCCGGACGTCGTCGGCACCGGTGTCCGCCAGGCGGCCGACTCCCGCGGGCTCCGCGTCCTGGCCGAGCACCGCCAGTGCCCTGCTCACCCGGAGCATCAGCGGCTCCCCGCGATGCAGACAGCTCAGCAGCGCGAGCCCGTAGTGCCGGCCGGGGACGCCGCCCGGACGCAGCCGGTCGTCGATCATCGCCTCCAGCAGAAGGGGGTTGCCCCCGGAGGCCGCGTGGAACTCCGCGATGAGCCGGGGCTCCTGCTCGGCGCCCAGACGGGTACGGACGAGCTGGGCGACGCCGTCACGGGACAGCGGCTCCAGACGGACGTGGCGCACCCGCGGCTGCCGGTTGAGTTCGGTGCGGAAGGGCAGGCATGAGGCCTCCACCGCGGGGTCGTCGGTGAGCAGCATCGCCACCCGTGAGGTGGCCAGTCTGCGCACCAGGTGCAGCAGACAGTGCCAGGACGGGGTGTCCGCGTGCTGGAGGTCGTCGATCTCGACGACGAGCGGCCGCTGCGCGGCGAGGTCGAACAGGATGCGGGACAGTTTTTCGAAGGCGTGCAGCAGAGGGGCGCCCAGGGCGTCGGTGTGCTCGTCCCGCGGCAGACTCGCCGCTGCCGCGGCGTCCAGCAGGGCGTCGGCCCGACGGCCGGCCTCGGCGGGGACGTCCGGATGGCGGAACAACTGCCGTACGACACCGAACGGAAGAGTGCGCTCGGCGCGGGAACACATCGCGGTCAGAAGGATGGCTCCTGATTTTGCCGCCTGTGCCGAGGAATGGTGGAGAACAGTGGTCTTACCCGTCGCGGAGGGGCCGTCGATCAGGGCCACCCCGCCTTTTCCTTCACGCAGATCGACGAGTGTCGCGTGTATTTCCCGCAGCTGCTCTTCGCGCTCTACGAGCGTTACCACGTAGGCTCCCGATTGTGATGACCCTGCATCAAGGAGGCGGTGTTACCGCCTCTCGGGAGCGAAGATAGTTGACTGCTCGACGGCGATACCCATCCGATGGAAATCGCCCGCACATCGGCTCAGTGGGCGGTCCTCTTCCCGGCGGTTCCCAGTGACCGCCGTGCCACCCGCGTCAGGTGCCCCGCGAACACCTCCCGTGCCTGCGGTGTCAGCGTCCGCAGTGCCACCAGGGCCGTGATGACCACATCGCACAACTCCGACTGGACGTCCTCCCAGGAGTGGGAGGTGCCCTTGCGGGGGTTCTGGCCCGTCGCGCCGATCACCGCCTGGGCGACCTCGCCGACCTCCTCGGACAGCTTCAGGATGCGCAGGACCAGGCCCTCCCGACCGGCGACCGGCTGACCGGCGTCGAGCCAGGCCCACAGGGCGTCGACGGTGTCCCAGAGATCGGTCGTGGTGGAGGGGGACGGGGAGACGGAAGGGGAGACGGAGGCGGGCGGGTGCTGCGGGGTGCCGGGTCGGCTGTCGTTCATGGGCGCAGCCTGCCCACGGTGGCCAGCCCTCGAACGGCGGCTTCCGTCCACCCCCTCACTTCTCGAACGGCGGCTTCCGTCCACCCCTCACTCCTCGAACGGCGGCTTCCGTCCACCCCTCACTCCTCGAACGGCGGCTTCCGTCCACCCCCTCACTCCTCGAACAGCGCCTCCTGTTCCCCCTCCTCGCGCCGCCGCAGCCGCTTGGTGCGCAGGCCGACGATGACCGCCGTCGCCGCCGCCGTCGCGCCCAGGGCGGCCGGGACCATCCAGTTCCGGTTGACCGTGTGGCCGAGGGCGTGGTCCAGGGAGAGGCGGCCGGGGCCGGTGACGGCGAGTCCGGCGGCGGTCAGGCCGAGGGAGGCGGCGTACTCGTAGCCGCCGCTCTGCGCGAAGAAGCCGTTGGGTACGTGGACCGCGGAGGCGCCCGTCATCGCGCCGGCCGCCGCGGCGCCCGCCGCCGGGGTGGCCAGGCCCAGCGCGAGCAGCGCGCCGCCGCCGGCCTCCGCCAGGCCCGCCGCCGTGGCGCTCGCCTTGCCCGGCGCGTATCCGACTGACTCCATGAACTGGCCGGTTCCCGCCAGGCCGTGGCCGCCGAACCAGCCGAACAGCTTCTGCGCGCCGTGCGCCATCAGAACCCCTCCGGTTCCCAGCCGGAGCAGCAGCAGGCCCAGATCGCGTCGGTCGTAACTGGTCACGGTGACTCCCGGGGAGATGAGCGGACGGACAGGTGGGCGGACAACAGGAACAACCCCCTCCGCGTGTCCACCGTGGCACCCCTCACACCTGACCGCCCCGCCCCGGAAGCCGTTCGGGTGGCGGGGCGGTGGGCGCGGTGTGAGGCTGACGCGTATGACGATCCATGCCGGAAAACTCACCGACCCGGCCGTCCGGGCCTTCGTCTCCGCGGTCAACGCCCATGACCGGGAGGCCTTCCTGAAGCTCCTCACCCCGGACGCGACCATGGCCGACGACGGCTCCGACCGCGATCTCACCGAGTGGATCGACCGGGAGATCTTCTCCTCCCACGGTCATCTGGAGGTCGACAACGAGTCGGACGGCGGCCGGGCCCTCCTCGCCCGCTACAGCAATGACACCTGGGGCGAGATGCGCACCAAGTGGAGCTTCGTCGTCGAGGACGACGGCCGGATCTCCCGCTTCGAGACCGGACAGGCCTAGCAGGGCGGAGCGGCGAGGAGGGCGCGGCCTGCCTCACCGGGCGGCGGTCGCCGGCTGTTCCGTCAGCGTGATCCTCCCCGCGTCGATCGTGGCCAGCCGCGGCGCCCGCCGGGCGATCGACGAGTCGTGGGTGACCAGGACGAACGTCAGCCCGTACTCGTGCCACAGGCCCTCCAGCAGGCCCATGATGTCGTCGCGGGTGCCCTCGTCGAGGTTGCCGGTGGGCTCGTCGGCGAGCAGCACCTTCGGCTTCTTGACCAGCGCGCGGGCGATCGCGACGCGCTGCTGCTGGCCGCCGGAGAGTTCGGCCGGAGCGTGGCCGAGACGTTCGCCGAGCCCGACCGAGCGCAGCGCCTCCGCCGCCCGCTCGCGCCGCTCCGCGGCCTTCACCCCGAGCGGCACCAGGGCCGTCTCGACGTTCTCCTGCGCGGTCAGCGTGGGGATGAGGTTGAACGACTGGAAGATGATGCCGATCTTCTCGGCCCGCATCCGGGTCAGCTTCGCCTCGCCGATGCGGGCGAGGTCGACGCCGTCCAGTTCGACGCTGCCCTCGGTCGGCCGGTCGAGCGCGCCGATCATCTGGAGCAGCGTCGACTTGCCGCCGCCGGTGGGGCCCTGGATGACGAGCTGGTCGCCGTCCTCGATCGTCAGGTCGACGCCGCGCAGTGCCTCGACCGTCTCCTTGCCGCGCGTGTAGCGCTTGGTGACGCCGGTGAGCTTGTACATGGGAGTTTTCTCCGTAAGGAAGATGGCGAAGACGTCGACGGGTCAGGAGACGCTGCGCAGGGCGTCCGCCGGACGCATCCGGGAGGCGCGCCAGCCGCCCATGGCACCGGCGATCAGTCCGCCGGCGACCGCCAGGCCCACGGCGAGGGCGACCGTGGTGAGGGAGACGGGCGCGGACAGCGCGATCTCCATCGTGTTGCTCGCGGCCTGCCCGCCGGGGCCGCCCCCGCCGGGACCGCCGCCCATGCCGCCGCCACCGCCGGTGCCGCCGAGTTCGGCCGTCAGCTTGGGGCTGATCGCGGTCACCGTGTACGCCGCAGCGAGACCGAGCGCGATGCCGAGGACACCGCCCAGCAGGCCGTTGAGCATGGACTCGCCGACCACCTGCCGGGTGACCCGGCGGCTCGGCCAGCCCAGCGCCTTCAGCGTGCCGAACTCGCGCACGCGCCGGGACACCGCCGAGGAGGTGAGCAGCGCGGCCACCAGGAACGCCGCGACGAGCACCGCGATCGACAGCCACTTGCCGACGCCGGCCGCGAGGTCCGAGGCGGTGGAGAGGGAGCCGGAGACGGTGTCGGCGAGGTCGGCGGAGGTCGTCACCGTCGTACCGGCGATGTTCTTCTGGATGGCCGCCTTGACGGTGTCGATCTGCTTCGAGTCGGTCGCCTTGACGTAGATGGTGGTGACCTGGCCGGCCGCGTCGGCGAGGGTCTGCGCCTGCTTCAGCGGCAGGTAGACGTCGGTCGTCGATTCGCTGCTCTCGGGCGTGGCGAGGCCGATGACCTTGTACTTCGTACCGGAGACGGTCAGCGTCGAGCCGACCTTGTACGAGTTCTCCTTGGCGTACGACGTGCTGACGACCGCCACCTTCGCGTTGCTCTGTGCCGCGGTGAAGGTCACGCCGGAGCTGATCTCCGAGCCGGCCAGCGGGCCGAGGGTCTGGTCGCTCACGTCGACGCCGGACACGGAGTACGAGTTGACGTCGAAGGAGGCGCCGCCGCCCTGCACCTGGGGTGCCGCGGTGCTGCCGCCGCCCCCGCCGGGGCCGCCCTGCCCCTGGGCCTGGCCGCCGGTCGAACTCTCCGCCTTGCCCTGGGTGAACGAGCCGTCCACCTTGGTGACGTTGAGAGTGAGGGCGCCGACCGCGCTCGCCACACCCTTCTGCTCGGCGACCTGGGCCACGAGCGAGGACTTCAGGGCCTGACCTCCCTGTGTCGTCACCCGGTCCGAACTCTGCTCCGTCTTCTCGTCGTCGGACTTCGCGTCGAACTCGAATCTGGGGCCGCCGGAACTGTCGCCCGTGGGCGCCGTCCGGGCCTTGGTGACGGTCATGTCGGTGCCGAGGCCGTACAGCGACTGAAGAACCTTGTCCTGTGCCTGTGTCATGCCGGCCGACACCGAGTTGACGGTGATGACCAGGGCGATACCGAGCGCCAGACCCAGTGCGATGACCAGGGCCGCCTTCTTGCGCCGGCCCAGTTCGCGCTTGAGATAGATGCCAAACATCCCGTTCCCCAGAGGTTCTTGGCGCCCGCTGTGGGCGCGGCCTCAAACTAGGGAGGAACCTTTGAGTGACCCTGGGCAAGGGATGTGCGCGAGCTGGGAAAACGCTTCCGAGACCGGATCTTTATCCAGACCTCCGCCACCTGGGTCTGCGTGTGTGGTGCACGGCAGCCGTTCCGCGGTCCGGTGCGCACCTCGCGGGCGTTCACGCGAGGTCCACCCCCATCCGGTGCGGCGGAACGGCTGCCGTCCTCCCCCCTCGGTGCGGTCGGCGGAAGCTCTGCCCTCCAACTGTGAAGCAATTGTGGAGGAGGTGTCGAGCATAAGCCTCCGACCGGTCCTTATGGCGCAGAATGTTCAACTCCACTTGTGCAGGTTGACGATTCAGCCACGCCCCACGTACGGCATCGCCGTCGCCAGCACCGTCGCGAACTGCACGTTCGCCTCCAACGGCAGCTCCGCCATGTGCCGCACGGTGCGCGCCACATCGGCCACGTCCATCACCGGCTCCGGCGCGATCTCGCCGTTGGCCTGCAACGCGCCCGTCTGCATCCTCGCCGTCATGTCGGTCGCCGCGTTGCCGATGTCGATCTGCCCGACCGCGATGCCGTACGCCCGCCCGTCCAGCGACAGGGACTTGGTCAGGCCGGTCAGCGCGTGCTTGGTGGCCGTGTAGGCGACGGAGTGCGGGCGGGGCGCGTGCGCGGAGATCGACCCGTTGTTGATGATCCGCCCGCCCCGCGGCTCCTGCTCCTTCATCTGCCGGTACGCCGCCTGCGCGCACAGGAACGCCCCGTTGAGGTTGGTGTCCACCACGTGCCGCCAGGCGTCGTAAGGGAGTTCCTCGACCGGCACCCCGCCCGGCCCGAACGTGCCCGCGTTGTTGAACAGCAGGTCGAGGCGGCCGAACCGGTCGCGCACGGCGGTGAACAGGGCCGCCACCTCGTCGGGATGTGAGACGTCCGTCCGTACGGCGAGACTCGGGGCGTCCGGCACCAGTGCGGCCGTCTCCTCCAGGGTCCCGGTGCGGCGGCCGGCCAGGGCCACCGACCAGCCCGCGCGCAGCAGTTCCACGGCGACCGCGCGGCCGATGCCGGAACCGGCACCGGTCACCACCGCGATCCTCGACTCCGGCCTCGACTCCGACACCGCCTCTCCGGCGGTTCGCATGGCGTTGATGGCGTTCATGGCCCCGCAGCGTACGGGAGCGGTTGCTGCCGACCTGCCCCGCGGCTCACCGAGGTCGGCGACCAGGGACTCAAGCCCGCCTGAGTCAGGGGGCGGGCGGCGGCCAGGCGTCGCCCCAGTCGGCGTCCCGCGCCGCCTTGTACAGGTCGCCGTGCCGCTTCGACACCGTCGTCCGCGTCAGCCGCTCCTCGGCCTCGCACAGGTCGAGGAGCACCTGGCCCTTACGGATCTGCGGCCGCCGTACCACGCGGGACGGGGCCGGGTCGACGGGGAAGCGGGCGGCGGCCACATAGCCGAACTTCTCGTCCTCGTACGGCAGGGAGCCGCCCTTGACCTGCCGGTGCAGCGAGGAACGGCTCACCCGCGCCGAGAAGTGACACCAGTCCTCACCGGGCACTATCGGGCAGGCGGCGCTGTGCGGGCAGGGCGCGGCGATACGGAAGCCGGCCGCGATCAGCCGGTCCCGGGCCTCGATGATCCTGCCGTAGCCGTCCGGGGTGCCCGGCTCGACGATCACCACCGCCTGCGCGGCGGAGGCGGCCGCGTCCACGAGGGCGGCGCGGTCGGGGGCGGGCAGTTCGTTGAGCACGTACGAGACGGTGACCAGGTCGGCCGGCTCCAGGGTGAGCGCCGAGCCGATCCGGGCACGCTGCCAGCGGACCTGCTCCAGGGCCGGGTTCGACGCGGCCAGCTCCCGGCCGACGGCCAGGGCGGGCTCCGCCCAGTCCAGCACCGTCACCGGGCGGCGGCCCGGCCAGGTCGCGCTGACCGCCCAGGTCGCCGCGCCCGTACCCCCGCCCACGTCGACATGGCTGCCGGGCGTCCACTCCGGGACGGCGTCCGCGAACGCCTCCAGCGCCGAGCGGACCGCCTCGAAGGTGGCCGGCATGCGGTACGCGGCATACGCGGCGACGTCCGCGCGGTCGCGGAGGATCGGGGTGTCGGTCGGGGTCGCCCCGCGATAGTTCGCGATGAGCCGCTCCACGGCCTGACCGGCCTGCCGGGCCGGAAGCCCGTCGAGCAACTCATGGAGGGCGTCCGCCGGAGATACGGGGTCGTTCACCCGCAAATTCTAAACGCGCCCCCACCGCGCCGGGCCCCGCCCCGGAGGCCTCCGCCCCAGCCCCCCGGACCTCCTCCCAGACGCCCTCACCGGACCGCCCGTCTCAGACGCGTCCCCGCCGCCGCCCGGGGCGCGCTGCCCACCCCCCGCCGCCGAGGGTGCACCGTGTTGCCCAGCAGGACGAGGAAGGTGTCCGTCGACGGGTCGATCACCAGGGACGTTCCCGTGAACCCCGTGTGTCCGGCCGCACCCCGCCCCGCCAGTTCCCCCATGAACCAGGCCTGGTCCACCGAGAAGCCCAGCCCCGGCGGGGTCAGGAGCAGCTCCACGAAGTCGGGTCCGAGGATCCGCGCGGGGCCGTACGAGCCGCCCGCGAGCAAGGTCCGGCAGAACACCGCGAGGTCACGCCCGGTCGAGAACAGGCCCGCGTGACCGGCCACCCCGCCCAGCGCCCAGGCGTTCTCGTCGTGCACCTCGCCCCGCAGCAGCCCCCGGTCCGCCTTCGCCCACGGCCGCCGCTGGTCCTCCGTGGCGGCCGCACCGGGGCAGGGCCCGAAGCCGGTGGAGGTCATGCCCAGCGGACGCGTGATCCCGTCGTGGATCAGGATGTCGAGCGTCCGGCCGGTGCGCCGTTCGAGGAGCTGCTGGAGGAGCAGCATGTTCAGGTCCGAGTAGACGTACGTCCCGGGCTCGCTCACCGGCGCCTCCGCCCGCAGCAGCTCCAGCCGCCCGGCGTCGTCGGCGCAGTCGTACAGCGGCAGTTCGGGCCGCAGCCCCGAGGTGTGGGTGAGGAGCCCGCGCACGGTGATGTCATGGGCGGACGCGGCCCGGAAGTCGGGCAGGTACGCACCCACGCGCGCGTCGATCCCCAGCGTGCCGCGCTCGATCTGCTGCACCGCGGCCACCGCCGTGAACAGTTTGGTGAGGGACGCGAGGTCGAAGGGCGTGTCGACGGTCATCGGGACGCGGGACGCGGCCGGCAGCTCCACTCCGGCGTCGGCCTCCGGGTCGTAGCGCGCGTACCGCACCGCCCAGCCCGCCGCCTCCTGCACGGCGATGACGGGCCCGCGCCCGGCGACCACGACGACGCCGGCCGCCCAGGGGCGTTCCCCGGTGGTCAGTTCGTGGACCCCGCGCGCGAGGTGACGCATCTCCTCGGGGTCGAGCCCGGCCCGTTCCGGGGTGTCGACCCGCAGTCTCGGAGCGCTCAGCTGTCCTCTCCCACTTCCGGCCTCGCACGAGCGGAAGGCTCGGAAGGCCCCTTGGCGGGATTCTCGCTCCCCGTCGCCCCCGTGTCCTTCCAGGGACGGCACATTCCCACGAAGAAGGCCAGCGCCACCACCGCGGCCACCAACTGGACGACGGCCATCGGGACGGCCGTGTCCTCGCCGGCGACACCGACGAGCGGGGAGGCGACGGCGCCGATCGCGAAGGAGGTGGTGCCGAGGAGCGCGGAGGCGGACCCGGCGGAGTGGCGTACCCGCAACAGCGCGAGGGTCTGGGCGTTGGGCAGGGTGACGCCCATCGCGGACATCAGCACGAACAGGGCAACCGACACGGGCACCAGCCCGGCCTCGCCGAACACGCCCGTCGCCATCAGCAGCAGCGCGGTCGCGGCCAGCGTGACGACCACGAGGCCGGCCGCCAGGACCCGGTCCAGGCTGACCCGCCCGACCAGCACCTTGCCGTTGATCTGCCCGACCACGACCAGCCCGACGGAGTTCACGCCGAACAGCAGACTGAACGTCTGCGGTGAGGCGCCGTAGATCTCCTGGATCACGAACGGCGACGCCGCGATGTACGCGAACAGCGCGGCGAAGGCGAAGCCGCCGGTCAGCAGGTAGCCGGTGAAGGGCGGGTCGGCGAGCAGCCGGCGCATCGAGCGCAGGGCCTCCCCGACGCCGCCGGAGTGGCGTTCGGAGGCCGGGAGCGTCTCGGGGAGCCGGGCCGCGACGACACAGGTCAGCAGGATGCCGACGGCGGTGAGGACCACGAACACGCCCCGCCAGTCCGTCACCCGCAGGATCTGCCCGCCGATCAGCGGCGCGACCACCGGGGCGACGCCCGAGATCAGCATCAGGGTGGAGAAGAAGCGGGCCATGGCCACGCCGTCGTACAGGTCGCGCACCATGGCCCGCGCGATGACGATTCCGGCGGCGCCCGCGAGGCCCTGGGCGAGCCGGAAGGCGACCAGCAGCTCGACGGTCGGCGCGAGCGCGCACAGCGCGGTCGCCACGACGTACACGGCGAGCCCGGCGAGCAGGGGGCGGCGGCGGCCCCAGCGGTCGCTCATCGGGCCGACCACCAGCTGCCCCAGCGCCATTCCGGCCAGGCACGCGGTCAGCGTGAGCTGCACGGTGGTGGCGGGCGCGTGCAGCGCGTCGGTGACCTCCGGCAGCGACGGCAGATACATGTCCATGGCGAGCGGGGGAGTGGCGGTCAGGCCGCCCAGCACGAGCGTGACCAGCAGCCCCGCCCGGCGCGCTGCCCGCGGTGGTGCCCCCTGTCCGGTCACGGCCGCCTGCGACACGTCCGGTATCGCCCCACCCTCGGCCATGTGGCCCCTCCCTCGGTGACGTCTGCGCCACCTATGCTCTCAGCTCGTACGGATCGTACGGACTGCTGGGACGGCATGAGGGTGGGCGCATGACGACGGACACGGTGCGGTGGGGGATTCTGGCGACCGGCGGGATAGCCGCCGCGTTCACCGCGGACCTGATCGACCTGCCGGACGCGGAGGTGGTGGCGGTCGCGTCACGCACCGAAACGTCGGCGCAAGCGTTTGCCGAGCGTTTCGGGATACCCCGGGCGTACGGCGACTGGGAGACGCTGGCCAAGGACGCGGACATCGATGTCGTCTACGTCGCCACCCCGCACTCCGCGCACCGCACCGCCGCCGGGCTCTGCCTGGAGGCCGGCCGGAACGTGCTGTGCGAGAAGGCGTTCACGCTGAACCTGCGCGAGGCCACCGAACTCGTCGGGCTGGCCCGCGACAACAACCGCTTCCTGATGGAAGCCATGTGGATGTACTGCAACCCCGTCATCCGCCGGCTGAAGGCGCTCGTCGACGACGGCGCGATCGGTGACGTGCGGACCGTGCAGGCCGACTTCGGCCTGGAGGGCCCCTTCCCGCCCTCGCACCGGCTGCGCGACCCCGCCCAGGGCGGCGGCGCCCTCCTCGACCTCGGCGTCTACCCGGTCTCCTTCGCCCACCTGCTGCTGGGCGAGCCCACGAGCGTCTCCGCGCAGGCCGTGATCTCCGCCGAGGGCGTCGACCTCCAGACGGTGGCGGCCCTGTCCTGGGACTCCGGCGCGCTGGCCGCGCTGCACTGCTCCCTCGTCGGCGGTACGGGCGTCACCGCGTCGGTCACCGGCACGCGGGGCCGCATCGACATCCCGTCGGGCTTCTTCCACCCCGACCGCCTCGTCCTGCACCGGGCCGGCCGCGACCCGGAGGAGTTCACCGCCGACCCGGCCGACGGGCCCCGCGCGACGATGCGGCACGAGGCGCGTGAGGTGATGCGCGCGCTGCGGGCCGGGGAGACCGAGTCCCCGCTCGTCCCGCTCGACGGCACCCTCGCCGTGATGCGGACGCTGGACACCGTCCGGGAACGGATCGGCGTGCGGTACCCGGGCGAGTAGGCGCCCGACCGGACCGGATGGCGAGACGGCCCGTCTCATATTCTTGGTACCGTCGTCCCATGGTCACCCAACCCGGAAAGCCGGCCCCCGACACCACCCGCCGCAGCGAGCGGTCCCGGCGTGCGATCTACGACGCCGCGCTCGCCCTGGTGGCGGAGGTCGGCTACCCGAGGACAACCATCGAGGGCATCGCCGCCCGCGCCGGTGTCGGCAAGCAGACGATCTACCGCTGGTGGGGTTCGAAGGCCGACGTCCTGCTGGAGGCGTTCCTCGACCTCAGCCATCAGGCCTCCCGCGAAGCGGGCGAGGACTTCGCCATCCCGGACACCGGAGACCTCGCCGCCGACATCAAGGCCGTGCTGCGGGCCACCGTCGACCAGCTGACGGACCCCCGCTTCGAGGCGCCTTCCCGGGCCCTCGCCGCCGAGGGCGTGGTCAACGAAGAGGTCGGCCGCCGCTTCATGACCCAGCTCATGGAACCCAGCCTCCAGCTGTACGTCGACCGGCTGCGCGCCGCCCAGCGGGCGGGCCAGGTCCGCCCCGAGGTCGACCCGCGGATCGCCCTGGAGTTCTTCATCTCCCCACTGGCCCAGCGCTGGCTCCAGTACACGGGCCCGATCTCGTACGAGTACACCGACACCCTCGTCGACTACGCCCTGTACGGCCTCGCGCCCCGCTGACCACTCCGGCGCCATGTGCCCGGGGTCCCCGTGGGGCACATCGGTACCCTCGCCCCACCTGCCCCTTTTGGGGCTCCGGACCCCCGATGCGCCAGATGGTGGGACCATAGGGCATGCTGTCCGCACCACAGCGAGGCGAGGGGATAGATGAGCGCGGAGTTCGGCGGCCGGACCGGCAAGCAGGGCAAAATCTCCCAGTGGCTGCGGGGCCGCCGCCCCAAGGAAGCCGCCGACGACGGCGGCCGTGAAGCCCTGCTCCTCGCCGCCGCCGGAGCGGGACTGCCCCTCGCGCCCGCCGCCCACCCGGTCTCCGGCTACCGCTGCTCCTGCGACCGCGTCGGCTGCCCGACGCCCGGCCGGCACCCGCTCTCCTTCGCCTGGCACACGCAGTCCACGACCGACCGCGCCCAGATCGAGCGCTGGGCCCGGCACCAGCCGCAGGCCAACTTCATCACCGCGACCGGCACCACCCACGACGTCCTCGACGTACCCCTGGACGCCGGCCGCGAGGCCCTGGAGCGGCTGCTCGGCGCCGGCATCGAGGTCGGCCCGGTCGCCGAGAGCGACGACGGGCGCATGCTGTTCTTCACCCTCACCCGGGGCACCCCCGAGGACGAGGACGAGTGGTGGCCCTGCCAGCTGGACTGTCACCCCGAGACGATGGACGAGCACCCAGGCCTGCGCTGGCACTGCCGGGGCTCCTACGTCCTGGTCCCCCCGGCCCGCCTCCCCGGCGACGACGGCCAGGCCATGCACTGGCTCCGAGGCCCCGAACACCCCCTGCCGGACCCCTTGACCCTCCTGGAGTCCCTGACGGACGCCTGCGCCAAGTACGTGGGCGAGGACCAGGCGACGGCGACCTGGCCCACCCGCCACTGAGCGGGGGCAGCGCCCCTACTCCCCCTTCGCCGCCGTGAGCCCTTCCAGCCGGCTCGTCATCGACACCTTGCCCGCGCCGGAGGCGGCCGGCACCACGGCCATCTCGTTGGCGACGAACTCCATCGTCAAGGACTGCTTGATCTCCCCGGTGGTCAACGCCCGGACGTTCCGGTTGGGCGTCGGCACCGCCGCGCCCGCCGCCGCCGTCTGCTTCACGTAGTGGTGCGTGGCGAAGAACACCACGGCTCCGCCGTCCGCCGTGCGCAGCGCCAGCGGCGCGAAGTCGCCGTCTCTCAGCGGCTCGTCGATGTACTGCGTGGCCAGTCCCGGCTTGCTGGCGTTCTTCGCGCGCGTGGCGCGCAGCTCACTGGTGTAGGCACCGTCGGCGAACGTGTCCCCGCCGTCCTTGAGGTACGTCGTGTAGTCGGCGCTCAGGCCGGCGGGCGAGCGCGTCAGTCCGGCGGTGTCGACCGGTACGGCCTCGGCCCAGCCGTCCTTGTCCTTGGGGAACTCCGGCAGCGCGCCCGGCGCCACCAGCGTGAGGTACGCCGCCTGCCACGGCTCGGACAGGCCGCCGCGGGTGAACACCAGCACCCAGCGCGCGTCGCCGCCCTTGTTGGCCTGCGCGTCGGCGACGAACCAGCGGGGCCAGCCGGGCTTCTTGGGGATGGTGTAGTTGACGTCGGTCAGCGTCAGCGGCGTGTGCTGCGGGTTGCCGTCCGGGTTGTTGACGCGGCCCGCCTTCAGCCGTGCCGCGTCGATCGCGCCGAGCGCCCCGGTGGTGTACTCGGCGTCGAGGGAGGGGTCGTACGCGGCGTCCGCCTTGTTGTAGGCGGTCGTGAACTGCTCGACCGCCTTGGCGGCTTCGGCCTTCGTGGCAGTGGGGAGCACCTCGCGCTCCCCGTGCACCACGACACATCCGCTCGCCGTCAGTGTGACGGCGGTGAGCGAGACGGCGATCAGTGCGTCACGGTCACGTCCGCGGCGCCGCGGACGGCCGGTCGTCAGGCTGCGTTCCCTGGTCATCAGGTGCGTTCACCCTCCCCTTCCCGGAGGCGAACCCTACCGGGGCGAGGAACAGCGCGAGTGTCGGGACCAGGTAGAGCAGCCACACCGTGACCTGGACGACGGTCGGATCCGGCTGGAAGTTGAACACGCCCTTCAGCAGCGTGCCGTACCAGCTGTCGGGCGGGATCGTGCCGCTGATGTCGAAGGCCTTGTCCGTCAGACCCGGTACCCAGTCGGCCTCCTGGAGGTCGTGGACGCCGTACGCCAGCACGCCCGCCGCGACGACGACGAGCATGCCGCCCGTCCAGGTGAAGAACTTCGCCAGGTTGATCCGCAGGGCGCCGCGGTAGAACAGCCAGCCCAGGAGGATCGCCGTGGCCAGGCCGAGGGCCACGCCGATCAGCGGGCGCGGGGTGCCGTCACCGGCCGCGTGCACCGACGCCCACACGAACAGGGCCGTCTCCAGGCCCTCCCGGCCCACCGCGAGGAACGCGGTGGCGACCAGCGCGCCGGTGCCCATGGCGAGGGCGGCGTCCAGCCTGCCGTGCAGCTCGGACCTCAGATGCCGGGCGGTGCGCCGCATCCAGAACACCATCCACGTCACCAGGACGACGGCCAGGATCGACAGGGAGCCGCCGAGCGCCTCCTGCGCCTCGAACGTCAGCTCCTGGGAGCCGAATTCGAGGGCGGAGCCGAAGCCCAGCGCGAGCAGCACCGCGACGGCGATGCCCGCCCACACCGGCTTCAGGGCGTCGCGGCGGTCGGTCTTGACCAGGTAGGCGATGAGGATGCAGACGACGAGACTGGCCTCCAGGCCCTCGCGCAGTCCGATCAGGTAGTTGGAGAACACGGGCTAGGCCTCCTTGGCCAACAGGGTGCGGCCCCACCAGTCGTCCGCGTCCCGGACGCCGGGCGGGATCGCGAAGACGGCCGAACCCACGTGCTGGATGTACTCGTTGAGCGCGTCGGTCGCGAGGTTGCGCTGTACGGGGATGAACCCCTCGCGCACGTCGCGCTGGTAGGCGAGGAAGAACAGGCCCGCGTCCAGCCGGCCCAGACCGTCGGTGCCGTCGGTGAAGGAGTAGCCGCGGCGCAGGAGCGTCGCCCCGTGGTTGGAGTCGGGGTGCGCGAGCCGTACGTGCGCGTCGGGCTTCATGGCCTTCAGGAACGGCTCGTCGCGCTCCTTGGCCTTGCCGACCGGGGCGCCCTCGCCCTTGTCGCGGCCGAAGATGTCCTCCTGCTCCTGGAGCGAGGTGCGGTCCCAGGTCTCGATGTGCATGCGGATGCGGCGGGCCACGAGGTAGGAGCCGCCCGTCATCCAGGCGGGACCGTCCTTCTCGCCGACCCAGACGAACTTCTCCAGCCGGTCCGTCTCGGTGCCCGCGATGTTGCGGGTGCCGTCCTTGAAGCCCATCAGGTTGCGCGGGGTCTGCGCGTCGGGCGTCGTGGAGGAGGTCTTGCCGAAGCCGAGCTGCGACCAGCGGATGACGGTCCTGCCCATGCCGATCCGGGCCAGGTTGCGGATCGCGTGCACCGCGACCTGCGGGTCGTCCGCGCAGGCCTGCACGCACAGGTCGCCGCCGCTGCGGTTCGCGTCCAGGTTGTCCCCGGCGAACTTCGGCAGGTCCACCAGCGCCTCGGGCCGCTGCCCGGCGAGCCCGAACTTCGTGAACAGGGACGGCCCGAAGCCGATCGTCAGCGTCAGCCGGGACGGCTTGAGGCCCAGCGCCTCGCCGGTGTCGTCCGGCGGCGCCTCGGCGAGCCCGCCGTACGCGCCCTCACCCACCGGCCGGCCGGCTGTCAACCGCCGGGCGGCTTCCGTCCAGTCCTTCAGCAGCTCGACGAACTCGGCCCGGTCGGTGGTCGTCACGTCGAAGGCGGCGAAGTGCAGCCGGTCCTGGACGGGCGTGGCGATGCCCGCCTGGCGGGCGCCGTGGAAGGGGATCGCGCCGCCCGCCCCGGCACCGGCCGGGTCGACGTCGTTGCCGGTGCGGGTCATCGCCGCCGCGCCGCCGGCCGCGGCGGCGCCGAGCGCGAGGCCCGCACCGCCCCAGCCGATCAGCGCCCGCCGGCTGGGCGCGGGCGGGGTGCTGTCGGTGTCCGTCATGTCGGTGGCCCTCCGTTACTTGGCCACGGCGGCGGCGAGCTTGGAGAGCGGCTCCGCGAGCGCGTTCACCGCGTCCGACAGCTCCTTGCGGTCGGCGGCGCCGACCTTGTCGTACGAGGTGAACTCGTAGGAGGCCGTGTTCGGGCGGTACTTGTCGAGCAGTGTGTTCAGCGCGGTGAACTGCTTGTCCAGCTCGGTGACCAGCGCCGGGTCGTTCTCCCTGGCGACCGGCTCCAGCAGGTCGAAGGCCTTCTCGGCGCCCTCGACGTTGGCCTTGAAGTCGACCAGGTCGGTGTGCGAGTAGCGCTCCTCCTCGCCGGTGACCTTGCCGGTGGCGACCTCGTCGAGGAGTTCCTTGGCGCCGTTGGCCATGGAGGTCGGGCTGATCTCGGCCTTGCCGACCCGCTTCTGCCAGTCGGTCAGGTCGGTGACGAGCTGGTCGGCGAGGGTCTTCTCCTCGGCGGTGATCTTCTTGTCCTGCCAGAGGGCCTTCTCCAGGCGGTGCCAGCCGGTGAACTTCTGCCCGTCCTCCAGACCGTCCTCACGGACGTCGACCTTCGGGTCGATGTCGCCGAAGGACTCCGCGACCGGCTCCGTGCGCTCCCAGCCGATGCGGGAGGGCGCGTACGCCTTCTTCGCGGCTTCCAGATCTCCCGCCTCGACCGCCTTCACGAAGGCCTCGACCTTGGGCAGGGTCTCGTCGGCCTGCTGCTGCGAGTAGGCCCGGTAGGCGGCCACGGCCTTGTCGAGGCGCGGGTCGCGCGCGGCGGTCGCACCGCCGCCGGTGACCTTGAGGTCCTGGCGGATGCCGTCGCCCTTCATGCCCGGCTTGCAGGCGATCAGGTAGCTACCGGCCTTCACTTCCGCGGTGACCCGCTGCTTGGTGCCGGGGCCTATGTTCTCCCGCTCGGTCACCACCCGGTCGTCGGGGAAGAGCAGGTAGACCTCGGTGACCTTGGAGCCCTTGTTCTCGATGGCGAGTTCGACGTGTCCGGCCGAGATCTCCTCGGTGGTGGTCTCGCACTTGTCGTCGGTCGCGGTCACGCCGATCACCCGGTCGCCGGCGCCGGCGTCGCTCTTCTCGGTGCAGCCCGTGACGGCGGTCAGGGCCGCGACGGCTGCGGCGGCGGTGGCGACGGAGAGTCTGGCGGCGCGCATGAAGGCTCCCAGCGTGGCTGAAAAATTACGTGACGGGGTTCACAAGTCTCAGTGAGGCTTGCCTAACTTATCCAAGGCTTACCTGCGCGATACCCCCTCGGACCGTGATTCACCTCTCATGGACACCGTAAGAGCACGACCCGATCACGGTGGCTCAAAACGGACCCCATGGTCCGGTCAAGCCCACCCACAGGGAGGACAAAGGGAGTTCAAAGGCCGCGGCGCGGGGTCACCAGGACCGCGCCCGTCCGGGGATGGGGCAGCACCTCGACCGGCTGGTCGTAGACCTCCGACAGCAGCCCCTCGGTGAACACCTCGGCGGGCGGGCCGTCCGCCGCGACCCGGCCGGCCCGCAGGATCGCGACCCGGTGCGCGTAGGCGGCCGCGAGCCCGAGGTCGTGCAGTACGACCACCACCGCGTCGCCCGCCGCCGCCCGCGCCCGGCACAGCCGCAGCACCAACTCCTGGTGTCTGAGGTCCAGGGCGGCGGTCGGCTCGTCGAGCAGCAGCAGGGGGGCGCCCTGGGCGAGGACGCGGGCGAGCGCGACGCGGGCCCGCTCGCCGCCGCTCAGCGCGGAGAACGGGCGGGCGGCGAAGGCGGTCACCTCGGTCGCGGCCATCGCCCCGGCCACCGCCAGGTCGTCCTCGGCGGGGGAGGAGGCGTGCGGTGCCCGGCCCATCCGCACCACGTCCGCCACGGCGAACGGGAAGGACAGCGCCGCCGCCTGCGGCAGCACCGCCCGGCGCAGGGCCAGTTCGGGCGCCGTCCACTCCCCGACCGGCCGGCCGTGGATCCGTACGGCGCCCTCGGCGGCCGGCAGATCGGCGGCGAGCGCGCCCAACAGGGTCGACTTGCCCGCCCCGTTGGGGCCGACGAGGGCCAGCACCTCCCCGGCCCGGACGGCCACGTCCACGCCCCGCAGCACCTCCCGGCCGCCGAGCCGTACGTGCAGGGAGCCGGCCTCGGCGACCAGGTCGCCGGGGGCGGCGGGAGCGGGCGGGGCCGGGCGGGGGCGCAGGAGTCTCATACGGGTTCCTTGAGTGGGTTCGGGACGGCCGCGGTACGGGTCTCAGGCCCAACCGCCCTGCCTGCGCCGCGTCCTGCGCAGCAGCCAGAAGAAGAACGGGCTGCCGAGCAGCGCCGTCAGGACCCCGAGGGGGAGTTCGGCCGGGACCGCGACCGTGCGGGACGCCAGATCGGCGGCGAGCAGCACCAGCGCGCCGAGCAGGGCGCTGCCCGGCACCAGGAACCGGTGCCCTGGACCGGCGGCCATCCGCAGCAGGTGCGGCACGACCAGGCCGACGAAGCCGATGATGCCGGACACGCTCACCGCGGCCGCGGTCAGCAGCGCGATGACGAGGATCAGCACGGTCCGCAGCCGTTCCACCTCCACGCCCAGGTGGCGGGCGGGCCGTTCGCCCAGCGCCAGCAGGTCGAGACGGCGCGAGTACAGGGGCGCGAGAGCCAGCCCGGTCGCCGCGCACGGCAGCACCGCGAGCACCTTCGGCCAGGTCGCCTGGGAGAGCGAGCCGAGTTGCCAGAAGGTGATCTGCTGGATCGCCGCGGTGTCCGCGAAGAACAGGAACAGCCCGATCAGCGCCCCCGCGAAGGCGTTCACGGCGATGCCGGTGAGGATCAGCGTCACCACTTCCGTACGGCCCCCGGAGCGTGACAGCACGTACACCAGCAGGACGGTGACGAGGCCGGCGGCGAAGGCGAACGCCGACACCGTCCAGGTGCCGAGGAAGTTCACCCCGAACGCGATCGCGGCGACCGCGCCGACGGCAGCGCCGGAGGAGATCCCGATGACGCCGGGCTCCGCGAGGGGGTTGCCGAACACGCCCTGCATCAGCGCGCCCGCGCAGCCGAGCGAGGCCCCGACGAGCAGTGCGAGCACGATCCGCGGGAACCGCACGTTCCACAGCACCGACTCGGCGACCCGGTCCAACCCGGTGCCGCCCAGCCCGAGCCGGTGCTGCACGGACGACAGCACATCGGTGACGGGCACCGGATAGGCCCCGAGCCCGGCGGCGACCGGCACGAGTACGAGCAGCCCGAGGACGAGCCCGGCCGTCAACAGCCAGGCGGTGCCGCGCTTCTTGAGGGGGCCGACGGCGACCGCTGCCTCTGCGGCGGGCTCGGCGCGCTTGTCCAGGACGGTCATGCCGGAAGCTTAGGTTAGCCTTACCTTCGCCCGCCACCCGGTCAGGGGGGCGGCGCGGCCCGTGCCAGTGCTTCAATTCCCCGGTGACTGATTACGACGTGCTCCGCGTGTTCTGCGCACCGAACGGCGGATACGGCAACGAACTCGGCGTCGTCCGCGAGGGATCGGTGCTGCCCGACCGCGACGACCGGCAGACCCTCGCGGCGAAGCTCGGCTTCAGCGAGACCGTGTTCGTGGACGACCCCGAGCGCGGGGTCGTCGACATCTACACGCCCACCCTGCGGCTGCCGTTCGCCGGACACCCCTGCGTGGGCACGGCGTGGCTGCTCGACGTACCCGAACTCGTCACCCCCGCCGGGGTGGTGGGCGCCCGCCTGGACGGCGAGTTCAGCTGGATCGAGGCACGGGCCGAATGGGTCCCGCCGCGCACGCTGCGTCAGTACGCGTCCGCCGCCGAGGTCGACGACCTGCCCGTGCCGCCGCCCGGCGAGTGGATCTACGCCTGGGCCTGGGAGGACGAGCCGGCGGGACGCGTCCGGGCGCGGGGCTTCCCCGGCCGCGACGACGGCGTCGACGAGGACGAGGCGACCGGCGCGGCGGCCCTGCTCCTCACCGACCTGCTCGGCCGGGCCCTGAACGTCACCCAGGGGGCGGGATCCCAGATCCTCACCGCCCCGCAGCCGTACGGCTGGGTCGAGATCGGCGGCCGGGTCCTCCTGGAGCGCTGACCCGGCGTGGCATCGGTGGTCAGGCGCACCCCCGTACGGGTGGAGCCGCGTGTGCGGGAGGCGGCGAACGGGGACCTCTGGGCGTGATCACTCAGTCACGTTGAGAGGAGCACCATGCGCATCCGTTCTGCCCTGGCCGCCGTCGTCCTGGGCGCCGCCCTCACCGCCGCGGGCGCCACCAGCGCCGGCGCGGCCGACCGTCACTTCGAGGACGGCGACGACAAGGTCGTCTGCAGCCCGTACTTCGGAGGGATCGAGACGGTCACCAGCAAGCTCGTCTGGGGCGGGGCCCAGTGCTCGGAGTACGCCGTCGGCCACGAGAACTGACGCGGCTCCGGGCCCGCCCCCTCACGGTCGAGGGGGCGGGCCCGGCCCGGGCGTGTGGGGGAGGGTCAAGCCGAGAGCGGGAACTCCTCGCCCAGCGCCCGGAACACGCCCGTGTTCAGGGCGAACGCCTTCTTGCACTCCGCCACGATGCGCTGCTTCTCCAGGTCGTCCGCGCGCACCGCGTCCAGCAGCTCCCGGTACTCCCGCTTGAAGGCGGCCGGGTTGCCGACCTCCTCGAAGACGTAGAAGCGGACGCCGTCGCCCTTCTTCTCGAAGCCCCACGCCTTCTCGGCCCGGTCGCGGATGATCTGCCCGCCGGAGAGATCGCCGAGGTAGCGCGTGTAGTGGTGGGCGATGTACCCGCCCGGCCAGGACTCCGCGCACTCGCGCACCCGCTCCGCGTACGCCCGCGTCGCCGGCAGTGCGGACAGCCCCGCCCGCCAGCCGGCACCCCGCAGATGCGCCAGGTCCCGCTCCAGCGCGCTGAGCCGGAACAGTGCCGGCCGTATGAACGGCCCCGCCACCGGGTCCGACGCCAGCCGCCCGGCCCCGGCCTCCAGTGCCTCGTACACGAACCACAGTTGCTCGGTGTAGCGCGCGTACGCGTCGACGCCGAGCCGGCCGCCGAGCAGGTCGCTCATGAACGTGGAGGTCTCCGCCTCCACGTGCTGCTCGTGGGAGGCGGTCCGGATGACTGTCGAGAAGGAGTCCATGACCCGAGTTTCTCTGGTTAGGGTTACCTAAGTCAATGTCTTGCCGACTTGCTGTCGGTAACTTTTCCGACAGCGCGTCGGTAAAAACCTACCCGGACGGCAGAAAGCCCGCCCTCCGGGAAAGGGAGAGCGGGCTGAACGCGGGAACCCGGGGAAACGGGCGGGAGGGACGGCTCAGGGCAGCGTGAGGATCTCCGCGCCGGTGTCCGTCACCACCAGTGTGTGCTCGAACTGGGCCGTCCGCCTGCGGTCCTTCGTCACGACCGTCCAGCCGTCGTCCCACATGTCGTACTCGTGCGTCCCGAGCGTCAGCATCGGCTCGATCGTGAACGTCATGCCGGGCCGGATCACGGTCGTCGCGTGCGGGCTGTCGTAGTGCGGGATGATCAGCCCCGAGTGGAACGACGAGTTGATGCCGTGCCCCGTGAAGTCCCGCACCACGCCGTACCCGAACCGCTTGGCGTACGACTCGATGACCCGGCCGATGATGTTGATCTGCCGCCCCGGCCGGACCGCCTTGATCGCACGTTCCAGCGACTCCCGGGTCCGCTCCACCAGCAGCCGGCTCTCCTCGTCGACGTCCCCCACCAGGTACGTCGCGTTGTTGTCGCCGTGCACCCCGCCGATGTACGCCGTCACGTCCAGGTTGACGATGTCGCCGTCCCGCAGCACCGTCGAGTCCGGGATGCCGTGGCAGATCACCTCGTTGACGGACGTGCACAGGGACTTGGGGAAACCGCGGTAGCCCAGCGTCGAGGGGTAGGCGCCGTGGTCGCACATGTACTCGTGCGCCACCCTGTCCAGCTCGTCGGTGGTGACGCCCGGCGCGATCAGCTTCGCCGCCTCCGCCATGGCCCGCGCGGCGATCCGCCCGGCGGTGCGCATCGCCTCGATCGTCGCGGGCGTCTGCACCTCCGGCCCGGTGTACGGGGTCGGCGCGGGCTTGCCGACGTACTCGGGACGGCGGATGTTTCCGGGCACGGAACGGATGGGGGACAGCTCCCCGGGCGCGAGCAGCGACTGGCCAGACATGCCAGCGAGTCTAACCAGCGGCCATGGGGGAACATGACGGTGGCGAGAGGAGCTGGTCATGGCCCTGTTCAAGAAGCGCACGGTCGGCAAGCCGGGCGAGTGGTACTACTGCCTGGAACACAAGAAGGTCGAGGAAGGGCCCGAGTGCCCGGCCAAGGACCGTTTCGGCCCCTACACCACCCGAGCCGAGGCCGAGCACGCCATGCAGACGGCCCGCGAGCGCAACCTCCAGTGGGAGAACGACCCCAAGTGGCACGACGCTCCGGCGGGCGCCACCGAGGACGACGACTGATCAGTCTTCCCCCCCACGGGCGCGGCGGCACGCTTCCCCGGGCCGCCGCACCGCGTGTGCGTCGGTCCGCGCGGCCGGACCGATGACCGCACCCCCTCACCAAGGGGCCGGCGGCGGTGCCGTCAGGGATTCCGCCAGCCTCGACAACCTGTCGCGCAGCCGGCGGCGTCCCCTCGGGGAGGGCACCGCCTGCTCGCCCGCCGCCGCGCTCACCAGGTGCTGAACCGTGTCCAGGTCCAGCTCCGAGCCGTCCGGCACGGCCAGCGTCTCGTGGGCCAGGCCCGTCAGCTCCCCCTCGCCCGGACCGAGGGCCAGCACGGTCACCCCCGCCCGCCGCGCGTCCGACACCCGCTGCAGCAGGGGCGCGTCCCCCTCCGGCGTCACCACCAGCAGGGTCTCGCCCCGCCGGGCCGCCTCGATCCGGCCGAGGCCCACCGCGAGATGCGCCGGGTCCGACGGACGGGCGCCGTGCCGTACGAGCGTGGGGGCCAGCTCCGGCGTACCGGACCAGGCGGCCTCGTCCACCAGATGGGCGGCCAGATGCCACGGTTCGTACGCCGCGGTGCCCACCAGCAGCAGCCCGCCCCCGTGCGACACCACCGACCCCCGCAGCACCCCGGCGAACCGGCGGGTGGCCCCGAGCCACTCCGTCCCGGCGAGCACTTCCCGCAGCAGCGCGACCCGTACGGCGTCCATGCGACCGCATCCTGCCCCAATCGGGCGCCCGGGGACCGGCGTTCGCCGCCGATTCCCCCGACCTGGGGACCCGCCCGGCGGCCGTGACGGCCGTCACCCGATGGGGCTGCCCCCGCGCACGTAAGGTCGGCCCATGACCTCTACCGACAGTGCACACAACGCTCCCGCGAAGGCCCCCGCCAAGGACCCGTGGGACCTTCCCGATGTCTCCGGGCTGGTCGTCGGCGTCCTCGGCGGGACCGGACCGCAGGGCAAGGGCCTCGCCTACCGCCTCGCCAAGGCCGGCCAGAAGGTGATCATCGGCTCGCGTGCCGCCGACCGCGCGCAGGCCGCCGCCGAGGAACTCGGGCACGGTGTCGAGGGTGCCGACAACGCCGAGACCGCCCGCCGCAGCGACATCGTGATCGTCGCCGTGCCGTGGGACGGCCACGGCAAGACGCTGGAGTCGCTGCGCGAGGAACTGGCGGGCAAGCTCGTCGTCGACTGCGTCAACCCGCTCGGCTTCGACAAGCAGGGCGCCTACGCGCTCAAGCCGGAGGAGGGCAGCGCCGCCGAACAGGCCGCCGCCCTGCTGCCCGACTCGCGTGTCACCGCCGCGTTCCACCACCTCTCGGCGGTCCTCCTCCAGGATCCGGAGATCGACGAGATCGACACCGATGTGATGGTGCTGGGCGAGCAGCGTGCCGACGTGGAGATCGTGCAGGCCCTGGCCGGCCGCATCCCCGGCATGCGGGGCGTCTTCGCCGGACGGCTGCGCAACGCCCACCAGGTCGAGTCCCTGGTCGCCAACCTGATCTCCGTCAACCGCCGCTACAAGGCACACGCCGGGCTCCGCGTCACCGACGTCTGAGCGGATGGGGGACACTGGATGCCGACGTCAGCAGTGTCCCCCGACAGGAGAACCGCCCCCATGCCCCGCCTCGCCGTCTACGCCCTGATCGTCTGCCTCCTCGCCGTCGCCGCGGCGGTCGTGTCCTTCGTCCAGGGCAGCTTCCTGGGCGTCGTGTGGGTGCTGCTGGCGGGCCTGTCGTCCAACATGACCTGGTACTACTTCAAGCGCGAGAAGATCCGCCGGTCCGTCACGAGTTGATCGAGCAGATGTCCGGCGTGTCCTGCCAGAAGCGGTACAGCGTCTCACCGCAGTAGGTCTCGAGGTCACCGATGCCGAGACCGCTCAGCGCCGAGTCGACCACGTCGAAGAACGCCCCGTTGACCGTCGGCACCCACAGCAGCGCGAACACGAACAGCAGTCCGAACGGCGCGAACGGCTCGACCTGCCGCTTCACGTCGTACGACAGCCAGGGCTCGATGATGCCGTAGCCGTCCAGGCCGGGCACCGGCAGGAAGTTCAGGATCGCCGCCGTGACCTGGAGGAGGGCGAGGAACGCGAGGGCGAACCGGAAGTCGGCCGGCACGCCGTCCAGCGCGTCCAGCCAGAACGGGGCGGTGCACACGACGGCGAACAGCACGTTCGTCAGCGGGCCCGCCGCCGAGATCAGGCTGTGCCGCCAGCGCCCCTGGATCCGGCCGCGCTCGATGAAGACGGCGCCGCCCGGCAGGCCGATCCCGCCCATGATCACGAACAGCACCGGCAGCACGATGCTCAGCAGCGCGTGCGTGTACTTGAGGGGATTCAGCGTCAGGTACCCCTTGGCGCCGACCGAGATGTCGCCGCTGTGCAGGGCGGTGCGCGCGTGCGCGTACTCGTGCAGGCAGAGGGAGACGATCCAGGCGCCGGTCACGAACAGGAACACGGCCAGACCGGGCTGCTCGGCGAAGCCGGTCCAGGTGGCCCAGCCCGTGACCGCCGTGACGGCCAGTATCCCGAGGAAGACGGGGCTGATCCGCCGGTCGCTGTGGCGGGAGAGGGCGGTGGTCATCAGCGGATGCTCCTGGGGTGCGGTGTCGGGACCGGGTGTCCGGCTGCCCGACCGTACCGGGCGCAAGGGGAAAACGTCTCGCGGCCGGTCATCGGTTCCTGGGAGAGCGGGGCAATCCCTCCATGGGCGGCCGTCCGGCCGCCGTTCCTGCCACGCCGCCCCCGCCCGGAACCCTGTGACCCTTCCCGCTCCCACCGGAGAGAATGGACCCCGTGCGCTATCGCATCCTCGGCACCACCCAGGCACTCCGGACCGACGGCACCGCCGTCGCCGTCGGCGGGGCGCGGCTGCGCGCGCTGCTGACCGTGCTGGCGCTGCGGGCCGGGCGGACCGTGCCCGTGGACCTGCTGGTGGAGGAGGTCTGGGCCGGTGACCCGCCCGCAGACGCGCCCGCCGCGCTGCAGGCACTGGTCGGCCGGCTGCGCCGGACCGTCGGCGCCGACGCCATCGCCTCCGCGGACGGCGGCTACCGGCTCACCGCCCCGCCCGACGCCGTCGACCTGCACCGGTTCGAGCGGCTGACCGCCGACGGCCTGGGCGCGCTCACCGACGGCGACCCCGCCGAGGCGGCCGTCCTCCTCGACGACGCCCTCGCCCTGTGGCAGGGCCCGGCCCTCGCCGACCTGCCCGACCGCACCGCCGAGGCGGCCCGCCGGGAGGCCCGCCGCCTGGACGCCGTACGCGCCCGGCACACCGCCGCCCTCGCCCTCGGCCACGCCGGGCAGTCCCTGCCCGAGCTGACCGCCCTGTGCGACGCCCACCCCCTGGACGAGCCCCTCCAGGCCCTGCGCCTGCGCGCCCTGCGCGACGCGGGCCGCACCGCCGAGGCCCTGGCCGCCTACGAGTCCGTACGGCGCCTGCTCGCGGACCGCCTCGGCTCGGACCCCGGCCCCGAACTCCGCGCCCTCCACACGGAACTCCTCAGCCCCGCGGAACCCCCGCCCGCGCCGGCCCGCCCCAACGCCCCGGCCCCCGTTCGCCCCACCCGGCCCCCCGGCAACCTCCGCGCCCGGCTCACCTCCTTCGTCGGGCGGGAAGGGGACATCGAGGCCATCCACGGGGACCTGGCCGGCGCCCGGCTGGTCACGCTGCTCGGGCCCGGTGGCGCCGGGAAGACACGGCTGTCGCAGGAGGCCGCCGAGAGCGCGGGGGACGTCGCCCGGGACGGGGCGTGGCTGGCCGAGCTGGCGCCGGTCGCCGACCCGGACGCCGTACCGCAGGCCGTCCTGACCGCCGTCGGGGCACGCGAGACCGTGCTCTACGGTGCCGGCGCGGAGGAGATGCGGGCGGCGGTCGCCGAGCGGCTCGACGACCCCGTGGAGCGCCTCGTCGAGCACTGCGCCCGCCGCCGGATGCTGATCGTCCTCGACAACTGCGAGCACGTCGTCGAGGGCGCCGCGCGCCTGGTCGAGGAGCTGCTCAAGCGCTGCCCGGAGCTGACGGTCCTCGCCACCAGCCGCGAACCCCTCGGCGTACCGGGCGAGTTGCTGCGGCCCGTGGAGCCGCTGCCCGAACCGGCCGCGCTGCGGCTGCTCGCCGAGCGCGGAGCGGCCGCCCGCCCCGGCTTCCGCGTCGACGGCGACCCCGAGGCCTGCGCCGAGATCTGCCGCCGCCTGGACGGCCTGCCGCTCGCCATCGAACTGGCCGCCGCCCGCCTGCGCATGCTCACCCCCCGCCAGATCGCCGACCGGCTCGACGACCGCTTCCGGCTGCTGACCTCCGGCAGTCGTACCGTCCTGCCCCGCCAGCAGACCCTGCGGGCCGTCGTCGACTGGTCCTGGGACCTGCTCGACGAGGACGAACGCGAGGTCCTGCGCCATCTGTCGGTCTTCGCCCGCGGCTGCGACCTCGCCGCCGCCGAGGCCGTGTGCGGTCCGGCCGCCCTCGACGCGCTCGGCTCCCTCGTCGACAAGTCCCTCGTCGTGGCCGCCCCCGCCCCCGGCGGCGCCATGCGCTACCGGCTCCTGGAGACCGTCGCCGAGTACGCCGCCGCCCGCCTCGACGAGTCCGGCGACCGCCCCCGGGCCGAGCGCGCGCACCTGACGTACTACCGCGAACTCGCCCGCACCACCGAGCCGTTGCTGCGCGGCCGAGGGCAGCGGGCCGCCATCGACCGGCTCCAGCTCGAGTACGAGAACCTGCGTACCGCACTGCGCCGCGCCGTCGCCGAGCGCGACGAGCAGGAGGCGCTCTGCCTCGTCCACTCGCTCGTCACGTACTGGCAGATGCGCGACCTGCGCATCGAGGCCCGCAGCTGGTGCAGCGAGGTGATGTCCCTCGGCCCCGACCCCTTCGCCGAGCCCGTACGCCCCGCCGCCCCCGTGTGGAAACCCTGCACCGACGCCCCGCCGCCGATGACCGGCGAGGTCCTCGCGGAGGCCCGGCGGGGCGTCCACCTCGCCCATCTCGCCTGCATGGACACCGAGTTGGACGCCTGGCAGACCCCGGCCGCCCAGGCCAAGCTGCGGGCGATCGCCGACACCTACAGCCCCGGCCTCCCGCAGACCTGCCGCACCCCCGGCCTGCTCTGGTTCTACGCCGTCATGCTCACCGGCGACATGGAACGCATCCGCGTCATCATCGACGCCAACATCCGCACCGCCCGAGAGACCCCCGGCTACGAGTGGGAGCTGGCCGGCTGCCTCCAGATGCGCGCCAACCTGCTGGCCAACCGCTCCGACTGGGCGGGCGACGCGACCCGCGACGCCGACGAGTCCCTGGAGATCTTCCGCCGTCTCGACGACGCCTGGGGCACCGCCGAGGCACTCTCGGCGCGCGCCGAGGCCCATGAACGGATGGGCGCCTACGGCAGGGCCGCGGCCGACTACGAGGCCGCCATGGTGTACGCCGAACGGCTCGACGCCCGCAGCCAGTCGGCGGTTCTGGAGGCCCGGCTCGGCGGCGCACTCCTGGAGGCCGGCGAGGCGGAGCGCGGCGAACGCATGCTGCGCGATGTCATCGACCGCGTCGACGGCGCCGTCAACGAGGCCCTGCCGGCCGCCCGGCTCTTCCTCTGCGGCCATCTCGCCATGACCGGCCGCGCCACCGAGGGACGCGAGCAGCTGCGGATGCTGCGCGAGGAGTTCGGCCTCGCGCACTTCGTCGTCTTCGACGCGATGATCCTGGGCGCGGAGGCCTGGCTGGACGCGGTCGAGGAGCGGTACGAGGAGGCGCTGGCGGCGATCCGCGAAGCCCTGCGACAGGCCCACGACCCGCTGTCCACGGCCATCGCCCCGCACCTGCGCTCCTTCTACCTGACCATCGCCGCCATCGCCCTCAGCGGGACCGACACCGGAGACGGCGCCCGCGCCGGGGCCGCCGCCCGCTGCCTGGGCGCCGCCGACGCCCACCTCCCGCCCCGGCACATCGCGCCGCGTTTGGAGGCCGAGAGCCGGGAGCGGGCCAGGGCCGGGGCCCGCGCCGCGCTCGGCGAGGAGGCGTACACCGCCGCATACGCCGAGGGCGGCGGCCTCTCCTACGAGGAGGCCGCCGCCCTGGTGTGACGCACCCGGTCAGCTCTTGGTGCGGAACTTGTGGATCGAGATCGGCGCCATCACCGCGGTGAGCCCCACCGACCAGGCCAGCGTCACCCACAGACCGTGCGCGACCGGACCGCCGATCATCAGCCCGCGGGCCGCGTCCGCGAGAGCCGACAGCGGGTTGAACTCGGTGAAGTTGCGCAGCCAGCCCGGCATCGAGGCGGTCGGCGCGAAGATCGACGAGCCGAACTGGAGCGGCATCAGCACCAGGAAGCCCATCGCCTGCACGGACTGTGCGTTCTTCATCGTCACGCCGAGCGTGAGGAACACCCACATCAGCGCGAACCCGAACGCCGCGGACAGCCCCACGGAGGCCAGCAGACCGGGCCAGCTGGTGATGTCGAAGCCGACCAGCACCGCGACGATCACCAGGACCACCGTCGCGAACAGCATCCGCATCAGCTCGACCGCGATCTTCGCGAACAGCACCGAGCCGCGCCCGATCGGCAGCGACCGGAAGCGGTCCATGACACCGGAGTTGAAGTCCTGGTTGAACCCGGTGCCCACGCCCTGCGCCATGTTCATCCCCGTCATGGCCAGCAGACCGGGCACGACGTACTGGACGTACGCCTCCTGACCGCCGCCCAGCGACTGGCCGATGGAGCCGCCGAAGACGTACACGAACAGCAGGGTGAAGACGACCGGGAACAGGATCGCGTCGAACATCGACTCCGGGTCCTGCCGGATCCACAACAGGTTGCGGCGCACCAGCGCGCCGGTGTGCCGCAGGTGGGCCCGCAGCGAGATCGGCGCGTCGGCGCCCTGGAGGTCGGCCGGCGTGAGAGTGGCGGTGGCGGCGCTCATACGGCGACCTCCTCGAGGGTGTTGTCGGCGGGGACGGTGCCCTGCGGCGCACCGGCACGGTGGCCGGTGAGGGACAGGAACACCTCGTCCAGGCTGGGCAGTTCGGTGGTGATGGAGGAGAGCGTGATACCGCGCGCGGTGACGGCGCCGACCACGGCGGTGAGCTGCTCGTCGCTCAGCACCGGCACCAGCACCGAACCGCGCTCGGTGTCCACGACGGTGTTGGCGAGGCCGGTGATGCCCAGCTCGTCCAGCGCGTGGGCCAGCGGGCGCAGGTGCACCGGGTCGGCCGGGCGCACCCGCAGGGTCCGTCCGCCCACGCGGGCCTTCAGCTCCTCGATGCCGCCCGTGGCGATGACCTTGCCCTTGTCGACGACGGTCAGCTCGGAGGCCAGCTGCTCGGCCTCCTCCATGTACTGGGTGGTCAGCAGGACGGTCACTCCCTCGCCGACCATCGACTTCACCTCGTCCCACACCTCGTTGCGGGTGCGGGGGTCGAGGCCGGTGGTCGGCTCGTCGAGGAAGAGGACGGCGGGCCGGCCGATCATGGACGCGGCGAGGTCGAGTCGTCGTCGCATACCGCCGGAGTACGTCCCCACCGGACGCCGGGCGGCCTCGGTGAGCGAGAACCGCTCCAGCAGTGCGTCCGCGCGGGCCCTGGACTCCTTGCGGGGCAGGTCGAGCAGCCGGCCGATGATGTACAGGTTCTCCCAGCCGGCGAGCTTCTCGTCGACGGAGGCGTACTGGCCGGTGAGGCCGATGACGCGGCGGAGCTGGCGGGGCTGGCGTACGACGTCGTAGCCGACGACGGTCGCCCGGCCGGCGTCGGGAGCGATGAGCGTGGACAGGATCCGCACGAGGGTGGTCTTACCGGCGCCGTTCGGGCCGAGCACCCCCATGACGGTGCCCTCCCGCACGTCGAGGTCGACCCCGTCCAGTGCCTTGGTCTCCCCGTAGTGCTTGACCAGCCCCCGCACGGTGACGGCGCGGGACGCGCCGTTGGGGTTGTTGTCGATGCGTGTCATGTCACTGACGGTGCCACCCCCCACCGACAGACGACCTACACCCGACCGACAGCCGCCGACATCCCGCCGACAGGGCCGGGCCCAAGGGGATGAAAAGAGCCAGTCAGGTAATTCAGCCCGTCCGGGGGTCCCCCCTCTGGGGAGTTCGAGGACGCAGGCGTCTGGGGGGCGGCAGCCCCCAGGTTCGGGTCGGGAAGGGGCGGCGGGGGCGGGAAACGCAAAGGGGCAGCCCGCCGACTGGGGGATGGTCGGCGGGCTGCCGTCGTACCGAGATGGCTCTAGTGGACCGAGTGCTCGTCCTGAGGGAACGTTCCGCCGACGACGTCCTCCGCGAACGCCTTCGCCGCGTCGCCCATGACCTGTCGAAGATTCGCGTACTGCTTCACGAACTTGGGCATCCGCCCCCCGGTCAGCCCCATCATGTCCGTCCAGACCAGGACCTGCGCGTCCGTCTCCGCCCCGGCCCCGATCCCGACGGTGGGGATGTGCAGCACCCGCGTCACCTCGGCCGCCAGCTCCGCCGGCACCAGCTCAAGGACGACCGCGAACGCCCCCGCGTCCTGGACGGCCTTCGCGTCCCGCAGCAACTGCGCGGCAGCCTCCTCGCCACGCCCCTGCACGCGGTACCCCATGGCGTTCACGGACTGCGGGGTGAGCCCGATGTGGGCCATGACCGGGATGCCGGACTCGACGAGCAGCTCGATCTGCCGGTGCGACCGCTCGCCGCCCTCCAGCTTCACGGCCCCCACCCCGGCCTCCTTGACCAGCCGGGTCGCGCTGCGCAGCGCCTGCACGGGACCTTCCTGGTAGGACCCGAAGGGCAGGTCGCCGACGATGAGGGCACGCTGGGTGCCGCGCACGACGGCCGCCGAGAGCATGGTCATCTCGTCGAGGGTGACCGGCACGGTGGTCTCGTACCCGAGGTGGCAGTTGCCCGCCGAGTCACCGACGAGCATCACGGGGATCCCGGCCTCGTCGAAGACGGACGCGGTCATCGCGTCGTACGCGGTGAGCATGGGCCACTTCTCGCCCCGCTCCTTGGCGGCGGCGATGTCGCGGACGGTGATACGGCGTGTGCCCTTTCCTCCGTACAGCGCCTTGCTGCCGTCGGAGGACTTCGTCTGGGCAGCCGAAAGCTGCGTCATTGCAACGGCTCCTTCGTCATCTCGAGGCGCCCTCACGGCGTCCCCGGACCACATCCATGGTGGCACTTCGTGCCAGGGAGGGCCAGAGCACCCCCTGTGGGTAAAACCTCAGTAAGAGAATTCGATACGAGACGGTCTCGTATCGCAATGGGCCTACGCTCGAAGGCATGACCACTCCCGCCGTTCCCGCGACCCCCCGCATACCGGAAGCCGTGCATCGGCGTCGCTGGGCGATCCTCGGCGTGCTGATGCTGAGCCTGCTGATCGTGGTGCTCGACAACTCGATCCTGAACGTCGCCGTCAAGACCATCTCCACCCCGGCCCCCGTCGGCCTCGGCGCCACCCAGAGCGAGCTGGAGTGGGCCATCAACTCCTACACGCTCGTCTTCGCGGGCCTGCTGTTCTCCGCCGGACTGCTGGGCGACCGGCTGGGCCGCAAGAAGGTCCTGCTCGGCGGCCTCGCGGTCTTCGGCATCGGCTCCGCGCTCGCCGCCGAGTCCGGCTCACCCACCCAGCTCATCGCGTTCCGCGCGCTGATGGCCCTCGGCGCCGCGTTCGTGATGCCCGCGACCCTCGCCGTCCTGATGAACGTCTTCGAGCGCGAGGAGCAGCCCAAGGCGATCGGCATCTGGGCCGGCGGCGTCGGCCTGGCCATCGCCATCGGGCCCATCACCGGCGGCCTGCTCCTCGACCACTTCTGGTGGGGCTCGGTCTTCCTCGTCAACGTGCCGATCGTGATCACCGCCATCGTGCTGATGGTGTGGCTGGTGCCGGACTCGCGCGACCCCGCCCCCGGCAGGACCGACCCCATCGGCGTCGTCCTGTCCGTCGTCGGCCTGGTCCTGCTCGTCTACGGCATCATCAAGGGCGGCGAGCTGGCCGACTTCACCGATCCGACCGTGCTGGCGACGATCGGCGGGGGACTGGTGGTCCTCGCCGCGTTCGTGGTGTTCGAGAAGCGCAGCGACCATCCGTCCGTCGACGTCGGCCACTTCCGGAACAAGGTCTTCTCGGCCGCGATCGGCGTCATCGCGCTGGTCTTCTTCGCGCTGATGGGCGTGACCTTCTTCTCCGTCTTCTACACCCAGAGCGTGCGCGGCTACTCGCCGCTCCAGACCGGCCTGCTGATGCTGCCGCTGGCCGTCGCCCAGCTGGTCTTCGCGCCGCGCGCCCGGCTGGTCGTGGACCGCTTCGGCAACAAGGCCACGACCACGGGCGGCATGCTCGTCATCGCGGCGACGCTGGTCGCGTTCGCCACGCTGGACGAGGACACGCCGATCTGGCTGCTGGAGGTCGTCTTCTTCTTCATGGGCGCCGGAATGGCCCACATCATGACCCCGACCAGTGTCGTCATCATGCAGGCGCTGCCCCGCGAGAAGGCCGGCTCCGCGTCCGCGCTCAGCAACACCTTCCGCCAGGTCGGCGGCGCGCTCGGCATCGCCGTACTCGGCTCCGTGCTGTCGGCGGCGTACCGCACCGGCATCGAGGACAAGCTCGGCGCGGTACCGGCCGGGCTGCGCCACACGGCGGGGGAGTCGATCGAGGCGACGCTCGGTGTCGCGGCGAAGCTCGGCCCGCGCGGCGAGTCCCTCGTCGGCCCGGCCAACGACGCGTTCCTGCACGCCATGCACGTCACCGCACTGTGCGGGGCCGGTGTCGCCCTCGTCGGCGCGGTGGTCGTGGCCCTGTTCCTGCCGGGCCGGCCGAAGGAGCCCGAGGAGGCGGCGAAGGACGGCGAGTTGGTGCGCACCGACTCGTAGACCCGAGGCGGCCGGCACGGGGCGCCGCCGCCCCCGGCAGCCCCGCGGGCGAGAATGCCCCGAGTACGACGAAAGGACGGCCGTGACCTCTGCCGACAGTGGGACCGCCGCCGAGCGGCCCGCGCAGCCCGTCCGGGGGCGGCCCCGCAGCGAGGCCGTGGAACAGGCCATCGTCGAGGGGACGATGAGGCTGCTGGAGGAGGGGGTGCCGCTGGGTGAGCTGTCCATCGAGCGGATCGCCCGCACCGCCGGGGTCGGCAAGGCGGCCATCTACCGCCGCTGGAAGGGCAAGGAGGAACTGTTCGTCGACGTCCTGCGCACCGCCGAGCCGGACGACCCCGAACTCCCCGGCACCTCCATGCGCGACGACCTCGTGGCGCTGCTGGAGTGGCAGCGCCGGCGCGGACTGGCCAGCCGCTCCTCGGCGATCCTGCGCGCGGCGCACGCCCAGATGAAGAGCAGCCCCAAGATCTGGGAGGCGTACCACAACACGGTCATCGCACCCCGGCGGAAACTGGGCATCGAGGTCCTGCGACGCGGCGAGCGCGACGGTGAACTCCGCGCCGGCCTCGACATCTCGCTGGTCAACGACCTGTTCATGGGCCCGATGCTGGTCCGCGCCGTCCTGCGGCCCGACGCCGACCTCCCCGAGGGCCTCGCGGAAACGATCGTGGACACCCTGCTCGACGGTCTACGGCCCACCGGTGCGCAGCCGGTCGGCGGGGCCACCGCCCCACGGTCCGTCAGTTCCCCGGCGGGCCCGCCCGAATGTGCGCGTTCCGTCACAGACCATCCCTGACGGCCTCCGATCGGAACCCCCGGCGGCTGTCCGCTCGTCCTCGTGCCCGTTGGGCCGTCATGGGACGGCGGGATCCGAGCCGATCATCCCCTAGGGTCGTACGCACGGGGGAGAGACGGTATGCACGGCAGGTAGTGAGGCGACGGTATGGCGCAGCAGGCGTATGTGACGGAGACGGACAACGGCGGCTCGGGTCCCGAGCCGCGGAGAGCCCGGCTCCGGAGCCTGCTCGTACGACTGGCCGGACGCCTGTCGGCCGGCTGGCGCGGTGATCCGCGGATCTGGCGCCGCGGCCTCGTCGTCGCCGCGCTCGCTCTGCTGCTCGCGCTGGTGATGCTGCTGCACTCGCGCATCCCCAACCGCTTCGGCAACCTCGGCAGCCTCACGGAGACGTTCCTGCCGTGGCTCGGCGTCTTCATTCCGGTGTTCCTGGTGCTGGCGTTCGTGCGCAGGTCGGCGACCGCGCTGATCGCCCTGCTGCTGCCGGCCGTGGTCTGGCTGAACCTCTTCGGCGGGCTGCTCGGCGACAAGACCGGCAGCGGCGGCGACCTCACCGTCGCCACGCACAACGTCAACGCCGACAACGCCGACCCCTCCGGCACCGCGCAGGAAGTGGCCGCCTCCGGCGCGGACGTCCTGGCCCTGGAGGAGCTGACCGAGACGGCGGCGCCGGTGTACGAGAAGGCGCTGGCGGCGACGTACCGGTACCACTCCGTGCAGGGCACGGTCGGGCTGTGGAGCAAGTACCCGCTGACCGATGTGGCGGCCGTCGACATCAAGCTGGGCTGGGTCCGCGCGATGCGCGCGACCGTGACCACCCCGCAGGGGCCGGTCGGTTTCTACGTCGCCCACCTGCCCTCGGTCCGCGTGAAGCTCCAGGCCGGGTTCACGGCCCATCAGCGCGACAAGAGCGCCGACGCGCTGGGCGAGGCGATCGCCGCCGACCCGCTGAGCCGCAAGATCCTGCTCGGCGACCTCAACGGCACGATGAACGACCGCTCGCTCAACGCCGTCACCTCCCAGATGCGCTCCGCGCAGGGCGCCGCCGGCAGCGGGTTCGGCTTCACCTGGCCGGCGTCGTTCCCGATGGCGCGGATCGACCAGATCATGGTGACGGGTGTGGAGCCGGTCACCTCCTGGACGCTGCCGCAGACGAGCAGCGACCACCTGCCGGTCGCGGCTCGTGTGAAGGTCACCACACCGTAACCTCCCGGAATACCGGGCCGGAGAGTCTTTGTTCCGTAATTGAACATACGATGACGGAACTCTCTCTGAAAGGCACAGGCCCCACCATGCCCTTGGCCCTGCTCGCCCTCGCCGTGGGTGCCTTCGGCATCGGCACCACCGAGTTCGTGATGATGGGCCTGCTGCCCGAAGTCGCCGACGACCTCGACATCTCCATCCCCACCGCCGGACACCTGGTCTCGGCCTACGCGCTCGGCGTCGTCATCGGCGCCCCGCTGCTCGCCGCCGTCACCGCGCGGATGTCCCGCCGTACGGTCCTGATCTCCCTCATGGTGCTGTTCGTCGCGGGCAACGCCGTGTCCGCCTTCGCCCCCGGCTACGACTCGCTCCTGGCCGCCCGCTTCCTCAGCGGCCTCCCGCACGGCGCCTTCTTCGGCGTGGGCGCGGTGGTGGCCACGAACCTGGTCGCGCCGGACCGCAAGGCCCGCTCGGTCTCGCTGATGTTCCTCGGCCTGACGGTCGCCAACATCGCGGGAGTCCCGGTCGCCACGCTCGTCGGCCAGCACCTGGGCTGGCGGGCCACGTTCCTCGGCGTCAGCGTGATCGGGCTGGCGGCGATCGGGGCGCTGGCCCTGCTGATCCCGGCCGACCACACCCACGCCGCCCCCACCAGCGGCCTGCGCGGCGAACTGGTCGCACTCCGCTCCCTCCCGGTCTGGCTGGCGCTCGGCACGACGGTCGCCGGCTTCGGAGCCCTCTTCTCCGCGTACAGCTACGTCACGCCGATGCTGACGGACTCCGCCGGGTACGCCGACTCCAGCGTGACGCTGCTGCTGGCGCTGTTCGGTGTGGGCGCGACGATCGGCAACCTGCTCGGGGGACGTCTGGCGGACGTCGCGATGCGGCGCACGCTGTTCGGGGGCCTGACGTCCCTGGTGGCCGTCCTGGCCCTCTTCCCGCTGCTGATGCGCACGCAGTGGAGCGGGGCCCTGGCGGTGGTCCTCCTCGGCGTCGCGGCCTTCGTCGCGGGCAGCCCGCTCAACCTGATGGTCATGGAGAAGGCGTCCTCGGCCCCCTCCCTGGCGTCCTCCGCCAACCAGGCGGCCTTCAACCTCGCGAACGCCGGCGGCGCCTGGATCGGCGGCCTGGCCCTGACCGCAGGCCTCGGCGTGACGTCCCCGGCGGTGGCGGGGGCGGGGCTCGCGGTGCTCGGACTGGGCGTCGCCGCCGTGGCGGCCGTGGTGGACCGGCGGCGGGAGTCGTCCCGGGCGGGCCACGTGGTCGCCGCTCACACGCCTGAGCGGTCGGGCGTGCTGCATCACTGAGCTTCTCCGAGTCGCCCCCCCGATCAGGTGACGGACCATGAAGCGCAACGAGTGGGGTCCCTCCGGGCTGTTGACCGGGAGCGCGCGATTGGTGGCGCCGGTGTACCTCGCGAGCACGAAAGGCTCATTGAGCCAGAGGGGGGCGCCCCCCGGACCCTCGTGACGCGTGGTCGCCGGGCCTCGTTCGGCTTCTCCGCGCCCGCGCCCGCGTCCTCACCGGGACCGGCCGGGGCCGGCGGCGATACGCCTCAGAGCCTCACATGCCTCGGACGCTTCAGAGGTCTTGGGCGTCTCAGCGGACGCTCCGTTCGGGGATCGTCGGAAGGACCTTCTCGGCGATGCCGAGGAGGACCCCGTCGTCCGGGAGGGCTCCGGACTCGCTCCACACGGTGATGTCGTAGTAGCCGCCCCGGTCCTTGCTGTCGAGCGCCACGGAGAGCGTCCTGGCCAGGGGACCTTGTTGCACCGGCCCGCTGGATCCCTCGCCCCCGAAACCGATCTCGAACTTCATGGTGTGCTCCGAGGAGAGGAGCGCGGGCCGGCCGAGGACCGTGAGCGTCCTGAGGTCCTTCTCGTCCTCGTCACCCGCGATCTTCACCAGATTCACGTACTGGGCGGTCGACAGCCTGTTGTAAGTGGCCGACAGGTTCACGGTGTACGTGTCGAACGTGACCTCGGCCTGGGGCTCCGCGACCTTCCCGTCGGTCAGGGCGGCGGTGTTGCTGGTGCCGGAGGCCGAGGTCGCGATCTCCGCGGGCGTTCCGAGAAGCCGCGCCAGGTCGGCTCGGTTGAGGGCCTCGCACAGCTCGTCACCGGTCACGGGCCGGGGCGTCTTCTCGTAGACCGCCGGCAGCGCCTCGTCCTCCGTGTCCGAACACGATGCCGACGGCGCTGTGTTGTCGTCGTCCGGCAGCACGCGGGGGGCCAGCCACAGCGCGGCCGCGAGTGCTCCGAACACGGCCACGGCCGCGACGGCCTGACCCCACGGGTTGGGCTCCTTCTCCACGGCGGTCGGGCCGGGGGGCGAGCCCGCTCCGGCCGGTGGCGGCACCGGTACCTGTGCCGATGCCGTTCCCGGTGCCGTCAGTACCTGTGCCTGTGCCCAGGCCCGAGTGACGGCGTCGCCCGGTGTCCCGTCCACGGAGGCCGCCGGAGCGGGGTTCCGGCGCGCACGCAGCGCCCGGACCACCACACCGACGCGTACCGCGGTGAACAGGAGGAACACCGCGGCGAGACCGGCCGCGACCAGGTCGTGATCGTGGACGGCGAGGTACGCGATGCGTACGCCGAGGACGGACCCGAGGGCGATGAGCAGGGGCTCACGCACCCAGAAGGGCAGAACACGCAGGAGTAGACCGAGCATCCGGTGATCTCACCAGGTGAAGCGGGTGTTCGCCATGGTGGAAGCCACAATTCCGGGAACCCTCGGGCCCTGCCGAAGCCGCAGCCCCGGCGGAGCCCTACAGGGACGGCGCCTCCGGCCGACGCCCCGGTACGGCCAGTTCGCACCAGACCGTCTTGTGGTCCGCTCCCTGATCCACGCCCCAACGCCGGGCCAGCGCGTCGATCAGGGCCAGGCCGCGGCCGGACTCGGCGGTGCCGGTGGCCGACAGGAGCACGGGGAGGGCGCGTGCGTCGGGGTCGGTGACCTCGACGCGGGTGTGCCCGTGGGGCGTCCCGGTGACGCGGACCGTCACCGGAGTGCCCTCGCCGAGGTGGTCGATGACGTTCGTCAGCAACTCCGTGGCGCACAGGAGGACATCGACGTCGAGTGCGCGCAGGTGGTGGCGCAGTTCGGGTACGGACTTCGGGGTGGCGAGCAGGTCGAGTTCGAAGGTCATCGCCCGGTCGCCGTCCCGCGGAGGGCGGTCGCGAGCGCGTGGGCCGTGACGGTGTTGCAGTTCCCGAGCGCGACGAGACCGGCGGGCGGCGCGTACGTACCGGCGAAGCTCGGCAGGTCCGCGCGCAGGGAGGGCAGCGTGATGCCGTGCAGGGCGAGGGCGGTGCGGAGGTTCTCGACGCAGAGGGTGACGTCGTAGGCGGTGGGGGAGCGGTCGGACATGGGGGCGGCCACCTTCTGTGCGGTGTGTGACGAATGCCTCACAGAATGTCGCCGTGCTGGCTACGGTGGAACAGGTTTCGCGTTCGCGGCCGGTACGGCGGAAGGTGTGCGAGTGGCACGGCGCAAGGACATCGACGGCTCGATGAGCGTTCCGACGTTCTACGGCAAGGAGTTGAGGTGGAAGCGGGAGGCGGCGGGACTCTCACTGGAGGGACTGCTCCAGGGCAGCTTCTACGGCAAGACCTACCTCAGCGACATCGAACGCGGCGAGCGCCGGATGCCGTTGGACCTGGCACGGCACGTGGACCAGGTGCTGGGGACCGACGGGTTCTTCGAACGGCACTGTGAGGATGTGCGGAAGGCGCGGCGGGGGCCGCACGCCGCGTACTTCGAGAAGGCTCTTGAGGCGGAAAAACAGGCGGAGTCCATTGAGCTGTGGTCCCCCATCATTTTTCCGGGGCTGCTTCAGACCGCTCCTTATGCTCGGACACTCGTCCGGTCGGCGCACCCGGCGGCTTCCGATGAGTGGGTAGAGGAGAAAGTGATGGCTCGGCTCGCTCGCGCCCGCCTCTTCGAGGAGGACCACTCCACCCCGGAGTACTGGGTAGTCCTGCACGAGTCGTTGGTCACGGACTCGGTTCTTCCGCCGCTGGAGATGGCCGAACAACTTGATCGGGTAGTGGAGTTGGCAGAGCGACGCCGGATCACTCCGCAAATCATTCCGCGAACGTGCGGGGCGTATCCTCTGATGACGGCCTCCATCATGGTCATGACCTTTCCGGACGCGCCTCCACTGATCTACACCGAGGCGTCTTACAGCGGTGACACCATCGACGATCCGGCCCTCGTGAAGCAGTACCGCAAGGCATACGATCGGCTCAGGGCCGTTGCGCTGTCACCAGAGACGTCCCTGGCCATGATCAGGGCAGCCGCAGAGGATTACCGAAATGACAAGCGACCGGATCGACTTGAGTGACGCGCTCTGGTGCAGGAGCAGCTACAGCAACGGTGACGGCGGGGAATGCGTCGAGATCGCCACCGACTTCCCCGGCGCCGCCCTCTGGCGGAAATCCAGCTACAGCAACGAAAGCGGCGGCAACTGCGTCGAGGTCGCCGACAACGTCCCCGGCCTCGTCCCCGTCCGGGACTCCAAGGTCCCCGACGGCCCCGCCGTCATCCTCGGCGCCGCCGCCTGGGCGCCCTTCGTCGCGTCGCTCAAGGGCTGAACCGGGGCGCCGGGGAGGAGTCCCCGGCGCCCCGGCCCCTCACCAGGGCGCGGTCAGCGTTCCGCCACCGCCGCGTCGATCCGGGCGAGGTCGCGCAGCCATGCCTCGGCCGTGCTGTCGGACGGTGCGCGCCAGTCGCCGCGCGGGGAGAGCGAGCCCCCGGCCGAGACCTTCGGCCCGTTCGGCATGGCCGAGCGCTTGAACTGCGCGAACGCGAAGAAGCGACGGCAGAACACCTCCAGCCACTGCCGGATCTCCGGCAGGTCGTACGCCACCCGCTTGGCCTGGGGGAAGTTCGGCGGCCAGGCGCCGCTCTCCGCGTCGTGCCAGGCGTGCCAGGCGAGGAAGGCGATCTTCGACGGCCGGAAGCCGTAGCGCAGCACGTGGAACAGGGTGAAGTCGTGCAGCGCGTACGGCCCGATCCGGGACTCGGTGGACTGCATCTCCTCGCCGGGTACGAGTTCCGGGCTGATCTCGGTGTCGAGGATGGCGGCGAGGATCTTGCCGGTCTCCTCGTCGAACTGGCCGCTGCCGATGATCCAGCGGATCAGGTGCTGGATCAGCGTCTTCGGCACACCGGAGTTGACGTTGTAGTGACTCATCTGGTCGCCCACGCCGTACGTGGACCAGCCGAGCGCCAGCTCCGACAGATCGCCGGTGCCCAGCACGATGCCGCCGCGCTGGTTGGCGAGCCGGAACAGGTAGTCGGTGCGGAGTCCCGCCTGCACGTTCTCGAAGGTGACGTCGTACACCGGCTCACCGGAGGCGAACGGGTGGCCCATCTCCTTCAGCATCAGCCGCGCGGTCGGCGTGATGTCCAGCTCGGCCGCGGTGACGCCGAGGGCACGCATCAGCTTGTGCGCGTTGTCCTTGGTGTGGTCGCTGGTGGCGAAGCCGGGCAGGGTCCAGGCCAGGATGTCGCTGCGCGGACGGCCCGCCCGGTCCATCGCGCGCGCCGCGACGATCAGCGCGTGCGTGGAGTCGAGGCCGCCGGACACCCCGATGACGACCTTCGGGCCGCCGATGGAGGCCAGCCGCTGCTGCAGTCCCGCGACCTGGATGTTGTACGCCTCGTAGCAGTCCAGGGCGAGTCGCTCGGGGTCGGCGGGCACGAACGGGAACCGCTCGACGCGGCGGCGCAGCCCCAGCTCGGTGACCGGCGGGGCGAGTTCGAACGACACCGTCCTGAAGTCCCCGGTCCGCGCCGAGTGCGTACGGCGGTTGTCGTCGAACGTGCCCATCCGCATCCGCTCCTGCCGCAGCAGGTCGAGGTCCACGTCGGCCACCGCGTACTGCTCGTCGAGCGGGAAACGGTCGGACTCCGCCAGCAGCACCCCGTTCTCGTAGATCAGGGTCTGCCCGTCCCAGGACAGGTCGGTGGTCGACTCACCGAGGCCGGCCGCCGCGTAGACGTAGGCTGCGAGGCAGCGGGAGGACGCGGAGCGGCACAGCAGCTTGCGGTCCTCGGCCCTGCCGACCGTGATCGGGCTGCCCGACAGGTTGACCAGGACGGTCGCGCCCGCCAGGGCGGCCTCGGCGCTCGGCGGCACCGGGACCCACATGTCCTCGCAGACCTCCGCGTGCAGCACCAGCCCGGGGACGTCCGCCGCCTCGAAGAGCAGGTCCACGCCGAACGGTACGGCCTTGCCGCCGACCCCGATCGTCCCGCCGCGCTCGTCGTCGCCCCCGGCGATCTGCCGACGCTCGTAGAACTCACGGTAGTTGGGCGGGTACGACTTGGGGACGACGCCCAGGACCCGGCCGCGGTGCACGATCACCGCGCAGTTGTAGACCCGGTTGCGGTGGCGCAGCGGGGCACCGACGACCAGCACCGGCAGCAGCTCCGACGAGCCCGCCACCACCTCCTGGAGCGCCTCCTCGACCTGGTCGAGCAGCGCGTCCTGGAGCAGCAGGTCCTCGATCGAGTAGCCGCACAGCACCATCTCCGGGAACACGGCGACGGCGACACCCTCCTCGGCGCACCGGCGGGCGTGGCGCAGGACCGCTTCGGCGTTGGCGTGCGGGTCCGCGATGACGGTGTGGCCCGTGCACGCGGCGACGCGTGCGAAGCCGTGCTGATAGATCGACCAGAAGTTCACACGGGCAGTGTAATCGTCAGTGCGACGCGATGGGTGGCGGGAGGTGCGGGTCCCGGCGCGAGTACGGCGCAGGGGGCGCGGGGCGAAACAGCCCCGCGCCCCCTGGTCGCCGTCATCGGCCGTGCCGCAACGCGTCAGCGCCGCAACACGTCAGCGCCTCAGCGCCGTCGGTACGACTCGACGTAACCGCTTGTCGGCGTTCCCACGCCGGTGACGTCGTCGTAACCCTTTACCGCGGACAGCGAACTGTCCTTGCCGAGGCTGCGGACGGAGGTCAGCAGGCCGCCCGCCGCGTCGTAGGAGTTGGTGAAGTCGACGCGCGCCACGGCGAGAGGGGAGCCCGTCGGGTCGTCCGTGACGTCGTGGTAGACCCGCGAGCCGGACCTGGAGTAGATCGCCGGGTTGGCGAAGCCGATCGGCTTGCCGCCGCGGGCCTCCTGGGCAAGGGCCTGGACGGCCGCGATGACCGGCGCGGCCAGCGAGGTGCCGCCGATGCGGTACTCGCTGTACCGCTGCGAGCCGTCCGGGAAGGTCTGCGTCTGCCCGACCTCGAAGCCCGTGTTGGGGTCGGCGATCGCCGAGATGTCCGGGACGACGCGGTTGCCGGCGGCGCTGTTGGCCGTCGCGAGCGCGTTCGGGACGACGCCCTTCTGGTAGTACGGCTCGGCGACGGTCCTGCTGGTGCCGCCGCCCGCGCCCGAGGTGAACACGCCGGGGAAGTCCGTCCAGCTCGTGCCGTCCGCCGACAGGGACGCCTTCTCGGTGCCCCAGCCGGTCTCCCACAGGTAGGTGTCGTTCTTGCCGACCGCGAGCGAGGTGCCGCCGACCGCCGTCACCCACGCCGAGTCCGCCGGGACGTCGACCTGCTTGGTCCCGGTGTTCGCGACCTCGTCGCCGTCGTCGCCGGAGGAGAAGTAGAAACCGATTCCCTCCACCGCGCCCAGCTGGAAGACCTGGTCGTAGGCGGCCGCGAGGTCCGGCGTCTGGTTGGCCTCGATGTCGCCCCAGGAGTTGGAGACGATGTCGGCCAGGTGGTTGTCGACGACCTTGCCGAGCGAGTCGAGCAGGTCGTCGTCGTAGCAGGACGCCGCGCCCACGTAGGTGACGCTCGCGGCCGGCGCGACCGCGTGCACGGCCTCGACGTCGAGGGTCTCCTCGCCGTACCAGCCCGCCGCCCCGCACTCCTCGGTCCTCGTGTAGTTCTTCGGCAGGACCTGGCTGAGCTGCCCCGTCTTCCAGGCCGCGTCGCCGTGCTCGCGTGCGTAGGCGGCCGCGTCGTAGGCGATGGTCGGCGAGGCGTAGGCGTCGGTGATGGCGACGCGCACCCCCTTGCCGGTCCGGCTGCCCGCGCCGTACGCGGCCCGCAGCTGGCTGCCGGTGTACCCCTGCACGGCGTACGGGATCTTCGTGCCGTACGCGTCCGGCAGCGAGGCCGCCACGTTCGAGCCGTAGTACGAGGAGAACGGCCCGGCGTTCTTGAACACCGCGTCCGGCGCGGGGAGCTGATCCTTGGCATCGGCCCGGTGCGGGGCGTTGTCCAGGCCGGTGACGGTGAGGACCGCGCCGTCCAGGCCGGCCGGCACGGAGGCCGCCCTCGACGGGGCACGGTAGGTCTTCGCGCCCTTGGTGTAGTCGTGCAGCTGGGTGCCGAACGCCTTCTCGGTGGCGGCCACGTCACCGCTGACCGCGACGTAGTGCCGTGTGACGCCGGTGACCTTCAGCCCGGCCGCGGTGAGCCAGGACCTGACCGCGGCCACCTGCGCGGCGGTCGCGCCGAAGCGTGCCTGCGTCTCGGCGGCGGAGAGATACCTGCCGTACGCGGCGGAGGACGGGTCGGAAACCGCTTTCGCGTACGCGGCCAGGCCCGTGGCGTCGCGGCCCGCCAGATAGACGCGCGCGGAGACGCCGGCGCCGTCCGGGGTGGCGCCCCGGTCAGCTTCGGCCGTGGCCCACGCGGGCCTGGTGCCGGCCAGCGTGTCGCGGGACGGGCCGTCCGCGGCGTGCGCCGCGGGGATGCCGAGCGCCAGCGCGCCGGCGATCATCGGCAGTGTCGCTGCCATGCTCGCTCCGGCGCGCAGCGCGGCACGTGTGGATCTCATGGGACCCCCTGGTAGGTGGTTCGTCGCGAGTGGATCACCCGACGGTGGCCACTCTGGCGATGAACCGTTCATGCCAGGGGAATGCGGAGACCAAGAAGAACCCTGCCCACCCCAAGAAGCGGCCAAGGGGCCCTGCGGGAGGGCGATTTGGGTGGTGCGTCCGGTGCGAGGCGGCCCCGGACCTACGAACTCGGCGCGGCACCCCGCGACTTGAGCAGGTCCGCCATCAGCTGCATCTCCGACTGCTGCGCCTCGACCATGCCCTGCGCGAGCCGCTTCTCCACGCCCACCGTGCACTTGTCGGCACAGCCCTCGGCCATGTGCACGCCGCCCTTGTGATGGGTCGTCATCAGCTGGAGGTAGAAGATCTCGGCCTGCTTGCCGTTCAGTGTGCCGAGCTTCTTCATCTCGGTGTTGGTGGCCATGCCCGGCATCAGCTCGCCGTCCTCACCGGAGGCCATGCCGGACATGCCCATCCAGGCCATCGGCTCGTCCGAGGACACCTTGGGCAGGCCCCACAGGTCGAGCCAGCCGATCAGCATGCCGCGCTGGTTGGCCTGCGTCTGGGCGATGTCGTACGCGAGCCGCCGCACTTCCTCGTCCTTCGTGCGGTCGCGCACGATGTACGACATCTCGACGGCCTGCTGGTGGTGCACCGCCATGTCCCGGGCGAAGCCGGCGTCCGCGGAGTTCACGGAGGGGACCTCGGAACCGTTGTCCCCGGCGACGGAGTAGCTGATCGCCCCGGCCGCGACCAGAACACCGGCCACGGCCACGGCGACTCCCGCGTACCTCACTTCGACAGACCGCCCGTGCACGCGGCGCCCGGCTCCGGCGTCTGCTCGCCCTGCACGTACTTCTCGAAGAACTTGTCGATGTTCGGGTCGCTCGCCCCGCTCACCGTCCGCTGGTGCCCCCATGCGGTCAGCATGATCGGATCGGCCTGCTTGTCGTCCGGGCTCATCAGCGTGTACGGCGTCTTCTTCACCTTCGCCGCCAGCGCGTCCACGTCGGCCTTCGGGGCCTTGCTGTTGTACGTCACCCAGACCGCGCCGTGCTCCAGCGAGTGGACCGCGTTCACGTTGTCGAGGGCCTTGGTGTAGACGTCGCCGTTGCAGTTCATCCACGCCTGGTTGTGGTCACCGCCGACCGGCGGCTCCATCGGGTAGGTCACCGCCTTGGTGACGTGGGTGCGCCCCAGGGTGCCCTTCCACGTCTTCACGCCGTCCGAGCCGGTGACGAAGCTGCCCGAGGTCTTGGCGTCGGCGGAGGGGTCGTCGTCCGACTGCGACTGCACCAGGAACACGGTGCCGGCGACGAGGGCGCCCACCACGACGGCGCTGGCCGTGATCGTCAGGATCCGGTTGCGCCGGTCGCGCGACTGCTCGGCACGGCGCATCTCCTCTATGCGCGCCTTGCGCGCCGCGCTGGTGTTCTTCTTGGCGGAACCCATGGGGCCTGTCCTTCTGGGGAAAGGGGGCGGAACGGTCGGGGCGTGCGGGGCGGTGCGGTGCTTGCGCGGTGTCCGGGGTTGTTCGAGTCGTTCGGTTCCGCTGATCGTAATGGGGGAACTGGGCAAACTCGTAGACAGGTCACAGCCAAGGCCGGGAGCGGGTGGCGCGGAGGCGACCGGACAAATGGAGGCTGAGATGCACATTGTCCTCGCGTCTCCGGCCGGCGGCGGCGTGCTGAACGGTCGATCGCGAGAGGGATCGGGAGGTGGAGGGGGCCGGGCATTACGGATGTCGGTCCGAGCAGGCAAGATGGGCGGGGAGCGGTACATCTGTCGTACGCGAGGCATTCACCCTGAGGTCGGCCTGACGATCAAGGTGCGCAACGCGCACGAAATGGTGTTGTGGTGGGATGCTCAGGTGCCCGACCGCCTCCCGTGATGCGGGAGACAGGCGGCCTGACCAGCAAGGATGGGGAAGCGGAAGATGGACAAGCAGCAGGAGTTCGTGCTCCGGACGTTGGAGGAGCGCGACATCCGGTTCGTACGCCTGTGGTTCACGGACGTGCTGGGCTTCCTCAAGTCCGTCGCCGTGGCCCCGGCGGAACTCGAACAGGCATTTGACGAGGGCATCGGTTTCGACGGCTCCGCCATCGAGGGCTTCGCCCGGGTGTACGAATCCGACATGATCGCCAAGCCGGACCCGTCCACCTTCCAGGTCCTCCCCTGGCGCGCGGAGGCCCCCGGCACCGCCCGGATGTTCTGCGACATCCTCATGCCGGACGGCTCGCCGTCCTTCGCCGACCCGAGGTACGTGCTCAAGCGCGCCCTCGCCCGCGCCTCCGACCTGGGCTTCACCTTCTACACGCACCCCGAGATCGAGTTCTTCCTGCTGAAGGACCGCCCCCTCGACGGCTCCCGTCCCACCCCCGCCGACAACTCCGGCTACTTCGACCACACCCCGCAGAACATCGGCATGGACTTCCGCCGTCAGGCGATCACCATGCTGGAGTCGATGGGCATCTCGGTCGAGTTCTCCCACCACGAGGGCGCCCCCGGCCAGCAGGAGATCGACCTGCGATACGCCGACGCGCTCTCCACCGCGGACAACATCATGACGTTCCGCCTGGTCATGAAGCAGGTCGCGCTGGAGCAGGGCGTCCAGGCGACCTTCATGCCGAAGCCGTTCTCCGAGCACCCCGGCTCCGGCATGCACACGCACCTCTCCCTCTTCGAGGGCGACCGCAACGCGTTCTACGAGTCCGGCTCCGAGTACCAGCTCTCCAAGGTCGGCCGCTCCTTCATCGCCGGCCTGCTCAAGCACGCGGCGGAGATCTCCGCCGTCACCAACCAGTGGGTCAACTCCTACAAGCGCATCTGGGGCGGCTCCGAGCGCACCGCCGGCGCCGGCGGCGAGGCCCCCTCGTACATCTGCTGGGGTCACAACAACCGCTCGGCCCTGGTCCGCGTCCCGATGTACAAGCCCGGCAAGACCGGCTCGGCCCGCATCGAGGTCCGCTCCCTCGACTCCGGCGCCAACCCCTACCTGGCGTACGCCATGCTGCTCGCCGCCGGCCTCAAGGGCGTCGAGGAGGGCTACGAGCTGCCGCCGGGCGCCGAGGACGACGTGTGGGCCCTCTCCGACGCCGAGCGCCGCGCGATGGGCATCGAGCCCCTCCCGCAGAACCTCGGCGAGGCCCTGACCCTCATGGAGCGCAGCGACCTCGTCGCCGAGACCCTCGGCGAGCACGTCTTCGACTTCTTCCTGCGCAACAAGCGCCAGGAGTGGGAGGAGTACCGCTCCGAGGTCACCGCCTTCGAGCTGCGGAAGAACCTGCCGGTGCTGTAACCCACCGCATCGGTGCATCGGTGCATCGGTGCATCGGTGCATCGCGTCATCACGGCGAGGGGCCGGCGGCTGGTCATCAGCCGTCGGCCCCTCGCCGTCTGCGCGTGGGTCAGGCCGCGGTGGTGTTCCGGGTCGTCCGACGGGCGTCGATGACGTGCTCGGGGAGCGGGCCGCGCGCCGGGGCCTCCAGGCCGTAGGCCGGTGGAGCGGGCCCAGGCCGGATCGCCTCCGGGTCGTGGCCGGTACCCGGCCGGCCGCGGCTGAGCAGCTCCGGTGCCGAGCGGCCAGGCGGGTCGTGGGCGCGGGGCCGGGTCTAGCCCTGGTCGCGCCGCGCGGCGAGGTCCGCGAGGAGCTGGTGCAGGGGTTCCGTCGCGCGGCGGCGGTACTCCTGGATCGCCCAGCCGTTGCCGTCGGGGTCCTTGAAGTACATGAAGGTCGCGCCGTCCTGCGGGGCGAACTGCTGCGGCTCGCTGACGTCCAGGCCGCGGGCGGTCAGCTCCTCGTAGGCCGCCTTCGCGTCCGTCACGCAGAGCTGCAGGCCGTGGTACGTCCCCGGGGCCGGCATGCCCGTCGGCATCTGGAGGCCGTCCGCCAGGGCGATCGAACAGCCCGAGCCGGGCGGCGTGAGCTGCACGATCCGTACGCCTTCCATCACCTCGCCGTCGAGATCCACATGGAAGCCGACCTTGTCCCGGTAGAACTCCTTGGCGCGGTCCACGTCGGACACCGGCAGCAGGATGACTTCGAGGGTCATGTCCATGGCGTGACTCCTTTGTCGCGACCGTCATACATGCCGTACGGCCGCCTCGGGGCAGCCCTGAGGCACATGGCTGCCTCCCACACAACCCGAAACCCGGCCGGGGCGCCACCGTGGCGACGCGGGTTACGCTCAAGCCCGTACGACCTTGATCGGAGTCGAGGAGGCCGGGGATGACGGGGCCGGGGCGCAGAAGCAGCACCTTCACGCGACTGCTGCGGCACGGGTTCACCGATGCCTCCGCCGCCGAACGCCTCCTGGACGGCGCCGAGCTGTCCCCCGTGCGCAACGACCCGGTGCTGCTCGAAGCCCTGGGCCGCACCGCCGACCCCGACCTCGCCCTCCAGGGACTCGTCCGGCTGCTGGAGGCGCAGCCCGGCGCGAGCGCCCGGCGGGAGCTGCTCGACACGGTGATAGCCGCGAAGCCGCTGCGCGACCGGCTGCTCGGCGTGCTCGGCGCGTCCGCCGCCCTGGCCGATCACCTCGCCCGGCACCCCCGCGACTGGGAGGCCCTGGTCACCTACGAGCCGCGGGACCTGCACCCCGGGGTGGAGGAGTTCGAGCGCGGGCTCGCCGAGGCCGACGATCCGGTGTCGCTGCGGGTCGCCTACCGGCGCTGCCTGCTGTCCATCGCCGCCCGCGACGTGTGCGGGACCACCGATCTCGCCGAGACCGCCGCCGAGCTGGCCGATCTCGCCACCGCCACACTCCGGTCCGCCCTCGGACTCGCTCGCGCCGCCGCCTCCGACGACGCCGCGCTGTGCCGGCTCGCGGTGATCGCGATGGGCAAGTGCGGCGGACACGAGCTGAACTACGTCTCCGACGTCGACGTCATCTTCGTCGGCGAGGCCGCCGACGGTGCCGACGAGGGCAAGGCCCTGCGCGCCGCCACCAAGCTGGCCGCGCACATGATGCGGATCTGCTCCGAGACCACCGTCGAGGGGTCCATCTGGCCCGTCGACGCCAACCTGCGGCCCGAGGGGCGCAACGGCCCGCTGGTGCGGACCCTCAGCAGCCATCTCGCCTACTACCAGCGTTGGGCCAAGACCTGGGAGTTCCAGGCCCTGCTCAAGGCCCGGCCGGTCGCCGGGGACCTGGCGCTGGGCGCGGAGTACGTCGACGCCGTCGCGCCGCTGGTGTGGCAGGCCGCCGAGCGGGAGAACTTCGTCGCCGACGTGCAGAAGATGCGGCGGCGGGTCGTCGAGAACATCCCCGTCGCCGAGGTCGAGCGCGAACTCAAGCTCGGTCCCGGCGGACTGCGGGACGTCGAGTTCGCCGTACAGCTGCTGCAACTGGTGCACGGGCGGGCCGACGCGTCGCTGCGCAGCGGCACCACGCTCGACGCCTTGCAGGCGCTCGCCGCCGGCGGATACGTCGGGCGGACCGACGCCGTACAGCTCGACGAGGCGTACCGGTTCCTGCGGACCATGGAACACCGGATCCAGCTCTACCGGCTGCGGCGCACCCACCTCGTCCCCGAGGTGGAGGGCGACCAGCGGCGGCTCGGACGGTCCCTCGGCCTGCGGACCGACCCGGTGACCGAGCTGAACCGCGAGTGGAAGCGGCACGCCGCCGTCGTACGGCGGCTGCACGAGAAGCTGTTCTACCGGCCGCTGCTGGATGCGGTGGCCCAGCTCCCCTCGGGCGAGGTGCGGTTGAGCACCGAGGCCGCCCGCGAGCGGCTCGTCGCCCTCGGCTACGCCGACCCGGCCGCGGCGCTGCGGCACCTGGAGGCGCTGGCGTCCGGAGTGACCCGCAAGGCGGCGATCCAGCGGACGCTGCTGCCCGTACTGCTCGGCTGGTTCGCCGACTCCGCCGACCCGGACGCCGGACTGCTCAACTTCCGCAAGGTGTCGGACGCGCTGGGCAGGACGCCCTGGTACCTGCGGCTGCTCCGCGACGAGGGCGCCGCCGCGGAGAACCTCGCACGCGTCCTGTCGGCCGGGCGGCTCGCGCCCGACCTGCTGATGCGGGCGCCCGAGGCCGTCGCGCTGCTCGGGGACGGCGACGCGGGCGGGCTGGCGCCGCGCGGACGGGTCCACCTGGAGCAGGAGATCCTCGCCGCGGTCGGCCGCGCGGAGGGTGCCGCGCAGGGCGTCACCGCGGCGCGCGGCGTACGGCGGCGGGAGCTGTTCCGTACGGCCGCCGCGGACATCGTCGCCTCCTACGGCACCGAGGCGCAGCCCGTCGAGGCCGACCAGGGCGCGCTCGTCGACCTGGTCGGCGGTGCCGTCTCCGACATCACCGCGGCCACCCTGGCCGGCACCCTGCGGGCCGTCGTACGGGAAGGCTGGGGCGACACGCTGCCCACCCGGTTCGCGATCATCGGCATGGGGCGGTTCGGCGGGCACGAGCTGGGTTACGGGTCCGACGCCGACGTGCTGTTCGTGCACGAACCCCGGGACGGGGTCGACGAGCACGAGGCCGGTCGGGCCGCCAACGCGGTCGTCTCCGAGATGCGGCGGCTGCTCCAGGTGCCGAGTGCCGATCCGCCGCTGCTCGTCGACGCCGACCTGCGGCCGGAGGGGAAGTCCGGGCCGCTGGTGCGGACGCTGAAGTCGTACGAGGCGTACTACCGGCGGTGGTCGCTGGGGTGGGAGTCGCAGGCGCTGCTGCGGGCCGAGCCGGTCGCGGGGGACGAGGAGCTGGGGCGGCGGTTCGTCGAGCTGATCGATCCGCTGCGGTATCCGCGGGCCGGGCTCGGGGACGACGCGGTGCGGGAGATCCGGCGGCTGAAGGCGCGGATGGAGTCCGAGCGAATGCCTCGCGGGGCCGATCCCAAGCTGCACACCAAGCTGGGGCCGGGCGGGCTGTCGGACGTCGAGTGGACCGTGCAGCTCCTGCAACTGCGGTACGGGGCCGGGGAGGCGGGGCTGCGGACCACGCGTACGCGGGGGGCGCTGGCCGCTGCCCGCGCGTGCGGGCTGTTGTCGGAGGAGGACGCGGCGACGCTGGACGAGGCCTGGGTGCTGGCCACTCGAGTGCGGAACGCGGTGATGCTGGTGCGGGGACGGGCCGGGGACACGTTCCCGTCCGATCCTCGCGAGCTGGCCGCCGTGGGGAGGTATCTGGGGTACGGGCCCGGTCATGTGGGGGACATGCTCGACGACTACCGGCGGACCGGGCGGCGGGCTCGGGGGGTTGTGGACTCGCTGTTCTACGGGGCGTGACCGCTTGTGCGGGGGCGGGACGGGGCGGGGGCGTTGTGGCGCGTCGACCGTGCGTTGTGGGTCGCGGGCCGTGGCGGTGCGTCGAGTCCGTCGCCAGTTGGGCGTACTGCCGTCCCTTCTGTGGTCTACGGGGCAGAGACGGGCTACGCGACGGACTTTCGACGCACCGCTCCCGTGGGATGGCGGCCATCCCTTACGGTCACCCGTGGCTAGGGTCCTGGTCGCGGCTGTTTCGGTAGGGCGTGGGGGAGGGCTCCGGACCAGGTGCGGGTCACTGCGTAGCCGAAGGCCAGGCAGATCATGCCGCCCACGGCGTCGAGCCAGAAGTGGTTGGCCGTGGCGACGATGACGATCAGGGTGGCCGTGGGGTAGAGGAGGCCGAGGATGCGTACCCAGGGGAGCTTGGCCAGGGTGAAGATCGTCAGGCCGCACCACAGGGACCAGCCGATGTGCATGGAGGGCATCGCGGCGTACTGGTTCGACATGTTCTTGAGGTCGCCCGAGGCCATCGAGCCCCAGGTCTGGTGGACGACCACCGTGTCGATGAAGTCGTTGCCGTTCATCAGGCGCGGGGGAGCCAGTGGATACAGGTAGTAACCGACCAGGGCCACCGCTGTGGTGGCGAACAGGGCCAGGCGTGCCGCCCCGTAGCGGCCGGGGTGGGCGCGGTAGAGCCAGACCAGGACGGCCAGGGTCAGCACGAAGTGCAGCGTGGCGTAGTAGTAGTTCATGCCGACGATGAGCCAAGTCACCGCGTTGACGCCGTGGTTGACGGACTCCTCGACGGCGATGCCGAGGTGGTGTTCCATCCGCCAGATCCAGTCGGCGTTGCGCAGGGCCTCGGCGCGCTGCTCCGGGACCGCGTTGCGGATGAGTGAGTACGTCCAGTAACTCACCGCGATCAGCAGGATCTCGAACCAGAGGCGGGGGCGGCGCGGAGTGCGCAGGCGCTGCAGCGGACCGGGGCGTTGTGCGGCCGCGACAGACGCCGGAACGGCCTGTTCACGGCCTTCCAGTGATGTCACGGTCGATTCACCCATGGACACAGAGTCTGCCAGAAAAGCCTTCTTCTCCGATCATCCCCTGGTCCGATACGGCCCGCATGTTCTCCCACCGGCGAACCCCTGGGGGATACGGCGAACGTACTGCCCGAAAACGGGCTTCTCCGCCCTACGGACGATTGCGGTCACCGGGCGCCGAGGCCGTCGAGCCGCGGACCACCAGCTCCGGCATGAACACGAACTCGCTGTGCGGGGCCGGCGTACCGCCGATCTCCTCCAGCAGGGTGCGCACCGCGGCCTGGCCCATCGCGGGGACCGGCTTGCGGACCGTCGTCAGGGGCGGGTCGGTGAACGCGATCAAGGGGGAGTCGTCGAAGCCGACGACGGAGATGTCGTGGGGGACGGACAGGCCGCGCTGGCGGGCCGCCCTTATCGCGCCGAGGGCCATCATGTCGCTGGCGCAGACCACCGCCGTGCAGTCGCGGTCGATGAGGGCCATGGTGGCGGCCTGACCGCCCTCCAGTGTGTAGAGCGAGTGCTGGACCATGTCCCGCTCGACCGTCTCCGCGTTCAGCCCGAGGGTGTCCTGCATGGCGCGGACGAAGCCCTCGATCTTGCGCTGGACCGGGACGAAGCGCTTGGGGCCGAGGGCCAGGCCGATCCGGGTGTGGCCCAGGGATGCGAGGTGGGTGACCGCCAGGGTCATCGCCGCCCGGTCGTCGGGGGAGATGAACGGCGCCTGCACCTTGGGGGAGAAGCCGTCGACGAGGACGAAGGGAACGCCCTGCGCGCGCAGCTGCTCGTAGCGCTGCATGTCGGCGGTGGTGTCCGCGTGCAGACCGGAGACGTAGATGATGCCGGCGACCCCGCGGTCCACCAGCATCTCGGTCAGCTCGTCCTCGGTGGAGCCGCCCGGGGTCTGGGTGGCGAGGACGGGGGTGTAGCCCTGGCGGGTCAGCGCCTGGCCGATGACCTGGGCCAGGGCCGGGAATATGGGGTTCTCCAGCTCGGGCGTGATCAGACCGACCAGGCCGGCGCTGCGCTGGCGCAGGCGGACGGGGCGCTCGTAGCCCAGGACGTCCAGTGCGGCGAGCACGGACTGGCGGGTGGTGGCGGCGACGCCGGGCTTCCCGTTGAGGACGCGGCTGACGGTCGCTTCGCTCACCCCCGCCTGCGCAGCGATGTCGGCAAGCCGTGTGGTCACAGGGGTGGACTGTACCGGCCAGGTGTCCCCTTGCACACCAAACGGGCGCCGCGGGCGACCTGTTGGACGGCCCCGGCCGGGCTGCTGCGTCATCGCACTCCCTCGTGAAAGTGATGGCAAGAGCTTGCAGAGTCTTGCACAACCCGTCTCTGACCGCTCCACCGTTGGAAACAAGCGTCTCATGACGGTCGCCAAGAGGTCACGCACGAATAACTTCGGAGATCTCTTGCACTTCTTTTCTGCAAGGTCTTTCGCAACGCTTACATCGCTGTTACGTTCTGGACGCCCGGCGGCCGCAAAGGCGCAGTCGGCAAGTCGACAGGGGCGGCGGACGGGGCCGTTTCCTGAGCTACACGGGCTTTCACCCTCAAGGAGAACTCAATGCGGCGTGGCATAGCGGCCACCGCGCTGGTGGCGTCCCTCGCTCTCGCGGCGACGGCCTGCGGCGGAAGTGACGACAGCGGCGACTCGGCCGACGGTCCGGTCACCCTCACCTGGTGGGACACCTCCAACGCCACCAATGAGGCGCCGACGTACCAGGCCTTGGTCAAGGAGTTCGAGGCCGCCAACAAGGACGTCAAGGTCAAGTACGTCAACGTCCCCTTCGACCAGGCGCAGAACAAGTTCGACACCGCCGCCGGTTCCAAGGGCGCTCCGGACGTGCTGCGCTCGGAGGTCGGCTGGACCCCCGCCTTCGCCAAGAAGGGCTTCTTCCTGCCGCTGGACGGCACCGAGGCCCTCGCCGACCAGGCCAAGTTCAAGCCGAACCTGATCGAGCAGGCGAAGTACGAGGGCAAGACCTACGGCGTGCCGATGGTCACCGACACCCTCGCGCTGGTCTACAACAAGGCGCTCTTCGCCAAGGCCGGCATCACCGAGGCGCCCAAGACCTGGGACGACCTGAAGAAGGCCGCCGCCACGATCAAGGACAAGACCGGGGTGGACGGCTACTGGGGCTCGACCCAGGCCTACTACGCCCAGTCCTTCCTCTACGGCGAGGGCACCGACACGGTCGACGCCGAGGGCAAGAAGATCACCGTCAACTCGGCGGAGGCGAAGAAGGCGTACGCCACCTGGCTCGGCATGTTCGACGGCAAGGGCCTGCACAAGGCCGACACCACCGCCGACGCCTACGCCCACATCCAGGACGCGTTCGTCAACGGCAAGGTCGCCGCGATCGTCCAGGGCCCGTGGGAGATCACGAACTTCTACAAGGGTTCGGCGTTCACGGACAAGAACAACCTGGGTATCGCCACCGTCCCGGCCGGCTCCTCCGGCAAGGCGGGCGCCCCGACCGGCGGCCACAACCTCTCGGTCTACGCCGGCTCGGACGCAGCCCACCAGAAGGCCGCGCTGAAGTTCGTCAACTTCATGACCTCCGCGAAGTCCCAGGCGGCCATCGCGCAGAAGAACTCCACGCTGCCGACGCGCGACGACGCCTACACCGCCGAGGTCAAGGCCGACCCGGGCATCGCCGGCTACCAGACGGTGCTGTCCGCCGCCCAGCCGCGCCCCGCGCTGCCGGAGTACAGCTCCCTGTGGGGCCCCCTGGACACCGAACTGCCCAAGATCGCGGGCGGCAAGGAGTCCCTCGACAAGGGCCTGAGCAACGCCGAGACCGCCATCGCCAAGCTGGTGCCGGACTTCAGCAAGTGAGCCCCGAGTGGCCGCCGGATCACCCCGCCCGCGGTGGGGGAGTGATCCGGCGGCCACCGGCCTGTGCCAGCCCGCCCCTGATCTTCGAATTTCCAGAAGGTGTCGAACCATGACAGTCGCCATCGACCGCGCGACCGGCAAGCGCCGCGGTGACGCGCCGCGCCCCGGGCTGGGTCAGCGCCTGAAGCACGGTTACCAGAAGCACTGGTACGCCTACGTCATGATCGCCCCCGTGGTGGTCGTCCTCGGCGTTCTCGTGCTGTACCCCCTCGGGTACGGCATGTACCTCACCCTCACCGACGCCAACAGCCTCAACACCGGCCGCACGATCGGCGTCAACGAGATCGAGGCCACCTACAAGTTCATCGGCCTGGACAACTACGCCGACATCCTGTGGGGCGAAACCGCTTACGACCGCTTCTGGTCGCACTTCATCTGGACGATCGTCTGGACGGCAGCCTGCGTCGCCCTGCACTACACCATCGGTCTCGGCCTCGCCCTCCTGCTCAACCAGAAGCTGCGCGGACGCACCTTCTACCGGCTGATGCTGGTCCTGCCCTGGGCCGTGCCGACCTTCGTCACCGTCTTCGGCTGGCGGTTCATGCTCTCCGACGGCGGCATCATCAACTCCGCCCTGGAGAGCCTGCACCTGCCGACGCCGCTGTGGCTGGAGGACACCTTCTGGCAGCGGTTCGCCGCGATCATGGTCAACACCTGGTGCGGTGTGCCGTTCATGATGGTCTCCCTGCTCGGCGGCCTCCAGTCCATCGACTCCACGCTCTACGAGGCCGCGGAGATGGACGGCGCCAACGCCTGGCAGCGCTTCCGCTACGTCACCCTGCCCGGCCTGCGGTCGGTCAGCTCCACCGTCGTGCTCCTCGGCATCATCTGGACCTTCAACCAGTTCGCCGTGATCTTCCTGCTGTTCGGCACGACCGCGCCGGACGCCCAGATCCTTGTCACCTGGGCGTACTACCTCGGCTTCGGACAGCAGCCGCGTGACTTCGCCCAGTCGGCGGCCTACGGCATCCTGCTGCTGGCCATCCTGATCGTCTTCACCTCGTTCTACCGCCGCTGGCTGAACCGCAACGAGCAGCAGCTCGCGATCTGAGGCAGGAGTTCCCATGAGTACCACCACCGTCGAGACCTCCGCCGACGTGACCGAGCGGCCCCCGGCCGGCCCAGCCCGGGGCCCCGCGCGCGGCAAGCGCGGTGTCGTCGCCTCGCTCGCCTCGCACGGCGTGCTGATCGCCGCCTCGCTGATCGCGCTCTTCCCGATCGCCTGGCTGGTCTTCCTCTCCCTCGGCCCGGACAAGGACGACTACCTCCACCCCGGGCGCATCTGGTCGAAGATGACCCTGGACAACTACTCGTTCGTCCTGCAGAACACGAACTTCTTCGACTGGCTGAAGAGTTCGCTGATCGTGTCGCTGGGCACCACGGTGATCGGCGTGCTGATCGCCGCCACCACCGGTTACGCGGTGTCCCGTATGCGCTTCCCGGCCTACCGCAAGTTCATGTGGGTGCTGCTGGTGACCCAGATGTTCCCGGTCGCCGTGCTGATGGTGCCGATGTACCAGATCCTTTCGGACCTCCAGCTGATCGACACCTACCTCGGCCTGATCCTTGTCTACTGCTCGACCGCGGTGCCGTACTGCGCCTGGCTGCTCAAGGGGTACTTCGACACCATCCCGTTCGAGATCGACGAGGCCGGCCGGGTCGACGGACTGAGCCCCTTCGGCACCTTCGCGCGGCTGATCCTCCCGCTCGCCAAGCCGGGCCTCGCGGTAGCCGCGTTCTACAGCTTCATCACGGCCTTCGGCGAGGTCGCCTTCGCCACGACGTTCCTGCTGGACGACGAGAAGTACACCCTCGCCGTCGGACTGCAGAGCTTCGTCAGCGAGCACGACGCCCAGCGCAACCTGATGGCCGCCACCGCGGTGCTGATCGCGATACCGGTTTCCGCGTTCTTCTACCTCGTGCAGAAGAACCTGGTGACCGGTCTGACCGCGGGCGGCACGAAGGGGTGACCCTCCGCCGGGAGGGCCGACACCCCCCGAAGACCCGAGACGGCCGCGGTCACCATCCGACCCCGCTGTGACCGCGGCCGCCTCGTCAGCACCGCCGTATGTACGCCTGATCCCGATGACTCGTCCCCCACTCTCGACTTCACGCGAGCGGGGGACCCCCACCGCATCAAGGAAGCCATGAGCCAGCAGCACTCCGCCGCCCCGGCCCCGACCACCCGGCCCGACCCGGCCGTCGCCACCGTCGCGCAGCGCGGCGACTGGTGGCGGGACGCGGTCATCTACCAGGTGTACCCGCGCAGTTTCGCCGACAGCAACGGCGACGGCATGGGTGACCTGGAGGGCGTACGCTCCCGTCTCCCGTACCTGCGCGACCTCGGCGTGGACGCCGTGTGGCTCAGCCCCTTCTACGCCTCGCCGCAGGCCGACGCCGGCTACGACGTCGCCGACTACCGTGCCGTCGACCCCATGTTCGGCAACCTGCTGGACGCCGACGCGCTGATCCGCGACGCCCACGAGCTGGGACTGAGGATCATCGTCGACCTGGTCCCCAACCACTCCTCCGACCAGCACGAGTGGTTCAAGCGGGCGCTCGCCGAGGGCCCCGGCTCCCCGCTGCGCGACCGCTACCACTTCCGTCCGGGCAAGGGCGCGGACGGCGAACTCCCGCCCAACGACTGGGAGTCCATCTTCGGCGGCCCGGCCTGGACCCGGGTCACCGAGCCCGACGGCACGCCCGGCGAGTGGTACCTGCACCTCTTCGCGCCCGAGCAGCCCGACTTCAACTGGGAACACCCGGCGGTCGGCGACGAGTTCCGCTCCATCCTGCGGTTCTGGCTCGACATCGGCGTCGACGGCTTCCGCATCGACGTGGCACACGGCCTGGTGAAGGCGGATGGCCTGCCCGACCTGGGATCCCATGACCAGCTCAAGCTGCTGGGCAACGATGTCATGCCGTTCTTCGACCAGGACGGCGTGCACGAGGTCTACCGGCAGTGGCGCTTGGTCCTCGACGAGTACGCAGGCGAGCGCATCTTCGTCGCCGAGGCGTGGACGCCGACCGTCGAGCGGACCGCCAACTACGTCCGCCCCGACGAGCTGCACCAGGCCTTCAACTTCCAGTACCTGGCGACCGAGTGGGACGCCAGGGAGCTGCGCCAGGTCGTCGACCGCACGCTGGAGGCCATGCGCCCGGTCGGCGCCCCCGCCACCTGGGTGCTGTCCAACCACGACGTCACCCGGCACGCCACCCGCTTCGCCAACCCGCCCGGCCTCGGCACCCAGATCCGCACGGCGGGCGACCGCGCGCTGGGCCTGCGGCGCGCCCGCGCGGCCAGCCTGCTGATGCTGGCACTGCCCGGCTCGGCGTACGTCTACCAGGGCGAGGAACTGGGTCTGCCGGACGTCGTCGACCTGCCCGACGAGGTGCGCCAGGACCCGGCGTACTTCCGCGGCGCGGGTCAGGACGGCTTCCGTGACGGCTGTCGGGTCCCGATCCCGTGGACCCGCGAGGGCTCGTCGTACGGCTTCGGCGGTGGCGGCAGCTGGCTGCCGCAGCCCGAGGGCTGGGGCGAGCTGAGCGTCCAGGCGCAGCAGGGCGTGCCCGGCTCGACGCTGGAGCTGTACCGCTCGGCGCTGGAACTGCGCCGGTCCCTGCCGGACCTCGGCGCGGGCGACTCGGTGGAGTGGCTGCGCGCCCCCGAGGGCGTCCTGGTGTTCCGGCGCGGTGAGTTCGTGTGCGTCGCCAACACGTCGGGCGAGTCGGTGACGACCCCGGCGTACGGCCGGGTTCTGCTCGCCAGCGGTGAGCTGACCGAGGCGGACGGCGAGGCGAAGGTGCCCGCGGACACGACGGTGTGGTTCACCACGGCCTGACGGCCCCGCGAAACTTCTTGCATCAACTTCACACGGCCCGCTGCCTTTTCAGGCAGCGGGCCTTTAACATCTGCGTCACCGCAAGATTGCGGGAATCTTTCAGCAAGAACCTTCAACGTCGAAGGAACCCCACATGGCACGCAGAACCCTCTCCGGGGCGCTCGCCCTCGCGGCCGCCGCCCTTGTCATGACCCCGTCGCTCGCGCAGGCCTCCCCGCCCGGCGCCAAGGACGTCACCGCCGTCCTCTTCGAGTGGAACTTCGCCTCCGTCGCCAAGGAGTGCACCAACACCCTGGGCCCCGCGGGCTACGGATACGTGCAGGTCTCGCCGCCCGCCGAGCACATACAGGGCGCACAGTGGTGGACGTCGTACCAGCCGGTCAGCTACAAGATCGCGGGACGCCTCGGCGACCGCACGGCCTTCCAGAACATGGTGAACACCTGCCACGCGGCGGGCGTGAAGGTCGTCGTGGACACCGTCGTCAACCACATGTCCGCGGGCAGCGGCACCGGCACCGGCGGCTCGTCGTACACGAAGTACAACTACCCCGGCCTGTACTCCTCGTACGACTTCGACGACTGCACCTCGCAGATCACCAACTACGGCGACCGCTGGAACGTCCAGCGCTGCGAACTGGTCGGCCTCGCCGACCTGGACACGGGCGAGGACTACGTCCGCAGGGCGATCGCCGGGTACCTGAACGACCTGCTCACCCTCGGCGTCGACGGCTTCCGCATCGACGCGGCCAAGCACATCGACACCGCCGACCTCGCCAACATCAAGTCCCGGCTGACGAACCCGAACGCCTACTGGAAGCAGGAGGCCATCTACGGCAGCGGCGAGGCCGTCCAGCCCACCGAGTACACGGGCAACGGAGACGTCCAGGAGTTCCGCTACGCCTACGACCTCAAGCGGGTCTTCAACAACGAGAACCTCGCCTACCTGAAGAACTACGGCGAGGGCTGGGGCTACATGAACAGCTCCGTCTCCGGTGTCTTCGTCGACAACCACGACACCGAGCGCAACGGCTCCACGCTGAGCTACAAGGACGGCGCCACCTACACGCTGGCCAACGTCTTCATGCTGGCCTGGCCGTACGGCGCGCCGGACGTCAACTCCGGCTACGAGTTCTCCGACACGGACGCCGGCCCGCCGAACGGCGGCTCGGTGAGCGCCTGCTGGCAGAACGGCTGGAAGTGCCAGCACGCCTGGCCGGAGATCCAGCGCATGGTCGCCTTCCGCAACGCCACCCGCGGCCAGTCGGTCACCAACTGGTGGGACAACGGCGGCGACGCCATCGCCTTCGGCCGGGGCTCCAAGGGCTATGTCGCGATCAACCACGAAAGCGGTTCCCTGAGCCGGACCTACCAGACCTCGCTGCCCGCCGGGACGTACTGCAACGTGCAGAACAACACCACGGTGACGGTCGGTTCGAGCGGCCAGTTCACCGCCACCCTGGGCGCGAACACCGCGCTGGCGATCTACGCGGGCAAGTCGAGCTGCTGACCGTCTGACAGCAAGGGTCGTTGAAATTTCTTTCTGTTACTTTCACGACCCTTGCTGTAAGCCTTTCGCCGGGGTTACGGTCGCGCCGGCGCCCGGCGACACAGCCGTCCCGTGGCGCAGGGGTCGGACCCAATGAGCCGTAATCGCAAGGAGTTCACACCTGTGACACCGAGATGGCCGGCGCCCGGGACGCGCCGCACCACCCATGCCGGACGGGTCGCCGCGGTCACCGCGGCCGCCCTCGCGGCAGCCCTCGTGCAGCCCCTCGCGGCCCGCGCCGCCACCCCGCCCCCGCCGCCCTCCGACGCGGCGCTGGCGAAGACCGCCGCCCGGCACGACCTCACCCGCGAGCAGTTCTACTTCGTCCTGCCGGACCGTTTCGCCAACGGCGACACGGCCAACGACAAGGGCGGACTGACCGGTTCGCGCCTCGCCACCGGCTACGACCCCACCGACAAGGGCTTCTACCAGGGCGGCGACCTCAAGGGCCTGACCCAGCGCCTGGACTACATCAAGGGCCTCGGCACCACCGCCCTGTGGATGGCGCCCATCTTCAAGAACCAGCCCGTGCAGGGCACCGGAAACGACGCGTCGGCCGGTTACCACGGTTACTGGATCACCGACTTCACCCAGGTCGACCCGCACTTCGGCACCAACGAGGACCTCGAGACCCTCATCGACAAGGCGCACGCCAAGGGGATGAAGGTCTTCTTCGACGTCATCACCAACCACACCGCCGACGTCGTCGACTACGAGGAGAAGTCCTACGGCTACCTCGCCAAGGGCGCCTTCCCGTACCTGACCGAGGACGGCGAGCCCTTCGACGACGCCGACCACGCGGGGACGAAGGACTTCCCCGAGGCCGACGCCGACTCGTTCCCGCGCACGCCCACCGTGCCGTCGGCGAAGAAGGACCTCAAGGTTCCCTCCTGGCTCAACGACCCCACGATGTACCACAACCGGGGCGACTCCACCTTCGCCGGCGAGAGTTCGGCGTACGGCGACTTCTCCGGTCTCGACGACCTGTGGACCGAGCGCCCCGAGGTCGTCCGGGGCATGGAGAGGATCTACCAGCGCTGGGTGCGGGACTTCGGTGTCGACGGCTTCCGCATCGACACCGTCAAGCACGTGAACATGGAGTTCTGGACCCAGTGGGCCACCGCCCTCGACGCCTACGCGGCGAAGCGGGGCCGCGACGACTTCTTCATGTTCGGCGAGGTCTACTCCGCAGACACCGCCGTCACCTCTCCGTACGTCACCCAGGGCCGCCTCGACGCCACCCTCGACTTCCCCTTCCAGGAGGCGGCCCGCCAGTACGCCTCGCAGAGCGGCAGCGCGAAGAAGCTGGCCTCCGTCTTCGGTGACGACTACCGGTACACCACCGACAAGGCCAACGCCTACGAGCAGGTGACCTTCCTCGGCAACCACGACATGGGCCGCGTCGGCCACTTCCTGCACCAGGACAACCCGAAGGCCACGGACGCCGAACTCCTCGCCAGGGACCGGCTCGCCAACGAGCTGATGTTCCTCAGCCGCGGCAACCCCGTCGTCTACTACGGCGACGAGCAGGGCTTCACCGGCGCGGGCGGCGACAAGGACGCCCGCCAGACGATGTTCGCGTCGAAGACCGCCGACTACCTCGACGACGACGAGATCGGCACCGACCGCACCCACGCGAGCGACGCCTACGACACCGGAGCCCCGCTCTACCGGCAGATCAGCGCCCTCTCCCAGCTCCGCAAGGCCAACCCGGCCCTCACCGACGGCGTCCAGACCGAGCGGTACGCGGCCGACGGCGCGGGCGTCTACGCCTTCTCCCGCACCGACGCGAAGAACGGCACCGAGTACGTCGTCGCCTTCAACAACGCGAGCGAGGCCGAGACGGCGACCTTCGCCACCGGTTCGGCGGGCATGCGCTTCGGCGGCGTCTACGGCACGGACACCCAGGTCACCTCCGACGCCGGCAAGAAGATCACCGTCACCGTCCCGGCGGGCTCGGCGATCGTCCTCAAGGCGGCCGGAAGGCCCGCCCCGCCGGCCACCGAGCCGACCGTCACCCTGAAGGCCCCGGCCGCCGGAGCCACCGGCACCGTCGAGCTGAGCGCCGACGTCGACGGGGGACAGCTCAACCGCGTCGTCTTCGCCGCCCAGACCGGCAACGGCCCGTGGAAGACGCTGGGTTCCGCCGATCACGCCCCGTACAAGGTCACGCAGGTCATCGGCAAGGACGTACCGGCGCGGACGGCCCTGCGCTACAAGGCCGTCGTGATCGACTCGGCCGGACGCACGGCGAGCGCGACCGCCGCCTCCACCACCGGCACCCCGCCCGTGCCCGAGACCCCCACCGCCTCCTCCCGCGACTACGCGGTCGTCCACTACAAGCGCACGGACGGCGACTACGCGAACTGGGGCCTGTACGCCTGGGGCGACCTCGCCGACGGCGAGTCCACGAACTGGCCCGACAGCCACCCCTTCACCGGCCGTGACGCGTACGGCGCCTTCGCCTACGTCAAGCTCAAGCCCGGCGCGACCGGCGTCGGCTTCCTCGTCATCGACGGGCAGGGCAACAAGGACGTCTCCGCCGACCGCACCATCGACGTCACCAGGACCGGCGAGGTCTGGATCGAACAGGGCAAGGAGACCGTCCTCACCGAACGGCCCGACCAGCCGGCGCAGGACAGGACCAAGGCCGTCCTGCACTACCACCGGGCCGACGGCGCCTACGACGGCTGGGGCCTGCACACCTGGACGGGCGCCGCGAACCCCACCGAGTGGTCGAACCCGCTGAAGCCGGTGCGGACCGACAGCTACGGCGCGGTCTTCGAGGTGCCCCTCACCGAGGGCGCCACCAGCCTCAGCTACATCCTCCACAACGGCGACGAGAAGGACCTCCCCACCGACCAGTCGCTGGACCTCACGGCCGACGGCCACGAGGTGTGGCTCCTGAACGGGCAGGAGAAGTACCTCCTGCCGCAGCCCGCCGGCTCCGCCGCCGCACTCGACCTGACCACGTCGAAGGCGGTGTGGATCGACCGGAACACCGTCGCCTGGAACGGCTCCGACGCGGCCGCCTCCACCCAGTTGCCGTACTCCCGCACCGGCTCGATCACCGTGCAGGACGGCGCGCTCACCGGCGCCGACCAGCGCTGGCTGCGGCTGACGAGGAGCACGCTCACCGACGCCCAGAAGGCGAAGTACCCGCACCTGAAGGACCACACCGCCTGGACCGTCGACCCCCGTGACCGCGACCGCGTCCGCGAGGCCCTCCGCGGCCAGGTCGTCGCCTCCCAGCGGGCCGTGAACGGCGCCGTCCTCGCGGCCACCGGCGTGCAGACCGCGGGGGCCCTCGACGACCTCTACGCGGCCGCCACGAAGGCCCACCTCGGCCCCACGTTCCGCGACGGCCGTCCCACCCTGGCCGTCTGGGCGCCGACCGCGCAGAAGGTGACCCTGGAGATCGACGGCTCCACCGTCAGGATGAAGCGGAACGACACCACCGGCGTCTGGTCCGTGACCGGCCCGAAGTCCTGGAAGAACAAGCCCTACCGGTACGCCGTCACGGTGTGGGCGCCCAGCGTCCGCCAGGTCGTCACCAACAAGGTCACCGACCCCTACTCGGTCGCCCTGACCGCGAACTCCGAGCGCAGCCTGGTCGTCGACCTGGCCGACAAGTCCCTCGCGCCCAAGGGCTGGTCGAAGCTTGCGAAGCCCGCGGCCGTCCCCCTCCAGGACGCCCAGATCCAGGAACTGCACGTCCGGGACTTCTCGGTGGCCGACCGGACGGCCGCCGACCCCGGCACCTACCTCGCCTTCACCGACCGGGACAGCGACGGCTCCAGGCACCTGCGGGAACTGGCGAAGTCGGGCACCTCGTACGTCCACCTCCTGCCCGCCTTCGACATCGCCACCATCCCCGAGAGGAAGGCCGACCAGGCGACCGTCGACTGCGACCTCGCCTCCTACCCGGCCGACTCCGACAAGCAGCAGGAGTGCGTGGCCGGGGCCGCCGCCAAGGACGCCTACAACTGGGGGTACGACCCCTACCACTACACGGTCCCCGAGGGCTCCTACGCGAGCGACCCCGACGGCACGGCCCGTACCGTCGAGTTCCGCGAGATGGTCAAGGCGCTGAACCAGGACGGCCTGCGCGTCGTCATGGACGTCGTCTACAACCACACCGCCGCCGCCGGACAGGCGTCCACCAGCGTGCTCGACAAGGTCGTGCCCGGCTACTACCAGCGCCTCCTCGCCGACGGCTCGGTCGCCAACAGCACCTGCTGCGCCAACACGGCCACCGAGAACGCCATGATGGGCAAGCTGGTCGTCGACTCCCTCGTCACCTGGGCCAAGGAGTACAAGGTCGACGGCTTCCGCTTCGACCTCATGGGCCACCACCCCAAGGCCAACATCCTCGCCGTCAGGAAGGCGCTCGACGCGCTCACCCCGGCCAAGGACGGCGTCGACGGCAAGAAGATCATCCTGTACGGCGAGGGCTGGAACTTCGGCGAGGTCGCCGACGACGCCCGCTTCGTCCAGGCCACGCAGAAGAACATGGCCGGGACGGGCATCGCCACCTTCTCCGACCGGGCCCGAGACGCCGTCCGCGGCGGCGGCCCCTTCGACGAGGACCCGGGCGTGCAGGGCTTCGCGTCCGGCCTCTACACCGACCCCAACCCGGCCGGCGACAACGGCACTCCGGCGGAGCAGAAGGCCCGCCTGCTGCACTACCAGGACCTCATCAAGGTCGGGCTGAGCGGCAACCTCGCCGCCTACCGGTTCACCGACACCGGCGGCAAGGAGGTCACCGGCGCCCAGGTCGACTACAACGGCGCCCCGGCCGGCTACGCGGACGCCCCCGGCGACGCCCTCGCCTACGCCGACGCCCACGACAACGAGTCACTGTTCGACGCCCTCGCCTTCAAGCTCCCGGCGGACACCTCCGCCGCCGAGCGGGCCCGCATGCAGGTCCTGGCGATGGCCACGGCCACCCTCTCGCAGGGCCCGGCGCTCTCCCAGGCCGGCACCGACCTGCTGCGCTCGAAGTCCCTGGACCGCAACTCCTACGACAGCGGCGACTGGTTCAACGCGATCCACTGGAACTGCGCCGACGGCAACGGCTTCGCCCGCGGACTGCCCCCGGCCGCCGACAACGCCGCCAAGTGGCCGTACGCCAAACCCCTGTTGACCAAGGTCGCGGTCGGCTGCGCCCAGATCGACGGCACCTCCGCCGCCTATCAGGACCTGCTGAGGATCCGTACGACGGAGAAGGCGTTCTCCCTCGGCACGGCCGCCCAGGTGCAGTCGGCCCTCTCCTTCCCGCTGTCCGGCAAGGACGAGACACCCGGCGTGATCACCATGGAACTCGGTGACCTGGTCGTCGTGTTCAACGCGACGCCCGACGCCCAGGAGCAGCGCGTCGCCGCACTGGCCGGGACCGGATACCGCCTGCACCCGGTGCAGGCCGCCGGAGCCGACCCCACCGTCCGGACCGCGGCCTACGCGGCGCCGACCGGCACCTTCACCGTTCCGGCACGAACCGTCGCCGTTTTCACCCGCACTTCCTGACATCGCATTACCTTGGTGGAGCAGACCGGGAACCGGGTCTGCTCCACCGGTGTGTCCGGGAGTCGAGGGATGGACGCCAACGGCAGGCGGACCGAGGTGACCGTACTGGTCGTGGACGACACCACGGCCGGCCGGTTCGCCATGGCCAAGCTGTTGCGAAGGGCCGGCCACCAGGTCGTCACCGCCACCACCGGCCGGGCGGCACTCGCCGAACTCGACGTACGGCTGCGCGAGGGCACGCTGCCCGACGTGGCCCTCATTGACGTCGACCTGCCCGACATGAGCGGTTTCGACCTGTGCCGCCGGATCAAGGCCCGCCCGCACATGGCCGGGCTGCCCGTCGTGCACTTCTCCGCCGCCGCCCTCGCCCCGGGGGACCGCTGGCAGGGACTGGACGCGGGCGGCGATGCCCATCTGGCGATGCCCGCCGAGCCCGGGGAGGTCGACGCCGTCGTCCGGGCCGCCGTACGTGCCGCCCGGCTGCGCGCCGACGACCAGGCGCTGGCCCGGCGGCTGTCCCTGCTGTCGGAGACGATCGTCGCCGTCCAGGCGGCCCGTTCCCCTCAGGAACTCGCCGACGCCGCCGCCGACGGCACCGCCCGGCTCACCGCTGGCCCCGCCGCCGTCTTCGTCCTCGGCCCCGACGACGAGCTGTACCGCGGCACCTCCCGCGACCGCACCTCGCTCGCGCCGCCCGACACCGGTGCCCACCGCACCGTCGCCGCCCTGCTCCGCCGGCTGACCCGCGGCCAGACCGGGGTGCAGATCACCACCGTGCCCGCACCGCTGTGGCCCGCCGGGTTCTTCCGGCCCGGCGTGGAGCACGACGCCCGCCTCGCACTGATCCCCACCGGTGACGGCCGGGCCGCGGTGTGCCTGGCCACCCCCACCCGGGGCGTACGCCGCGTCGACCCGGAGAAGGAGGCCCTGGTGGCCCGGCTCGCCCAGGCCACCGTCCTCGCCGCCGAACCGCTCCTCATGTACCAGGTCGAGCGGCACGTCGCCCTCACCCTCCAGCACAGCTTCCTCCCCCAGCCGCACCGGCTGCCCGAACTGCCGGGCGTCGAGGTCGCCGTCCGCTATGTGCCCGCCTCACGGGAGGCCGAGATCGGCGGCGACTTCTACGCCGCCCTGCGCACCCCCGAGGGGCACCTGGCCGCGGTCGGCGACGTCGTCGGGCACTCGCTGGAGGCGGCCACCGTCATGGTCGAGATCCGGCACGCGCTGCGCGCCCACTGCGTCGAGGAGAGCGACCCGGCCGTGCTCGCCGAGCGCCTGGACCGGATGCTCCAGCACTACCACCCCGAGGTCACCGCCACCCTCTGCCTGGTACTGATCGACCCCGGCACCGGCCGCGTCCGCATCGCCAACGCCGGCCACATCCCGCCGCTGATCATCCGCGACGGAGAGGGCGCCGACTACGCCAAGGCCTCCGGCCCGCTCCTCGGCCTCGGCGTGCCCCACCCGCCGCCCACCGAACTGGTCCTCGACCCCACCGACCGGCTCCTCATGGTCACCGACGGCCTGATCGAGACCAGGGGCACCGACCTCGCCGTGTCGATGGAACACCTGCGCGCCGCCGCCACCGGCGCGCTGCCCGGACTGGACGCCCTGTGCGACACCCTGCTCGACTGCTTCGGCCACGAACGTGAGGACGACATCGCCATGCTGGCGCTGCGGCTCGCGCAATAGGCTGACCTCCGTCGCCCACCACCGGGCCGTCCAGAAGGGGTGCCCATGCCGCAGATCACCGTCGACTACTCCGACCGGCTCGCCGACGACTTCGACCGGCCCGGCTTCGCCACCGCGCTGCACGGTGCCGTGGTCGAGATCGCCGCCGCGAAGCCGCCGGCCTGCAAGACGCGGTTCCGCCGCACCGAGGACGCCACCGTCGGCCCCGACACCGAGGGCCACGCCATCGTGCACGTCCACATCGCACTGCTGGCCGGCCGCACCGAGGAGACCAAGGCCAAGCTCACCGAGGCGGTACTGGAACTGCTGCGGCAACACGTGAAGCCGGCCGCGGAACTGGCCCTGCACGCCTCCGCCGAGGTACGCGACCTCGACCCGTCGTACCGCAAGTACGAGGAGTAGGCGGCGGGCAGCCGGCCGGTCCTACGACGCCAGCGCGATCAGCCGGGTCATCAGGTCGCCGAACGGGCCGTCGGCCGGTTCCTTGCCCAGGGCCGGCCGCAGCAGGGCGCGCAGTTCCTCGTCGTAGGCGGCGGTGACGGCGGTCAGGGCGGCGAAGTCGCGCACGAGCTTGACCTCCAGCTCCTCGCGCGGGATGCGCCGCCCGTCCAGCCAGATCAGCGCGGTCGACTCGGCGAGCGAGATCCAGGAGCGGACGATCAGTTCGAGCCGCGGGGGCGCCTCGGCGACCTCCAGATGCGCCAGGATCTGCTCGTAGGCGGCCTGGCGCACGGAGTCGATCAGCGCGTTCGTGGTGGAGGAGCCGACCGCCGGGCCGCCGCGCATCAGGGCCGAGAAGCCGGGGCCGTGGGCGTCGACGAAGTCGAAGTACCGGCGCATCACCCGCAGCAGCCGGGCCCCCAGCGGCCCCTCGTGCGGCTCGGCGAACCGGCTCGCCAGATCCTCCGAGGCCCGCTTCAACGCGGCCTCGTACAGGCTGAGTTTGCCGGGGAAGTAGTGATAGACGAGCGGCCGCGAGATGCCCGCGGCCGCCGCTATCTCGTCGATGGAGACCTCGTCGGGGGAACGACGGGCGAAGAGTTCGAGAGCGACGCCGATCAGCTGCTGCCGCCGCTCCTCCACTCCCATTCTGCGGCGAACCCCGGTAGTCATACGAACACCTTACCGATCGAATCCGGACGTGAACGGACCGGACCGGCCGTGGTGTTCGCACGGCGTTCTCACATGTCGAGCACCAGACGGTCACTCCGGGACCGGGACACACAGATCAGCATCGAGTCGCCACGCTCCGCGTCGGTCAGCAACTCGTCCCGGTGCTCCACCTCGCCCTCCAGAACCCGCTGCTGGCAGGTCCCGCAGAAACCCTGCTCGCACGAGTACGCCGTGTCCGGCAGCTCGGCCCGCACCGCGGCCAGCACGGAGGAGTCCGCCGGGACCGTCAACACCCGGCCGGCACGGTGCAGTTCGACCTCGAAGGCGCCGCCGCTGACCACCCCGGCGGTGAACCGCTCGAACCGGACGTCCGGCACCCGTTCCGCCACGGCCGCCAGGAGCCCTTCGGGCCCGCAGCAGTAGACCGCGGCCTTCTCGGGCAGGCCGGCGAACAGCGCGTCCAGGTCGGGCCGCCCGTCCTCGTCCCCGGCGACCACGGTCACCCGCCCCGCCCCGAGCGCGCGGACCTCCTCCAGATACGGCATCGAGGCCCGCGTCCGCCCGCCGTACAGCAGCCGCCACTCGGCGCCGTCCGGCAGGGCCCGCAGCATCGGCAGGATCGGCGTGATGCCGATGCCGCCCGCCACGAACACATAGGCGGGGGCGTCGACGAGCGGAAAGCGGTTGCGCGGCCCTCGCACCTCGATCTCCATGCCCGCCTGGAGCAGCTCGTGCACCTCCCGGGAACCACCCCGCCCGTCCTCGACGAGCCGGGTGGCGACGGTGTACGACGAACCGTCCGCCGGGTCCCCGCACAGCGAGTACTGCCGCACCAGCCCCGACGGCAGCACGAGGTCCAGATGCGCTCCCGGCTCCCAGCGCGGCAGACCCCGCCCTTCCAGCCGGAGTTGGACGACCCCCTCGGCGACGGTCTCGTGCGAGGCCAGCAGCAGCCGCAGTGCCCGCGACCGGGGCCGCCCGGACACCGGCTCGTCGAGGGCCGGCATCGGCCACAGCGGCGATCCCTGGACACGGCGCCGCAGCGCCCGCCGCACCAGCAGCGCGGCACCCGCGACGGCGACGACGGTCAGCGGCTTCGGCATCACGCGGCTCCCCTGCCGTCGGTGTCGGTGTCGGTGTCGGTGTCGGTGTCGACCGTCGCGGTGGCGGCCTCGGCGGCCAGCGCGGCGGGGGAGGAGGCCAGATAGGCCACCGCCTGCGCCGTCGACGCCTCCTGGGAGGGGTGGTACGTGCGGCTCAGATAGCGCGGGACCGACCTCAGCAGCGCGCCGGTCGCCGGCAGCGTGCCCCGCCGGCCGCGCACGTAGAACGCCCTGAAGGAGGCGCGGCCGTCGACCAGCGTCGGATCGTTCTCCATGAAGAACCTGGCCCCGCGCTGCCACAGGAACACCAGCGCGGCGAACGCGATCGCCCAGGTCCGCACCCGCCGCCGGTAGCCGCCGTCGACGTGCGTGAACAGGTCGAAGGCGACCGAGCGGTGCTCGACCTCCTCCGCGCCGTGCCAGCGCAGCAGGTCCAGCATGGTCGGATCGGCGCCCCGCCGGTCCAGCTCCCCGGCGTTGAGCACCCAGTCGCCGAGGAACGCCGTGTAGTGCTCGATGGCCGCGATCAGCGCCACCCGCTCCAGCAGCCACCAGCGGCGCGCCCGCCCCGGCGGCAGCGTCCGGTCCCCCAGCAGCTTCTCGAAGAACCAGTCGACCTGCGCGGTGTACGGCGTCGGATCGAGCCCCAGCTCCCTCAGGTGCGGCAGCACCTCGTCGTGGGCCTGGGAGTGCATGGCCTCCTGCCCGATGAACCCGATGACGTCCTCGCGCAGCCGCTCGTCCCGGATGTACGGCAGCACCTGCTTGTACACGTGAACGAACCACCGCTCACCGGCCGGCAGCAGCAGGTGCAGCACGTTGATGGTGTGCGTGGCGAAGGGATCCCCCGGCACCCAGTGCAGCGGGGTGTCCTCCCAGGAGAAGGACACCTTCCGCGCCTTGAGCGCGACGCCTTCGTCCTTGACCGGCTGGGGCGTCCGGACGCCCTTCTTGTTAGACATGGCGTCAATGTACTGACGGGTAGCGCGAGGGTGAACCCCTGTGCACGCTCAACTTCGCGGACTGCTTCGGGGACTGCTTCACGGACGACGGCACGGACGACGGCACGGACGACGGCACGGACGACGGCACGACGGACGGCACGGCCGACTCCTCAGCGCAGCCCGCGGATCGACCGCCCGCCCTCCAGCGTCCCCTCCAGCCCGGCCTGCGCGCCCTGCTTCGTCGGTACGGCCAGCAGGCTGCCCTTCCCGGACGCGCGCACCCCGCCCGTCGTCCGCACCGACTCGGTGTCCTTGTCACCGGCGGCGAGGAGGTACCAGGTGCCCGCCTCGGACTTCCACAGCACCCCGGCCAGCACATGCGGGTCCCGCGGACCGCAGGCCGGCACGTCCCCGGCCTGCGCCGTGACCGCCCCGAACAGCCCGCCCGGCGTGTGGAACTGGGCCAGCACCCGGCTCCCGTCGCCCCGCCAGGTGTCGGCGCGCGTGCACACCCACCCGGCCTGTCCGCCCGCGTCGGGCAGCGGCTGGCGCGCATACGCCCAGGCGTTGACCGACCGCACACCCTGCGCACGGACCTCGCCCAGCGAGCAGGCGAACGGCGCCCAGGTGCGCAGCGCCTCCGCGCCCGTGGCCTCCTTCGGCGCGGTGGGCCGGCCCGCGGTCAGCCGGGCGGGCACCAGCTCACCGAGGTCGCTCAGCAGATACGACCCGGAGGCGTCGGTCACCTGGAGCACGTTCCACGTGGTGCAGGCGCCGGGGCGGGTGGCGGGGCTGGACAGCGGCGAGGTGATGCCCTCGGTCAGGGGCAGGTCCATCACTCCGGCGCCCGGCTTCGACAGGTCCCGCTCGGCCGCCTTCGACACCCAGGGGGCCGTCAGATAGCGGACGTTGCCGTCGGCCCGGTCCAGGACCACCGCCGCCGCCTCGGCGCCGGTCGCGCCGTCCACCCGCGCGAAGTCCAGCGCCGCCCCCGCCGTGCCGTTCTTCGGCTCGGCGTAGCGGGCGATGCGCAGACCGTCGTACAGGATGACCACGCGGGCCGTGTCGACATCGCCCGCGTACAGCAGCTGGGGCGGGCCGGCGGGGCCGCCGGACGGGGTGCCGGGCGTCGACGAGACGCGGACCTGCTCGCCGGGGCGGGCCCAGACGGCGAGGGCGCGGCGCAGCAGCGCGTCGTCGCCGGTGAGGTCGCCGCGCGCGGGCCAGACGGAGAAGTCGGTGCGCGCGGAGGTCTTCCAGGCGGCGGGGGGGATCTTCACCAGCCGCCCGGGGTCGAGGGCGGCCTCGGCCGCCGGGTTCTGCGCGTACACCGGGGCGGCCGCTCCGTCGGGTCCCCAGCCGCCGCCGGGCAGCGCGACCAGGGCGCCGCACACGGCGAGTGCGGCCGCCGCGGCGAGCGCCGCCCTGGTGTGCTGGCGGCGCCGCATCAGGTCGGTGGGGCGGGCCTGGAGCGAGCAGGGGTCGAACTCGGGGGAGTCGAGCAGCGCGTACTGCGCGGCGACCGTGTCGGCCCCCCGCAGGGCGGCGTCCACGTCGTCGACGCCGGCCTCGGTCAGCACCTCGCGCACGTCGCCGTCGGGGAGTTTCTCCAGGCCGCGCAGGACGTAGGCGGCGCGGGCCGGGCCCGACAGCGCGGACAGCCGCTGGTCCAGGGCGAGTTCGTCGGCGCCGCCGGAGCGCGGGAAGAGGCGCAACCCCCACACCTGCGGCAGCAGCGGCGGCAGTTGGGCGCGCCTGGGCAGGGCCCGGCGCCGCAGCGGCAGGCCCGCCTCCAGCGCCGTACGGACGACCTGGAGACGGACGTAGGCGTAGCCCGGGTCGCCGTCGCGGGCGGTGGACTGGGAGGGGATGACCGGGGCCGAGGTGCGGCGCCGGGGCAGCGCGCGCTGGACGAGGGCGTGGGCGGTGAGGACACGCCTGCCGCGGCCGAGGCGGGGTGGCAGCACCAGATAGGCGAGCCGGACCAGACGCGGGTAGTGCTCGACGAGCGCGGCCTCGGCCTGCTCGACGTCGACGATCCGGTCGGCGGGGGAACCGGGTGCGGGGCGCGGGGCGACATCCTGTGACTGCACGTCCAGCAGAACGAGCGAGCCGGGGGATGGTCACCCCGGCCGGGCCGCTCGCTCCGGGACCCATGGGGGCCTCTTCGCGCTTCTTCGCGGCTACTCCGCCACCAGCGCTCGCGCGTGGCCCCCCATCTGCCGCTGGTAGCGCGGCAGATGGGGGGCCAGAACTTCCAGGACCAGCGAGAGGCCCTCGCGGTCGCGTCCCGGGCCGGGCAGGCACAGGGCCGGACAGGCGCGCAGAGTGTCGTGCAACTCGTCGGACGGAGCGTTCCGTTCGGGGTCGGCAGCTTGACTCCGTGCTCCGCCCGGCCGGAGTTCCGCAGCGAACCGGCGAGTTGGATCTTCGCCCGCCTGCACCGGCAGCCGTCGAGGCCGCGGGCCGGCGCCTCCCGGTGCAGCGGGACCGCAGTCTCCGAGTGGCCGGTGGAGTCCCACGCGCCGCCCTGCTCGAACGGGCGAGCGGGCTGTCCGGCGGCGGCTCGGCGACGAGCGCGTCGAGCACGGCCCGGAAGGCGGCCGTGTTCGTGTCCGGACGGTCGTCGAAGGTGGCCCAGGCGGCGGCCGGGCGGTCTTCCCGGTCTCGGGTCACCGGGTCACCCTCGCCCCGCCGCCCCGGAGGCCGCACCGGGTATTTTGAGCGCACCGCGCGCGGGAGCCGTATCCAGAGCGAGGCTCTCGCAGGGAGGAACAGATGAAGGTGACCCGACCGATGCTCGCGGTGACGGCGGCCGCCGCGGCGGCGGCGCTGGTGCTGACGGGCTGTGGTTCCGACGGCAGCACGGAGAACAGCGTCCCGGTGACCGCGACCGGCAGCCTGGAGCACCTGGCCGCCGAGGTGAAGTGCACGCCCGACATGCAGACCGACGCCGACGAACTCCGTCAGGCGCTCTGCAAGAACGCCGACGGCAAGTTCATCCTGCTGACGTTCGCCACCGACCGCGGCCAGCGCGAGTGGATCAACGGCGCCAAGGACTACGGCGGTCACTACCTGGTCGGCCGCAAGTGGGTGGCCGTGGGCGAGGAGACCAGCACCGTCACGGCGCTGCGGGACACGCTCGGCGGTGACATCGAGGAGGGCACGGACCACTCCGCGCACGAGCCGTCGGAGGGCGCGACGCACTCCGGACACTGAATTTCCGGAGAGGCGGACGGAAACACGGACGGAAACGCTTACGGATACGGAAACGTACCGGGAAACGCATACCGAAAGGCCGGCGGTGAGGAATCCTCACCGCCGGCCTTTCAGTGTGCTGTCAGACCTGGACCTACTTGCACTTCTTGCCGGTGTTGATGCAGTTGACCATCTTGTTCATCGTGTTCTGGGAGAAGAAGTTGATGAAGTCGTTGTGGTCGGTGATCGGCTTGTGCAGGTTCTCCGGGAAGGAGTCGACCGCGTACGGGTTCACCACCGTGCCGTTCTGGAGCTTGGGCGCCGGGACGTTGTAGACCAGGCGGACCTGGAGCTGCGGGATCGCCTTGAAACCGTTTGCACAGCTTCCGTTGGCCTGGACGAACGCGACGTGCGTGCGGTGGTTGGCGCTGTCGATGTTCTGGCCGTCCCAGCAGCTCTGGAAGTTGGTCGTACGGACGACCTGGCTGCCCTGCGGGCAGATCGGGTACTTGTCCTCCAGCTGCACCTTGTTCTCGAAGCCGGTGCAGCTCCAGTTGACGTTGGCGTTGCCGACACCGTTGACGAAGGCCTTGGCATCACCGGTGATGATGCGCAGCGCCGTCGGCATCGCGACGACCTTGCCCCGCTTGTTGCCGACGAACTTCAGCTGGGCCTGGGCCGGCTGGAGGATCTTGCCGACGTTGCCCTCCTTGCCGCCGCCGTCGTTGTTCTGGTCGAAGTCCTGCGAACCGTCCTGGAGACGCAGCACCGGCCAGAAGTACGACGACTTGTCGCCCTGGTTCTGGCAGCTGGTCTCGGCAGCCGCCAGCTCCTGGTCGCTGGCGAACGCGTCGTTGTTCTGGTTGCCGACGTAGTCGTGCAGGTGGTGCGCGCCGTTGGTGACACCGGGGGCGACGATCACGTTGTCCGTGTTGTGGTTGTCGTTGCCGTTGGTGCCGCAGACGCTGGTGAAGGTGCCGCGCGATCCGCCGTTGCCGTTCGCGGCGAGACCGTTGGCGCCCACGCCGAGCTGGGCGTTCCGCTGGACCTTGGTGATGTCGACGAAGTCCGCCGCCGCCGGGCCGTTACCGGCCTGGCCACCGCTGCCCTGCTGACCGTTGCCCTGGCCGCCGTCCTGCTGGCCGCCACCCTGCTCGCCACCGTTCTGGTCGCCACCGCCCTGCTGGCCGCCGCCCTGCTGGCCACCGTTCTGGTCGCCGCCGGCCTCGCCGGCATTGGTCTGCGCGCCCTGCGTCGTGCAGGCGGAGAGCTGGCTCAGGTCCTGGACCTGGCCGCCCGCGCGCTGGATGTTGATGCGGATCCGGTCGATCGTGGCGGTCCTCTTGTCCTTGAGGGGGCCGACGATCGCGTTCTGGACGAAACCGGTGTCATTGGTCTGCGCCTGGCGCGTGGAGGCGAGCCGGGCGTAGGCCTCGGTGATCTGCTTGTCGAGGTTCGCCAGCTCCCTGTCGACCCCCGAGCGTGCCCCGCTGGGCACGTTCGTCAACTTCTGCCCGACATCGGGGCAGGAGATGGTGGCCACCTGCGCGGCAGCGGCCTTGGTCTGGTTCTGCGACGAGTTCTTCGACTCGTGCGCAGAAGCGTAGAAGTTCGCCCAGATCAGCCCGCCCCCACCGAGCGCTAGGGCCGCCGACGCGGCTATGGCCTTGTTGGCCATCGACGAACGGCGTTTACGTGTGTTGCGTCCCATGGAACTCCTCTGACTTCCTTGCGGGGCAGCATCGAGGCGCCCGACAGGAGTGAAGCGGCGACTCTCCATACGCACGCCGCCCCGAAGGCGTTCAGCCGTCCCAGAAATTGATGAGAGGCCCGTGGGACAATTCCCCCTCAACAGCCGCACAGGGAACGGCCGTTGTGACGGTCACCGATCACGGTCCAGATAGGCCAGCACGGCCAGGACGCGCCGGTTGTCGTCGTCCGAGACCTCCAGACCCAGCTTGACGAAGATATTCGCGGTGTGTTTCGCCACGGCCCGCTCGGTGACGACCATCTTCTGGGCGATCGCCGCGTTCGACCGTCCCTGCGCCATCAGCTCCATCACCTCCCGCTCGCGAGGCGTCAGCCGGGCCAACGGCCGGTCGTCACCGCGCCGGGCCAGCAGCTGCTGGATCACCTGCGGGTCCATCGCGGTCCCGCCCGCCGCGACCCGCCGTACGGCGTCCACGAACTGTTCCGCGTCGAAGACCCGGTCCTTCAGCAGATAGCCCACCCCGCCGCTGCCGTCGGCGAGCAGCTCGCGCGCGTACAGCTGCTCCACGTGCTGGGACAGGACCAGCACCGGCAGGCCCGGCCGCTCCCGACGGGCCCGCAGCGCGCACTGGAGACCCTCGTCGGTGTGGGTCGGCGGAAGCCGGACGTCGACCACGGCGACGTCCGGCTTCAGTTCGGCGAGGGCCCGCTCCAGCTCGGGTCCGCTCTCGACGGCGGCGGCTATCTCGAAGCCGAACGCCTCCAGGAGCCGGACGAGTCCGTCCCGTAGCAGGAACAGGTCTTCGGCTAGGACAACACGCACGGAATCTCCATGGTCACCATGGTGGGACCGCCCGCCGGGGAGCTGACGGCCAGGACGCCGTCGAATGTACCCAGTCGCCGCTCGACCCCGGCCAGTCCCGAGCCGGCCCCGATCGCCGCGCCGCCCTTGCCGTTGTCGGTGACCGAGATCCGCAGATGGCCGTCCGCGTGATGCAGATCGACCCAGACGCGGTCGGCGCCGGAGTGTTTGACGGCGTTGGTGAGCACCTCGCTGACCGCGAAGTACGCTGCCGACTCCACGGGGGCGTCGGTCCGGCCGGGCAGCTCCACGGTCACCTCGCTGGGCGTCGGCAGCCGTAGCGCCAAGGCCCGTACGGCGTCGCCCAGTCCGCGTTCGGCGAGCACCGGCGGGTGGATGCCGCGCACCAGGTCGCGCAGTTCGGCGAGGGCGTCCGCGGAGGACCGGCGGGCCTGGGCGAGGAGTTGCTTGGCCTGCTCGGGGTCCTTGTCGACGAGCATCTCGACCGTCCCGAGGTCCATGCCCATCGCCACCAGGCGGGCCTGGGCCCCGTCGTGCAGGTCGCGCTCGATGCGCCGCAGCTCGGAGGCCGAGGTGTCCACGGCGTCCCGCCGCGTCTCCGTCAACACCCGTACGCGCTCGGCCAGTTCGGCCTGGCTGGGGGTGAGTACGGCCCGGGTCAGGCGGAAGTGGGCCTGGAAGGCGCTCACCGTGTACCGGTGGGCGACGACCAGCAGGACGGCGCCCAGGGCCGCGGCGCCCAGCGCGGAGGTCTGGTCGGACACGGGCACGAACCCGTACCAGTAGGGGGCGTCGTCGTACACCCGCCACAGCCCGAACGCCAGCGCGAACCCCTCCAGCGGGTAGAGGACCAGGACCGCCGGCAGCAGCGCCGTCAGGAACCCCGCCGTCATGTCCACCGGCAGCCACCGCAGGTCCCGCCAGGTCGCCGGGTCGCGCAGCATCGCGAAGGTGCGCGTCCAGGGGTTGGCGCCCTCGGGTATCGGCCGGTACGCCGACGGGATGCGCACCCCGCCCCACTCGGCGGCGAGCACCCGCCGCCAGTTCGCGAACATGCGCACACCGGTCAGGACGTAGGGCGTGGTGACGATGCCGACGCCGATGGGGATGAGGGCGATCGACACGGCGGTGAGGGTGAAGCACAGGACGGCCAGCGGGAGGGAGACCACGGCCAGCACGAACCCGCGCCCGGCGGCCCGCAGCATGCCCCGAGCCCTCGAACCGCCGCCGTCGCCCTTCGTGTTGGTGTTCATGCCCGTCAGTCTGGCCGACCGGCGGGCCGGCGGCACTGGGCCGAACCCCCGGGTCGGGAGGTGGTGTCAGGTACACCTGCGCCGGGAGTCCTGGCTGGCGTGGGGCGGCCAAGGGCTGCTCCGCACGGGCTGCTCGGCCGGGAGTCCTGGCTGCCGTGGGGAGGCCAAGGGCTGCTCCGCACGCGTTGCTTGGCCGGGAGTCCTGGCTGGCGTGGGGAGGCCGAAGGGCTGCTCCGTACGGGCTGCTTGTCCCGTAGTCCTAGCCGCCGCGGGGTAGCCGAACGGCTACTCCGCACCCGCTGCCAGGACCTTCGCCTCCACCTCCGGGTCCAGACCCTTCTGCGGCCGGTCCGGACGCCGGGGTGCCTCCCCGCCGATCTCCTGGAGCCACCGCCAGGTGTCGGCGACGGTCTCCCCGACCGGCCGGCAGGTCAGTCCGGTGGCCACCGCCCGTGAGACGTCCGCCGAGTGCAGGGCGTCGTGCATGTCGCTGCCCGGCGGCACCCACACGGGCAGTTGCGTCCACGGTTCGATGCCCGCGTCGAGGACGGTCTCCGGCGCGGTCCAGCGCAGTTCGGCCGGACCGCCGGTGACCCGCACACATGCCTCCAGCAACTCACCCATGGTGGCGTGTCCTTGGGGACTGATGAGGTTGAACGGCCCGCTGAGCCCCTGCTCCACCGCCCCGAGGATCCACTCGGCGAGATCGCGGACATCGACGTACTGAAGGGGCAGTTCGCGCGGTCCCGGTGCCAGGACCGGACCGCCGCGGGCCGTCCGGGTCAGCCACCAGGGCAGCCGGCCGACGTTCTCGTACGGCCCGAGGATCAGCCCGGCCCGTACGAGAACGGAGTCCGCCGCCCCGAACGCGTCGACGGCGGCCAGCTCGCCGCCCCGCTTGTCGCGGGGGTAGTCGGTCTGCTCCGCGTCGGGCTCGGCGCCCTCGACGAGCGGCGCGTCCTCGGCGTACCCGGCGGGCGGGGCCCAGGCGTACACCGAGCAGCTCGACACGTACACATACCGGCGGGCGCGGCCCCGCAGCAGCCGCGCCGCCTCGTGCACCGCGCGGGGCGCCGCCGACCAGGTGTCGACGACGGCGTCCCACTCGCCGTCCGTCAGGGCGTCGAGACCGCCGGGCGCGGTCCGGTCGCCGACCAGGGTCCGCGCACCGGGGACGGGAGCGTGCCGCCCCCGGTTGAGGACGGTCACCTCCCAGCCGCGCCCGAGGGCCGCCTCGACGACGGCCCGTCCCGCGAACTCCGTACCACCCAGCACCAGAAGTCTCATGCCGGTGACTCTGCCCGGCCGGACGGCGGGAGGGAACCGTCCTCTGCCGTCAGCAGAGGATCAGCGGCCGGTCGGCGGGGTGTACTTGTAACCCACCCGGCGCACGGTCTGGATCGCCCGGCGGTGCTCCGCGCCCAGCTTGCGGCGCAGCCGGGCGATGTGGACGTCGACGGTACGGCCGTCGCCCACATGTCCGTAGCCCCACACGGTGGTGACGAGCTGGTCGCGGGTGTGCACCCGGTTCGGGTGCGCGACGAGATGCGCGAGCAGCTCGAACTCCAGGTAGGTCAGTTCGAGTTCACGCCCGCTCACCCAGGCGGTGCGCTGCACGGAGTCGATCCGCACGAGCGCCTCCCCGTCGGCCGCGGCCTCGCCGTCCACCGGCTGGGAGGCCACCGGCCGGTCGGGCACCGCCACCGGCGGGAACGGCGGCTGCTGGTCGGCCGGGACGAGCACCAGGTAGCCGATCATCGGCGGCTGTCCCGGCAGGATGGGCAGGGTGTGCTGCGGAGCGGGCAGCCAGGTGGCACCCGGCGGCAGGAGGTCCGTCACGTCCACGACCTCGTCGCGGTCCACCGCACGGAGGCGGTGCCGGGCCGGGGCGGGGAGGGCGGGGGCGTCGGAGAGGGAACGAGTGGTCGCCATGAGAGGTCAGCTCTTTCACGCGAGAGGTTCGTCAGGAGGCGACGGCCGCGATTCGTGGTCGGGCTCGTCGGGGGACGTACGTCGTTCGCGCCGGCCGAAGACCGGGGGTAACGGCTTTAGAGGGCCGGCGCGTTCGTCGCGCGGCAACACACCCGGTCGAAGTCGTGGTGCTGACGGGAAGGCCAGAACGGCTCGAGGTCATGGCGACCCGTCGCGGTGTGCTGCTGGAAGCTGGCCATGCGCCCATTGAAGCAGACACCCGCCCCGGACAGGAGCCTCCTCTCACTGCTTGGACGACGCGCGGGCGACTCCGGGACCGCTCCTGGGTGTGTCCGTGGCGTGAAAGGAACGTCAATCCACGATGCGGGCGGTCTCCAGCAGGTTCCGGACGGCGGTCCGCGAGACGTAGTCCGCGTGGAGTTCGGGCCCGGACATGAAGTCGTGGACGATCCGCCGCCGTGACTCGACGCCACGGCGCAGAGGTTCCACGGCGAAGCGGGGGAGCAGCCCCATCTCGGTGAGCGTGTGAACGGGGTGGGTCAGGCCGGCGTAGATCCTTCCCCACTCGAGCGCCTGCCGGGCCAGCGGTTCCAGGGTGTCCTCGGTGCGGCCGGTGATGCGCCAGACGGCCAGCGCGGCGACGGCCCCGCCGTCGCGGGTGAGGCACGGCTCGATGAACGGCAGCAGGGGCGCGGCCGCGGGACCGAGCCGGCTCGCCCACTCCATCGTCGTGGACGGGCCGAAGGCGGTCATCTCCTCCCGGAAGAAGTCCAGCGCCGGCCCGGGGTCCCCGGTGACCCGGTGGTACGCCAGCCCCGCTACCGCCGAGACCGAGGAGTGGGCGCGTTCGGTCACACAGGCCAGCAGTGCCCGCCCGGCCGCGTTGCCGGCGGCCGGACCGAGCCGGTCGAGCAGGGCGACCACGACCGGCGGGTACCCGGTGCCCGCGCGGGCGAGCAGCGCGGTGAGGTCGTCGACCGCCTCCAGCGCCACCTCCGGGAACCTGGCCAGCAGTTCGACCAGATGCGGGTGGCCGTCCGGCATCCGCCGGGCTATCGCCCGCGCCACGGTCACGGCCTCCGCGCCGAACTCGTCGGCCACCGCGGCGGCGGCCCGCACGGTTCCGTACGAGCCCGGCATCTCCTCGACCAGCCGCACGGTCTCCCCGACGGCCACCGGCACGCGCGCGCGGGCCAGCACGGTGACGGCCTCCGCCCTGACGTCCGGGGCCCCGGACGCGAGGCACGGCAGCACATGGTCACGCACACGCGCGTGCAGCTCCGCCGGCAGCGCGCAGGTCAGCTGCGCCAGCTGGTTCAGCCCCCGGTCCTCGTGCTCACCCGTCTCGGCCAGCGCCCACGGCAGCACGTCCGCCTCCAGGTCCCGCCAGCGCCCGGTGATCTCGTAGGCGATCGGCACACCCCCGGCGAGAGCCCGCAGGGCGGCCTCGGCGTCGTCCAGGAGCCGCTCGGTGAACACCCGGTGCGGCTGGGGCCACAGGGTGATGTCCGGCTCGTGCGGATCGGCCCTGAAGGCCCGCGCGCAGTGGTCGACCAGCGGTGCGGGCAGCGGCAGTCCGGCGGTGCGCAGCAGGTCCTCGGCGGCGGCGAGCGCGACGCGCGGTTCGGGGTCGGTGAGCAGGGAGTGCCGCCACGCGCCGTCGCCCGGTTCGAGGAGCGCGAGCGCGGTCACCAGGTGGGCCCGCACCAGCGGGTCGGTCTCCCGCTCCAGCCGGGCCCACAGCAGCGGCAGGGTGTCCGGCCGGCCGGCCGCGCCGATCAGCAGCACCATCGCGTCCCGTACGTCCGTGTCGGCGTCGTCGGCGAAGGGCAGCAGGGGTGGCAGTGCGTCCGCCACCGCCCGCTCGGCCGGATCCTGTTCGTCGGGCCAGTCGGTTCTCTGCGCCAGGCCGGCGAGCAGCCGCAGCAGGTCCACCCGGTGGCCGGGCCCCTCGAGGGCGAGCCGGGTCAGCTCCGGCACGGCGCCCGCGGTCGCCACGGCGAGGTCGTCTTCGTTGTAGGTCGCGGAGGCCAGCCAGTCCATCGCCTCCTCGCGGACGTCCGGGTCCGTGGACTCCATCGCCCGCAGCAACCCGGACACGTCCCCCGCCGAGCCGTACGCCTTCGCCTCTGCCACCCCGTCGGTCCCCATGACAGCGCACGATACGCAGAAGGGGCGCCCACCGAGTCGGCGGGCGCCCCTTCCGGGAAGAGTCCGGGACCAGATCCGGGAAGCCCCGGATCAAGCCTGGCTCAGGCCGGGATCAGACCTGGTCGGCCTTCTCCAGCGCGGAACAGCAGGTGTCCACGATCAGGCGGGTCACCAGGTACGGGTCCACGTTGGCGTTCGGACGGCGGTCCTCGATGTAACCCTTGCCGTCCTTCTCGACCTGCCACGGGATGCGGACCGAGGCGCCACGGTTGGAGACGCCGTAGGAGTACTCGTTCCACGGGGCGGTCTCGTGCAGACCGGTCAGGCGGTCGTCGATGCCGGCGCCGTAGTGCTTGACGTGGTCGAGCGGCTTGGAGCCCTCACCGAGCGACTCGCACGCGGTGATGATCGCCTCGTACGTCTCGCGCATCGCCTTGGTGGAGAAGTTGGTGTGCGCGCCGGCGCCGTTCCAGTCGCCCTTGACCGGCTTCGGGTCGAGGGTGGCGGCGATGTCGAAGTCCTCGGCGGTGCGGTAGAGCAGCCAGCGGGACACCCACAGCTGGTCGGAGACCTCCAGCGGGGCGAGCGGGCCGACCTGGAACTCCCACTGGCCGGGCATGACCTCGGCGTTGATGCCGGAGATGCCCAGGCCCGCCTTCAGGCAGTTGTCCAGGTGCGCCTCGACGACGTCTCGGCCGAAGATCTCGTCGGCGCCGACACCGCAGTAGTAGCCGCCCTGCGGGGCGGGGAAGCCGCCCTTGGGGAAGCCGAGCGGGTAACCGTCCTTGAAGAACGTGTACTCCTGCTCGATGCCGAAGATCGGCTCCTGCGCGGCGAACCTCTCGGCGACCTCGGCCAGCGCGGCACGCGTGTTGGACTCGTGCGGCGTCATGTCGATGTTGAGGACCTCGCACAGCACGAGGATGTCGTCGCCACCGCGGATCGGGTCGGGGCAGGTGAAGACCGGCTTGAGGACACGGTCCGAGGCGTGGCCCTCGGCCTGGTTCGTGGACGACCCGTCGAAGCCCCAGATCGGCAGCGCGTCCAGACCCACGGGCTCACCCGTCATGATCTTGGTCTTGGAACGGAGCTTGGCCGTCGGCTGGGTGCCGTCGATCCAGATGTACTCAGCCTTGAAGGTCACGGGCCACTTCCTTCGGGGGTGGGTCAGACGCACTTGCGGGTGCTGCGGCGCTGCGGCACTGGGGCGCCGCACTCGATGCCCGGCAGCCTGTCAACAGGCGATTTCCCGGTCATTGCTCGAATGTGAACCCCGTGTTACCTGGGGGTTCTGTGGTGCGTCTCACGGTGTGAGGACGACGGCCCGGACGGGAGTTGCCGTTCGCGCTCGCAGACGCGGGCGTGCCCGCGGGGGCGCGAGCACTCGTATGCGATGGGAATGACCGGGCCGCCGCGGGGCATGCCCGTGGTCAGTCCGCCGTCGCGGCCGCCTCCCGTACGCCGGCCAGGAAGCCGCGGATCGCCGCCAGCTCCCCCTCGTCGTAGCCAGCCAGCAGCTCCACCGCGCGCCCGATGAGCGGGCCGAAGAAGGCCTGGCCCAGCGCCACGGCCCGCTCATCCACCTCGACGACCACCTGCCGCCGGTCCGCCCGGCCGCGCTCCCGCCGCACGTGCCCGGCGCGCTCCAGCCGGTCGATGACGGAGGTCGTGCCCGCCGAGTTCAGGCCGAGCGCCGCGCCGAGCCGCCCCGCGGTCGTCTCCTCGCCTGCCCGCCGGGCGTCCATGAGGGCGATCAGCGCGCGTACGTCGGTCGGGTGCATGTCGTTGCGATTCGCGAACCGCGCGCTGTGCAGGCCGAGTTCGACCGTCACCGCGCGCAGCAGATGGACGATCTCCATCTCGGGGCCTCCGCTCGCGGGGCCTTCGCCTTTCGGTTCTTCGCTCGCCGGGCCTTCGTCGGTCATGCGGTGGCCTCCGGGGTTACTATCTCGCTCGTCGGACATCTCGTTGGGCGAGATAATAGGGGGCTCGATGAACACGTACGACCACGACGCCTTCCGCGCGGCCTACGGCAAGGTCCTGGCCAAGTGGCCCGCCGACCGGGAGTCGGTGACCGTCCCCACCCCGTTCGGGCCGGCCCACGTCAACGCCTGCGGACCGCGCGACGCGCCCCCGCTGGTTCTCCTGCCCGGCGGCGGGGGAGCGACCTCGGCGTCCTGGTACGCGCAGGCGGCGGAACCGGGCCGGGACCGGCGCGTCCTCGCCGTCGACCTGGTCGGCGCCGCCGGCCTCAGCGGCACGGACGGCGGACCGGCCCCGCGCACGGTCGAAGACCTGGTGGTCTGGCTGGACGCGGTGCTCGACGGCCTGGGCGTCCGGGAGGTGTCCCTGGGCGGCCATTCCTACGGCGCCTGGATCGCCCTGCACTACGCCATGCGCGCGCCCGGAAGGGTGCGCCGCCTGTTCCTCCTCGACCCGACCCAGTGCTTCGCCGGGTACACGGCGGCGTACCTGCTCCACGCGCTGCCGATGCTGCTGCGGCCCACCCCGCGCCGGGTCCGCGCCTTCCTCGCCTGGGAGACCGGGGGAGCGGCCCTCGACCCCGACTGGCTGCGCCTCCAGGAGGCGGCCGCCGGCTTCCCGGCCGCGAAGCCGGTCACCGGGCCGCGTCCGTCGCCGGAGCGGCTGCGGGGCCTGGACGTGCCGGTCCTGCTGTTCGTGGCCGCGAACAGCAGGACGCATGACACATGGCAGGTGACGACCCGGGCCGGCGAGCTGCTGCCGCGTGTCGAGACCGTCGTCCTGCCGGACGTCTCCCATCACGCGCTGCCACCCGGCGCACCCTCCGAACTGGGCCGCCGCCTCAGGGAGTTCCTTTCCTGAGCGTCACCCCACCTTCTCGATCAGGGCCCGGCGGATGAGGAACTTGCCGGGCTCACGGACCTGTTCGAAGGCAGCGTTGTTCAGCAGCGCGCAACTGCCGGAGGCCGAGGTCACCTCGACGGTCGTGGACTTGTTGTTGTCCAGGTTGGTCACCTTCAGCTTCGTCCCCACCGGGAACTGGTTGCTGGACGCGGCCGGGGCGCCCGCCTCACCGGAGAGCGTGACGGTCGAGCCGTTGCAGACCTGCCGGCCGGACGCTGCGCCGCCGCCCCCGTTTCCCGCGTCCCCGGCGTTGTCGGCCGGGGCGCTCTGCGGCGGCTGGGCGGGCGGAGTGGCCTGCTGTCCGCCGCCCTGCTGGCCGTTCTGCGCCGGCTGCGTCGCCTGGGAGCCCTGAGCCGACTCCCCAACGACGCAACCCGACGCCTCCTGCTGGACCTTGATCTGCGCGACGACCGCTTCGCGGTTGGTGATCCGGGCCGCTGACTGCGCGTCCGGGTTCGCCCGCTGGTCCTCGATGAACCGCTGGTTGTTGCCGAGGGCGGTGGCGAGCCCCTGGCAGACGGTCGACTCGGCCGCCGTCTGCGGGCTCTGCGCGGCGTTGGAGGTGGCCGCCATGACGAAGGCACCACATCCCGCCACCGTCGCGGCGCCCACCAGCAGCGCGATCTTCTTCTTCGTGCCGAGAGTTCTCCTGCGCGACATCCGCGCCTCCTGAGGGGTAGGGGAGCGTACGCCGCTATGTACGAGATACCGAACGAGGTTGCTCAGCGGTTACAGGAGCCAGTGGAAGTGGCGTGTGTCACACGGGTGTTCAGTGCTCCCGCTCGGCACCTCAGCCGCTCTCCCCGGCCTCCCCGTCCTCGTACGCCACCACCGTCTCGCTGACGCGCTCGAGCAACCCCTCCGTCTGGGCCGTGAGTTCCGCCTCACCGGTCTCCGCGCCGTCGCCCCACTGGCCGTTGGCGAACACCACGGAACGGACCGTCATCACGCGCCGGAACACCCCGGCCGAACCAGGCGGCACCGTCGGCATGCCCGCCTCCGGCGGCGGGTCGAGGGAGACCACCTGGTAGGTCACCGGGTCCATCGAGGCCATCATGAACACGCGCGAGGCGTCCTCGACGCGGGCGAAGCTCAGCACGGTCACCGTGACCTGTGAGCGCCGGTCGGCGTCCGTGAACAGTGCCGCGGTCAACCGTGAGCACTTCTCGCCCTGTTCGATCAGCTCGGCCAGCTCCGCCGACATGCCTCTGGCGCAGTCGGTGGTGGTGGCGAGGTCGACGCGGCTGTGCCGCGAGCCGTCCTCGACGCGGACGCTCTTCGACGGGAACGCCTGCTCGGGCCGGATCGCCGGCCGGGTCAGCAGCGAGGGCAGGGAGCTGGGAGCGTCCGAGGGGAGGCTCGCGTCGACGGACGGGACGGCCGGGCCCGAGCCGGACGGGGTGGTGGTGGCCGTCGGGGGAGCGGCGGCCGGACCGCCACCGTCGTCTCCGCCGGCCGCCAGCACGACTCCGGCCGCGACGGCGGCCGCCAGGACGGCGCCGGTCCCGGCGACCGCGACGCGCCGGTTGCGCCGGCGGCGGCGTATTCGGTCCTGCTCGATCCGATGCTGCTCGGCCGCGAACTGGGCGTACGGATCGGGCGGTCCGTACGCGAATCCTTGATCACCGAAGGTCATGGCGGCGGAGGGTAACAGCGCGGCCGCCCCAACTCCCGCCGCCCGACGAATCATCCACAGCCGGACTAACGGGACAGAGCGTCCCGTACGGCCTCGTCCGTGCGGGCCACGACCGCCGTGCCGTCCTCGGCGGTGATGATCGGGCGCTGGATGAGCCGCGGATGCCCGGCGAGCGCCGCGATCCAGCGCCCCCGCGCGGCGTCGTCCCGCGGCCACTCCTTCAGTCCCAGCTCCTTGGCCTCGGCCTCCTGAGTACGTGTGATGTCCCACGGCTCCAGCCCGAGCCGGTCGAGTACGGCCCTGATCTCGTCCTCGCTCGGTACGTCCTCCAGGTAGCGGCGGACGGTGTAGTCGGCGCCCTCGGCATCGAGGAGGGTGAGGGCGCTGCGGCACTTGGAACAGGCGGGGTTGATCCAGATCTCCATGCCGGTCACGGTAGCTCGAAAGGGGCCTGAAAGCCCTTCTGGCCAGGGGCGATTGTCAGTGGGGGGCAGTAGAATAGAAGCAGTGTTCGAGGGTTCCGCCGGAGGTGCCGGCCGGGGCCCTGACCGCGACAGGAGGATGCCCGTGCCCGCTGCCGCACTCAAGACGAAGCGACCTGTCCAACTCGACCTTCCCTACGTGCCCGTGGAGAAGCGGCCGCTGCCGCCCGGACGACCCCGCGACTGGTACGTCACGCACAACCGCCGTCTCAAGGCCATGCGCCTCGCGATAGCCCTCCTCGACCTGGGCGTCTACCTGCCCAACCAGGCCCGCAACGAGAAGATCCGCAGCACCGCCCAACTCATCGGCGTGCACCCGCCGTCGGACACGACGTGTCACATGGTGCGGGCCCTGATGCGCTACAGCAGGTAGGCCCGCCGCCTGCGCCCACCCGTGCCGCCTGGTGCGGGTGGGCGCAGGCGGCATCCCGGCAGCGTCGCGCTGCGCGACCCACCTCCCCGCAGCGCCGACCCGGCCACCCTCGAGCCACGCCGACCTCAGCCCCCCCAACCACCCACCCTCACCCCGCCAAGCCCTTCTCCCCCGCACTCCGAAACCGCGGAGTCACCCTCGTCTCCCCCAGCCACCCCCGCAGCCGCTCCGCCTCCCCCGCGATCAAGGCCTCCGCATCACGCCCGACACCACCACTCTCCAGCACCCGCCACACGACCTCCCCGTCCCCCCGCTGCGCCCACGTCCCCACGACCCGCCCGTCCCACCACACCGTCGGCCCCACGTTCCCGCTTCTGTCGAACAGGGCGGGCCGTAGTTCCGGAGCGAGATACCAGTCCCGCGCCTGCCACCCCATCGCCGTGGGATCGAGGGCCGGCAGCAGCGCCGCCCACGGCTCCGGCGGCGCGGCGACGGGATCGACGTCGCCCTCGACCACGTACCCCGTGCCCTCGTCCAGCGACACCGCCCGCGCATCGATCGCCGCCAGCGCCCGCCGCACGTCCGTCACCCGCCACCCCGTCCACCACTTCAGGTCGGCCTCGGTCGCGGGTCCGCACGCGGTGAGCCAGTGGCGCAGCAGCTCCGCCTGGGCCGCGGCCGCGTCGAGTTCGGGATGTTCGGGGGCCAGGGCCCAGCGGAACTGGGACGAGGTCCAGGAGCCCAGCGGACGGCCCCGGACCACCTTGCCCTCCACCCCCAGCACCCTCAGCAGCCGAGTGGAGACCGAGTGGAGGCCCTCGTAGCTCTTCCCGGCCGAGTGCACGAACTGCTCCCGCAGCCGCGGCTCCTCGCGGGTCAGTTCCGCCGCCGTCGCCTGGCCCAGCCGCCCCAGCGCGGCGAGCGTCGACTCCTCGACCTCCTTCAGCCAGGCCGCGTCCGGCGCACCCGCCTTGGCCATGTCCTTCAGCAGAGAGGCCCGCTCCCGGGTGGCGACCGTGAGGCCGGTCGAGGCGTGCACGACCGCCGTGCATCCGGCGGGGAACACGAACACCGTGTGCCGCATGCCGTGCATCCGCACCAGCGTCCGGTCCTGGTACAGCGCCCGGTCCGTCTCCTTCACCGTCACCGACGGGTCCGCGAGCCGTGCCCCCACCGCCAGGTACACCGTCGCCGGGTCGCTCCCGTGCAGAGCGAGCAGCGCGTCGGCGACCTCTTCCGGCGTCCGGGCACGAGCCGTCGGCGCCAACCGGTGCCGCAGGGCCAGCCGGGCCCGCCGCTCCGCCCCGTCGATGTACCGCACCACCCCGTCGCCCGCGCCGCCCATACCGCTCTCCGTCCGTCGCTCCGCGTCCCTTCCGTCATCCTCCCCGACCCCACTGACAACGGGCCCGTGTCACCCGTTCGGCGGACCCGGCACGCGCACGGCCCCCCTGTCGGGCCTTCACCGCGATCAAGCGCAGACACACGCACCCGACGCGTCCTGCGCACGCGTGGGGGCGTGAACGCGAGCGGGGAGGCCCGTCGTGCCCCGGAGACGGCCCGCATGACCGACCACCCCGCGGACCGCGCCCGCGGGACCACCCCCGCGGACCGCGCCCGCGGACCACCCCCGCGGACCGCGCCTGCGGACCGCGCCCGCCGCGGCCGGGCCGCCCGCAAGCGCGGCCCTCCGCTCCGCGCACGCCGACCGGCTCCCTCCCGTCGACCGCCCCGACCCCGTCGCCGTACTGGAACGCCAGGGCCGCGACCGGCTGACCGAACTGCTGACGAGCTGCGCCGCGAGCAGGTCCGGCCGGCCTCCCGGTCCTCCTCGTCGACGCGGACCCGGCCCGGCCGCGCCGACATCAACAGGTCGCGTGGTCGCTGGGTTCACCCGTCGCGTCGACGGCGATCAGCTGCGCCGCGGGGATGCCCTCCTGCCCGGCGAGCAGGGACCCCACGTCCGCCTCCCGCGCCAGAAGGCCGGGCGCCTCACAAACGCCCGCAGCACCGGGTCGGGGCCGTCGGCGAGGGAGAGCCGCCGCTCCTACGAACTCGAACCGCCGTACAGCGGGCGGGAGCCGACGACCGTACGGCCCGCCGGTACCTGCTTGGCCGGACAGGCGCGGGACGCCGTCCAGCCGCCCTCACCGAGGCCGGTGAGCACGGCACCCACGAACGCCCGCCGGTCGCCGGGGTGATCGCGCAGCCAGGCACCCAACTGATGGTCGGCTTCCGGCAGTTCGAGGCGGGTGTACTGGGCGCGGGCGGCCAGCGCGTCCTGCACCGCCTCGGTGACCTCCGCCGGGATCACCGCGTCCGTACCCGGCACGGCGAGCACCGCCCGCCCCTCGTACGCCCGCAGTGCGTCGAGCGCCGGCGCCGCCCGCCAGCTCCCCGGCGTCCGGATGATCGCGCTGAACCGGCCGTCCCCGTCCCCGAACGGCACGTCCCACGCCTCGCCCGCGTACACCGCGGGCGCGCACAGCCCCAGGGCCGCGACCCGGTCCCCGTAGTGGGCGGTGAGGTCGGCCACCGTCTGCCCGCTCATGCTGAACCCGACGAGCACCAGCGGCCCGTCCCCCGGCACGTACGCCTCGATCACCGCCGCGGCCTGCTCGAGGCGCCGCCGCAGGCTCAACTCCCGCAGTGCGCCGCTGCTCTCGCCGTGCCCGGAGAAGTCCACGGCGAGGGCGTGGCAGCCGTGCGCCGTGAACTCGCCGAGCAGCGGCAGCAGACGCTCCTTGCTGCTCCTGCCCGCGCCGTGCAGGACGACGGCGGTGGCCGCACCGGGACCGCCGCCGCCATCGCCGTACACACCACTGAGCCGCTCACCGCCGTGCTCGTACACAAAGGCTCTCATCGGCCCATTCACTCACGGGCTCGGACAGGAAAAGGAGATGCACGTCGAGTGACCGCCTCCCTACGCTGGAGAAGCCACCCCCCCCCACACAGCACACCCGTCCGTCCAAGCCCAGGAAGGAGGCACGCCATGGGCACCGTCGTTCTCTCCGGGACCGCCGTCCTGGTGGTCCTGGGATTCGGTAACCATCTGTACTGGCTCGCCGCGGTCGCCGTCCTCTACCTGTACGCGCGCCACGGCCGCGGCTCGTCCCCGACGTCGTCGGGCCCGGTCGCGGGCTCTCTGCAGACCCCCGCCCCCACCCCCGCGTCCGCGCCGACCTCGTACAAGGCCTACCGGGCACGCCGTGACCAGCAGGCCAGGTGGGAGCGCCGCTACGCCCGCGAGCGCGGCGGCCGGTAGGAAACCCCCGGCCCCTTCACAGCCCGGGGGCGCCCCACAGCGGGAACCAGCGGCCGAGGTCCTCCTCGGTCCGCAGGTCGGCCCCGAGCGCCGCCTTCACCTGGAGTTCCAGCGCGCTGTCGCGCCGCTGCCCCGTACCGGGCAGCGGCGCGAACGGGTAGAAGGAGCCCCGCTTGTACAGGTACACCAGCGCCAGCCGCCGCCCGCCCCGGTCCTCGAACCCCGCGAGCGAGCACAGCAGCTGCGGGCCGAAGCCGTTGACCTCCATCGCGCTGTTCACCGCGTGCAGATCGTTGACCAGCAGCGGGAGTTCGCCGGGGGAACGGTGGGAGACCAGCCAGGAGTAGCCGTAGTCGTCCCGCAGCAGCCGCACCGGAGGGCCGGTGCGCTCGGTGTCCGCGTCCAGCAGTGCCTGGACCTCGCGGTGCGTCTGCTCGAACGCCGACCCCTCGACCGTCGCGAAGCACACCGCGCCCCGCCCGGTCGGGGTGAACCCTGCCGCCGCCTCCAGCGTCACCGCCGCCGACGGCAGCGCGAACAGCCGGTCCAGGTCGGGCGCGACCGGCTTCGACCGGCCGAGCAGGATGTCCAGCAGCCCCATGATCAGTCCGCCTTCCCCGGGACGACCGCCTCGCCCAGTTCGGCGGAGATCCGCCCCAACTGCTCCAGCCGCTGCTCCAGGCTCGGGTGGGTGGAGAACAGCCGCGCGACACCCGGCTCGGAGCCGAGCGCCGGGGTGAAGTAGAAGGCGTTGAACGCCTGGGCCGTCCGCAGGTCCTTCGACGGGATCCGCGCGATGTCCCCGGTGACCTTCGTCAGCGCGGAGGCCAGCGCCGAGGGCCGCCCGGTCAGCAGCGCCGCCGCCCGGTCCGCCGCCAGCTCCCGGTACCGGGACAGGGCCCGGATCAGCAGGAAGCTGAGCGCGTACACGGCCGCGGAGACACCCATGACGGCCGCGAACACGACCGCGGTGTTCTGGTCCCTGCGCCCGCCGCCGAACACCTGGCTGTAGAAGGCGAACCGCACGACCAGCCCCGCGATCACCCCGAGGAACGACGCGACCGTGATCACGGCGACGTCCTTGTGCGCCACGTGCGACAACTCGTGCGCCAGCACGCCCTCCAGCTCGGCCGGCTCCAGCCGCCGCAGCAGTCCGGTGGTCACGCACACCACCGCGTGATTGGGATCGCGCCCGGTGGCGAACGCGTTCGGCATGTCGATCTCCGACACGGCGACCGACGGCCTGGGCATGTCCGCCAGCGCACTCAGCCGGTCGACGACGGCGTGCAGCTCGGGATACTCCTCCCGCTCCACCACCCGCCCGCGCATCGCGAACAGCGCGATCCGGTCGGAGAACCAGTACTGCGCGCCGAGCACCCCTGCCGCGACGACGATCACCAGCACCCACGACTTCAGCAACACGATCAACGCGGCGACGAACGCCACGTACAGCAACCCGAGCAGGAACAGCGTGACCGTCATCCGCACGGTCAGCCCCCGGTCGCCCCGGAACCGACTTCGCATACGCACCACCACCCACAGTCAGGCACTCGCCCCACTGCCAGTGTGCCTCGCACCCCTCCCATGAACGGGTCCGTGACGTCCCCAGGAGGAGCAAAAGGTCCCGGTGCGCCGGTGGCCCCGTCAGCGCCCGACCGACAGGGCGGTGATCCGCGCCGCCCGCTCCCGCAGCCGCTCGTCCGGATCGTCCCGCACCACCACCAGCACGCGCCGCAGTACGTCACCGCCCCGCTCCAGCACCAGCCGGAACGCGGCCCGCCGCGCATGCTCGCGGATCCGGCCGTCGCGGTGGCACGGGGCGAGGGCGAGCTGCGCCTCGGTGAGCACCTCGCCGGACCGCACGGCGGCGGACAGCGCCCGCCCGCCGTCGGCCTGTTCCCAGGTGGGCAGGCCATGGGTCGGGTGGCACCACTCGTCCGACCGCACCCCGGCGTCGAGCCGGATCCAGGAATCGGGAGCGCCGACGTCGACGACCTCCCGCAGCGCCGCGCCCTCCGCGAGCCGTCCGGCCGCGGCCGCTCCCCGCGTGTGGTCGATGTGCACGCGCCCGCTCCTAGTACGGTGCCTGGAACCGCGAGTACCCCAGCAGCAGGATCACCGCGACCACACAGCCCAGGACGATCGCCGTCGACGTCCATGACGACCGGCGGGGTGTCCTCGGGCCGGGGGCGGCCCGGAAGGGCTGCGGCTCGGGCGGGTTCTCCTTCCAGCGGGCGGCCAGCATGCGGGCGCGCGCCGAGGGCTCCTTGTACTCCGCGCCGTCGGCCCACTTGATGTCGAACTCCCGCTCGGCGTCGTCCTGTTGGGACATCTCCGTCTCTCCCCGTCACCCGTGTCGAACAGCAGTGCCGGAAACCATACGACGGCGCCCCCGCCCTGAGAAACCAGGAACGGGGGCGGAGCCCAACAGGCCGACGGCCTGCGCGGGCCGATCAGACGTCGAAGAAGTGACGGGTCGGATTTCTGACCTGCGGCCACGTAATCGATCAACGCTGCGACCTGCGGCTTAGGTGTCGGCGGTTGTCATTGTTGGTTGTCGTTGAGTACCTCTGCACGGCCCAGAGAGGGCCCGAGCAGAGGCGTTGCGGTGTTCCCCTCGATGTGGACTGCGGAGACGAAGATTGTTGAGGTCTCCAGCCCTGATCTTGTAGGTGGTCCAGGGGAGAAATGGTCACCTGCAGTCATCGTGGTTTCTCTATGTCGGTTCTGTGGAGCAATGGATCCATAGGCTTCTTGAACCCAGAAAACGCTTCAGTGCATGAGTGGACGTGCCACAATTTATGTGGAAAATTCTATACATATTCCATGGCCGTCTAAACGCCTCTTCGGTCTGACGAAGCGATTCGGGCCACTTTACCTAGTTGGCTAGGGATATTTAGGTAAAGCACTCATGTGGAAACATTTGGAGCATTGTGCACTATTTGCGTCAGTGTCGAGAATCTGTCTAGCCGTGTTGACCGAAGGTGCGGGTGACTCGTAAAGTTGATCAAGGGGCTCGGCTAATGGAGTCGCTCAGATAATTCGCGAAGCCGCTCAAAATAGAATCTCGGGTGATGTGATGATTCACCCACCGAAAGCAGGGGTTATTGTGAAGTTTAAGCGTATAGGTGCCATGGCTATCGCAGCTCTCGCCTTGATCGGGGGGAGTTCGTTGACCACCGCAACGCCAGCGGTCGCTGCCGAGACATGCCCTTCGGGAAAGTTGTGTCTATATAGGAGCACCGAGTATCGGACGCTAGCGCTCACTTCGGCGAGCACTAGTGCCTGCTTTGAGTTGATCGATTATGGCCTGACCAACCCGTGGAATGGTATTAATTCTTACGTGAACAATCTTCCGGTCAAGGCAACGCTTTGGAACTGGATTGGCGAATATCCCTACATACAGTCTGCGAGTATCCGGGCCGGAGGATCCAGTAGCGACACCTATGGAACCGGTGAGGATAGCGAAATCTGGGGATTCTCGGAATACGTGTGCACCGGCAGCGCCACGCCTAACTGATCTAGCCGCTTGTATCGTTCGCACGGTGAACAGAGAGACCGCCTCTGACCCAACTGGTTGGGTCAGAGGCGGTCTCTCTTCTGCTCCCTGACGACCTACTGCTGTTCAGTGCGCCTACCGACCACGCGTGCATGTGCTTCGCTGCACCCCACCGACTCCAGCCACATTATCGGGGTGTCAACCAGATCAAGTCACGAGGTCCGGTGCCTTTACGGCGGCGCAGGAGCTGGGAGCCTGTCTGACGATGTGGCCAGCTACGCCAGTGCCTGTTGCGCGTGATGTTCCTGTAATAGAGACGGCCCGGCGGTCTCTTGCCGGTCCGTCACCACTGGCAGAACGCCACTGTGGCATCATCGCCGGATTTGTACCGCGGCCAGCGGCGGCCGGTTGGGTCCGTCGCCTCGACCTTGCGGACGGTATCGATCAACTCGCAAGGCCCGCCCGTCCTGAGCGTGTCGAAAACCTCGGACCAAGTGGCCATCTCGTACTCGGTCACGAGTCGCGATACGCCGTCGGACATCACGGCCGCAGCACGTACGTCGACTCGGGGCACCGTGCCGCTCAGGGCGTGCTCTGCTGCTTGGGGAACAGCCGCTGCCACCCAATACCCCTCAGGTGTGTTGCGTACGTGCCGCTGTGCCGATACGAGTTTCTGCAGAGCTTCCCTGTGCTCGTCGGTGTGTGTCTCGTACTGCTCGACTTCGGCCTTCAAGTCGGACAGTACTTCGTCTACCCGAAGATCAGTGATCACCGAGATACCGTCGGGTCCGTCGAACACGACGGGTGAGTCCGCGAGAACCAGGTGGTCAAGGGAACCGGAGTTCTCTCTCAGGATCGCGACCGTGGTCGACGGTGTCCCCGGGTTGTCGAGGTCGCACCCGGGGTGCAGCTCCGCAACACGCGCGATGGCGTCGGCCAACCCGTCCGCGAGTGGCTTGTCCGGGGCCGAGAGGGCAGAGACGATCTGGCTACCGAGGTGGGCGACGTACCACGGGACGCCGTGGCGGCATCCCGTGTTCAGGCCCGCGGTGCTGAGTCCGTCCAGCACGACGACGAGCGTCGGAGTGCCGGCCACCCAATCCTCGTTCGGATTGGCTCCCCCCCGACGTGTGTCAAAACAGACGCGCATGATCAGCCTTCATGTCGGTAGAGCGGGGTGACGCGCCGGCTTTCCAGCACGGCGAGCGTCTCGGGGTCGTAGCGGCATGAAATGAGTGTGGAGAACCGACGCGTACGAACCTCCCTGTACAGCTCTGCAAGATTGTTTTCGAGATAGTGGACGACTCCGTTCGCGCCGATGGCGTGGATTCCGGCGATGTACAGGAACGTCCCTCGTCCGTCCAGGCGGGGGAGTCGTCCCAGATAACCAACGTCCCCCGCTGAGCCGTCCTCATCCATCGGGGAGCGGTATGTGGTCCCTGCAGTTTGGTCCACGAGGTGCCAAGCCTCGTCCTTGGCGAACCGTAGGTTGTCATCCCCTTCAAGTACCTGCGCGATGATCGGGGAGAGTCGCGGTCCGCAGACAACCACGTGGTTGTCGCGGTTCAGGTTGACGATTCCGGTCGGAGGGATCACCTCGTACTCGGCATCGAGCTTCATCCCGCCCAGCAACTTGCGCAGGTGCTCGAAGTTGTCGAGGTCCTCCCTCGTCACGACCGCGCTCGGGTTCTGGTCCGGGGCCTTGCCAGCTTCGTACTTGCCACCGAGCGAGACGGTCACCGAGCCCGTACCGAAGAACGCTCGCTCCGGGGGCGGGCCGGCGGACGCGAGTTGCCCGACACGTCCACGGCTCACACCGAGACTCTTGGCAATCTCGGCCTGGGTCATACCGGATGCCTGCGCCTCCTCGATGGCCTCTCGACGGATGCGGGACAGCTCCAGCACCCATCCCTGATACGTCGCCATCAGGTCAATTGCGGCTTTGGCGCGGTCAACCGGGGCCGAGATCTCAGAGACCCGCTTCATGTCGTCGTGCACTGTTCTCCCATCGTCGCCTAGGGGGGCTAACGAACCCTATCGCGAGAGGGGGTTGCGTGCACGGGCAGGTTTGCCTATGGTACCTATCAAGCGAGACGGCAACCCCCCCTAAGCAGCGGGGGGAAGCGTATCTCGCCTGCCTGACCTGCAAGAACGTGTGAATGGCCCCGTCGGACCCGCTTCCATGCGGTCCGAGCGGCAGGGGAGACGTAAAAGCCCGTCGTCTTCACGGATTGATCGGTGTCATCGGCTAAGCCGCTGGTCTGACCCTCGGGCGTGGACCCAGGGGCCGGATCACGGGGACCCCGGTGATTGGGCTGCACCCGGTCCATGACACCCAGGGAGACCGCTCAGCGAGTGACGACTGAGTGGCGCGGTGACCGCGCGCCGTCCAAAGGAGGCGGAGCAAGGCGCGCACAGAGCCGCGATACGACATAGCTCCGATGGTCGAAGGCCGGGTTCGACTCCTGGCCGGGGCGCTTCCCCCCGCCGTGCTTTGCGGCAGAGGGTCCCACCCAACGGCAAGCACCCCCGGAGCGCCTACTCCGGGGGTGCGGTTCAGGCCGTTCACCCCTGTGAGAGGAACACGACCCAATGAGTCACATCGTCACTGCTCAGGACGCTGTTACCGCGTCCGCCGACGGGATCGAGCCGACGGATGCGGAGCTGGACGCGATTGAGACCGAGATGCCGGTCATCCTCGCGGACTTGGAACTGTTGGACGCACACATTGCCACCCTGGACCGCACCCCGTCGGAGCTGGACAAGCGTCGGCTGCGTCGGGCCCGGCGCCGGGCGCTGGCCGCGCGGCTGGAGCTGACGAACCTGTCGGCCATGGCCGCGGGAGTGAGCGCGTGAGTGCCGAGATCCTCACCCTGGACGGCCTTGCCGTGCCGTTGCGTGTGCTGCGCCTGCTGGCTGTGGACTTCGGGCACCTGCCGGCGCCGGACGTGCAGGTGTCGACGGTCTACCCGAACCGGCTGGAGCTGACGTTCCACAACCGCCTGGCCGACTTCGAGCTGTGGCGGGAGGCTCTGGGGATCTGCGCGGACGACGTGCTCTACCGAGAGCAGAGCAACGGTCGTACCCGCGTGCTGAACACGGTGACCGCCTACGCGGGCGCCGAACTGGAGCTGACCGGCTTCGGTGACATCGACACCCCGGCCGCTGTGTCGGCGGGGGGTGCGGCGTGAACCGCTTCGGGAAGACGCTGCTGGTGCTGGCCCTGGTCGGCGTGGTCGCGATGGCGTTCCGGGTCTCGTGGAACGCACTGCGGGACGTGGCCCGTGTAGTCGGCGCGGATGCGACCGCGGCAACGCTGTACCCGTTCGTGGTCGACGGCCTGATGGCCCTGGCCCTGGTCGCCACCCTGGTGCTGACCGAGGAGCGCGACAAGCGGTTCGCGCTGCGGGTCCTGGCCACCTACACCCTGGCCTCCCTGATCCTGAACTACGTGCACGGCCTGGTGCCCGAGCTGCACGGCCACGCCGTGGACTGGGGCCGGCTCGCCGACTGGGACCCCGCGAACTGGGCCCTGGTCCTGCTCGCCACTTCCCTGCCGGTCGGCTCGATCTACTTCGGGTCCGACCTGGTCGCCAAGGTGCTCCACCACCGCCCCACGCCCTCGGACGGATCGGCGGACGGGAGGGGGGCGGGCGTATCCGCACCCCTCCCGCATACCCCCGAACAGCCCGCCCCAGAGTTCCCGCACACTGCCCTCACTGGGGCACCGCAGGTGACTTCGGAGCCGGTACTGGCGCAGGTGAGCGAGGGTGCGGACGCCGTGCGGACGCCGCATCCGTACACCCCGCACGCCCTCCGCACACCGGAGCTGAGCGCGCAGGAGCAGGCCGACCGGCAGGCGCAGTTCGAGGAAGCAGAGCTGGAGCGGATGCGGCAGGACGCACGCCGTACGTACGCCGAATCCGTACAGGCCGCACGCCCTCTCAGCGCTCGCGCGCTTGGTGAGGCGTACGGCATGAGCGAGTCGTGGGGACGCAAGCAGATCCTTGCCGTGCGTGAGGGCGACGACTCCGACCGGCCGCACCTGGTGGCCATCGGCGGTGCCTGATGCCGACCGCCTACAGCCGCTGCTACGACCCCACCGGCGCCCGCTACGGCATACCCACCTACCCGTGGCGGATGGCCCCGGACGGCTACGCCACCCGCCGCCAGCTCCGGGCCCGCGGCCTGCGGCCCGGCGGACAAGACGTCGCCGCGCAGGTGATGGTGACCAGTCGCCGCCACGGCGCCCGCGTCGCCTACCTCTACCGCCTCGACCTGGCTAAGCCCGTGCGGCCGATGACGTCGCGCAAGTGGGGTGCTCTGGCGTTGGCGATGCTCGCCCGCCGCACCTGCCCCCGCTGCCAGCTGGACGTCGGCTACTGCATCTCCACCAGGCACGGCATCTGTGGCCTGTGCCAGATCGCCGAAGAACAGCGCACCGCCTAACCCCCTGTCAGCAGGCCCGGCCAGCGACCTCCTACAGCCCCGGCCGGGCCCTACTCCCCAGAAGGAGCACAAGCAGCATGACGGAAGTCAGCACCGAACCGGTAGCCCAACCGGCATGGCCGGACACACCCTCGCCCCCGCAGACACCCCCCAACCCGGCCCCGGCCGCCGCGGAAGTGGACCACACGCCCGGTGGCTGGCCGGTCGTCCCGCTCGCTCTGTCGGGCACGAACACCACCGTGGGCATGGTCGCCGCCGCCTCCCTGGCCGGCGGCCCGATCGCCGCGGCCGTCGCCATGACCGGCGCCGTTGCCCTCGGAATGGCCGCGGCCACCCGCAGCCGCAAGCCCGGCCCGCGGCGCGAGGCACGCCGGGCCGCTGCCCGCGCGGCCGGTCGTTCCGCCGCCGCCCGCACCGCCGGGACGGGTGGCAACCGAGCCTCCGGGCACCGCGGGGGCCGCTCCGGTACCGGTGGGTCGGGCAAGGTGCCCAGCCAGCACCGCCGCGGGTCCGCCGCCCGCACGACCGGTCCGGCGGGCAGCAAGAGCGGCCGGGCCAACATCGGCACCGGCCAGTCCGGTCGGACGCGGCAGGGCAAGGCGGGTGTTCTGCCCGGGTTCGGTGGCAAGGCTGCGAGCCGGGCCAGTCAGGTGAAGGCGCTGCGGGATGCGCAGAAGGCTGCGGGCGGCTCGCGCGCTGAGCGCCGGGCGCAGAAGACCGCGGCCCGCCGAGCAGTCGCCGACGCCCGCCGCAACACCAACACCCCCGGCAGCAAGACCCGGTCGGGCGGCAAGGGAAGTCTGGCCGGGCGTCTGCTGGGTGGCACCGGGCGCAAGGCGCGTGCCATGCGGGACGCGGCCGTCGCCAAGCAGCGCGCGAAGCGGGATGCGGCAGCCGGTCGGCAGGTGGATGCCCAGCGCGGTGCGCTGCGCAAGGCGCCCGCCCGCAAGGCGGCCCGTGCTGCGTTGCGACGGTCGGCGGCCCGCTTCCACCAGCGCCGCCTGCTCGCCGCCCTACTCGCCCTCCCCCTCGGGTTGCTCGGGTTCCTGACCAGCCCGATCGGCCGCAAGCTCCGCATTCCCTGGCTCATCCACCCCGGTCGCCGCCTCTACCAGCGGCTCACCGGCACCGCCGCGGAGCAGCGGGCGGCGCGGGATGAGGAGATCCGCGAGCAGCAGCGCGAAGCGGAGGCCGAGGCCGAGGCCGAGGCCGCCGAGGACGTCACCGAGGGCATCGCTGAGCACATCGAGCGGCCCGAACCCACCACCCCCAGCACTCCCGACTTCGAGAAGGGATCTTCTGTGTCCAGCTCTGGGTTCAAGTTCGAGGACCACGCCACCGAGATGCAGGCCGCCGCGATGCTCTACGAGCCGGACGGCTGCATGGAGATCCTCGCCATGGTCGAGGGCCTCCCCGAGGCGCTGAACATGATCGCGCACGTGATGCAGATCCTCGCGGAGCGCTCCGACAGCGAGTTCCCGCTGGAGAAGGAAGTCGCCGGCGGCTTCAACGACATCTACGACCTGCTCCGTAAGGCCGCGGACGGAGCCGAGGAACTCCCGGCCATCTTCCGCCGCGTCCACGAGCAGGACATCGCCCGCCACGAGGACCCCCGCAACGGCAGCGAGGCAGAGAAGGGCTGGAACGTCTGACATGAGCACCACCGCCACGAAGAACACCAGTAGTGGCCCGGTGCTGGACTGGAGTGCCGGTCACGGACCCGTGACCGGCGCCCTGTCCGCCACCACCGGAGCCTTCGCCCTCGCCACCACCGGCGCCGCCACGTCCATGCCGCCCGGCTGGGCCCTCGCCGCCGGCGCCGCCGGAGCCATCGGCCACACCGTCGCCGGACTCCGCATCCGCAACGCCGGCCGCACCCTCGCCACCCACGCCGCGTCCTGGCTCGTCGGAGCCGGCTGGACCACCTGGGCCATGACCCACGGCCCCCTCACCTGGGCCGCCCTCGGCTCCCTGACCACCATCGGCATCGGCATCGGCGCCGCCGCCCGATCGTCCGCGCTGTTTGAGGAGGCGCGGGAGGAAGAGGCCATCGCCGCGGAGCAGCGGCAGATCGCCGCTGAACTGTCCGCGGAGCGCAGGGCGATCGCCGCGGAGTGGGTGGAGCGCATCCAGCGGATCTGCGGGATCAGCGTGCGGGTGGTCGGGGTGGAGAAGTGGCCGTCGGGGGCCGGGTATTCGCTCGATCTCGAACCGCAGGGCGGCATCACGCACGACCGGATCGCTCAGCATTCCGTGGCGCTGTCGGCGGATGCCAAGCTGCCGCACGGCTGCACCGCCACCGCCGGGCCCGGCATCCACCAGGGCCGCACCATCCTGGACGTGACCACGGTCAACGTTCTCAAGGAGGACTGCCCCTACCCCGACGACTACGGGCCGCTGTCCGTGCTCACCGGCATCCCGTGGGGGGTGCGGACGAACGCCGAAGTCGTCCCCGTCCACCTGCGTGAACAGTGCGCGCTGGTCGTCGGTCCGACCGGATCAGGCAAGACGAACATGGTGCACACGATCCTCGCCGGGTTCGCCCGCGCCGAAGACGTGCTCACGTGGGTGATCGACCTCAACGCCGGATCGGCCGGTCTGCCGTGGGTGCTGCCCGCGCTGAACGGCGCGGTCAAGCGGGAGGACGGTAAGCCGGTCCGGCCCGGTATCGACTGGCTCGCCGGCACGCACGAGGAAGCGCTGACCATGCTGGATGCGGCGCTGGACATCGGCCTGCACCGCAAGAAGGCCTACCAGGACCTGCTGTCGCGGGCGAACACTGATCTGCTGCCCATCAGCGCCAGGATCCCCCAGATTCTGCTGGTCATCGACGAGGGTGCGGAGATCCTGGTCAGCACCGATCGGCAGATGAAGGAACTGGCGAAGAAGATCCTGGAAGTCATCCGCATGCTGCGCGCGATGGGCGTGCGCACCGTCCTTACCGCCCTGGGGGCTACCGGGTCGGTGCTGGGCAACCTGATGATCCGTCGTGAGGGAAAGGTGCGGGTCGCCCTGACCGGCGGTGAGACCGAGGGCATGGACCTGGGCAAGATGTTCCCCGGCCGCCGAGGCCTGCGCGTCGAGCAGGCCCCCTACAAGGGTGCCGGGTTCATGGGCACCCCCGAGTCCCCGGCCGCCCTGTTCAAGGCGTGGCGGATCCTCCCGAACCAGATCCGCGACATCATCGCCGCCACCTCCGACCGCCACCCCCGGCTCGACGAGGTGTCCGCCAAGGCTGCCGGGCCCGCCTACGCCGGGCGCTGGGACGCGGAGCGCATCGCCTGGATGCGCGAACACACCCCCATCGAACCGAGCACGGAGACGCCTGCTGGGCACCCGGGCGGTGGCGCGCTGAACCTGTCCGCCCTGCGCACCGAGCAGTCGGCGCCGGTCGCGCCGGACGACGAGATGCTGCGCCGCTTCCGGGCAGAGATCGACGCCCAGTTCGCCACCGCCCCCGAACCCCACACCTCCAACTCCGACACCCCTCCGACCCGGCCCAGCGGGCTGAACCTGTCCGCGCTGCGCCGCGACAGCAGTGACATCGAAGGGGCGACCGTCGGACGGGAGGGCGGGCCGGACTGGCTTGCCGACGCGATCACGGCGATCGCGGAAGCGGGCCCGACGGGCATGAAGCCGTCCGCCGTGGCCGACCGCGTCAACCGCAGCCGCCAAGCCGTGCGCGAAGCACTCAAAACCGCCGCCGAACGCGGCGATCTGGTCTACCGGGACAACGGACCGCACTCGGTCTACGTCCACCCCGACCACGCCTGAACGCTCACACACGGCTACCGGCTACTGGCTACCGCCAACTTGCCACTAGCCACTAGAACACCCCTCTACTGCCCACCACGCGCCTCTAGCAGGCTCTTTCGGCTTGCCAGTAGCCACTAGCCACTGACCACTACGACCACACACCGTCACCAGCGGGCGCCTGCCTCGAACCCTTCGAGCGGGCGCCCCGACACGTCTACGGCTCGCCGGAAGGAGCACCACATGCACCACCGCGAACCGCACGGAAACCTCGCCCCCCACATCCCCGCCGACGCCTACCACCGCGCGCAGGCCACCGGGCAACCGGTCGTGATCGTCGTCAACGACACCCCGGTCGGAATCCCGTGGCGGCGCCTGCTCATCCCGTTCGCCATCGCCGGCGCGGCCGTCGCCGGCACCTGGGGACTGGTCGCCGCCCTGTGCTTCCTGCTCGACACCGCAGCCCACACCGCCACCGTCATCGCCGGCGCCGCCGGACCCATCGGAGTCGGCGGCATCACCCTCAAGCTCGCCCGCACCCGGAACTGACCCGAAGGAGAGCGACAACCGTGCGACTGCGCATCCGCCTCACCGACTGGCCCCGCCGGGCCCTGATCCTCACCGAAACCCCCGCCCCCGACTGCCCGGCCTGCGAGGGCGACGGCGGCACCGCGTACCACTACGGCGACTCCAACGGCGAGTACGCCAGCACTGAGTGGGAGCCCTGCCACTGCTGGAACGAGAACCACCGCACGGTCCTGCTGCCCCTTCCCCGCCGCCGTTGGTGGCGCAACGACGGCTACAGCAGCGAACCGCCCTTCTAGCTACGCCAAGGGCGGCCCCCCATCTCGCCAAAGAAACCGGGGCCGCCCTTGTCCACCTGCCCACAACAGACCAGTGGAGGTCTCCCAGCATGACGCAACCGACCGACATTCGCGGAGAGCACCTGCGTACCGCGCTCTCCCTGGCGGCCTCCGGCGTGCCGGTGCTGCCGTTACGAGCCGGGAAGGTGCCGTTCGGAAACTGCCCGGCATGCGCCAAGAACGCCTGTGGTGGCCGGCCGAACATGAAGACCCCCGGCCCCTGCACGTGCCCGGCGCCCTGCCACGGCTGGGCCGCCGCCACCACCAACCCCGGCGTCATCGACTCGCTGTCCTGGGTGCGCGCGTGGCGCGAGGCGGCGGCGGTGGCCTACCACCCCGGCGGCGCCGGACTCACCGTCGTTGACCTCGACAGCTCGGAAGCCATCGCGTGGGCCCGTGCGAGTCTGCCCGCCACCCGGATCGTGCCCACCACTCGTGGTGAGCACTGGCTCTACCAGGGCGCCATGCAGTCCGCCAATGCGGTCCTGCCCGGCGTCGACGTCAAGTCATCCATGCAGTACGCCCGCTGGCTCGGCCCCGGCACCGGCCGTATGACCGAGCTGCCCGACGTCGTCCGCGCGCTGCCGGTGAAGAAGCCGATCACAGTCCGACCGGCGACCGTCCCAGTGCCCGCGATGGCTGCGGGCGGGGAGTGCCCGCACCGCACGCCGACCTACCTGGAGCGTGGCATTGCCATGGCGGAGCAGCGCATCACCGCGGCCCGCGAGGCGGTGCACGCCACCGTCTACCGCACGTTCCTCGCGGTGCTGTCCACGCACGGGCGGTGCGGCTGCCTGACCGAGGCGCACACCGCGCGGCTGTTCACCGCGGCGCAGGCCAAGGGCGAATCACCGCGGCACTGCGCCGACGCGTGGACGAACGCCCTGAACACGTTGGGACTGAACCATGTCTGAGGACGACAAGACTCCCGGCCGCCAGGTCATCGCGGACTACGCGCAAGCGCACTTCCGGTACTTCCGCACCGCCGAAGGAACCGTGTACGCGCAGAAGAACGGGCACCCCGTCGCCCGCCCGATCCGCTCCCAGGGCACGACCGGCAGCCACCGCCAGGAACTCATGGTCGGACTGTTCAAAGACGGGCACGGCGTGTTCAACGGGTCCGCCCTCAAAGAGGCGTTGGACCTGATCGAAGCACTGGCCCTGTCCGAGGACGTCCAGCCCGTCCACATCCGCGTCGCTCCCGGATTCGACGGGGCGACGTGGCTGGACCTGGGCCGCGATGACGGGCAGTCCGTCCGCATCCACCCCACCGGCTGGGACATCCTCACCCCCGACCCGCGCGAAGTCTGCTGGCGGCGCACCCAACTCACCGGCGAACTGCCCCTGCCGGCCAAGGACACGGACGGCAAGGGCATCGACCTGCTGATGCGGCTGTGCAACTTCGCCAACGCCGAGACGGAGTGCCTGGCCATCGTGTGGCTGATCGGCTGCCTCGGTCCGTCGGTGCCCGTGCCCGCACCGTTCCTCACCGGACCGCAAGGAGCGGGCAAGTCCACCGGAGGCCGGATGCTCGTGCGGATCATCGAGGGGATGAGCGGTGACCTGCGACGCGCCCCGAAGGACGAAGAGAACCTGATCGCAGCGGTGGCGGCCGGATGGGTCACCGCGCTGGACAACCTCTCCCACGTGACGCCGGATCTGTCGGACGCGATGTGCTGCATCGTGACGGGGGTCGAGAGCGTCAAGCGCGCGCTGTTCACCGACGGGGACGTGTTCCGCGTCGGCTACCGCCGGCCCCTGCTTCTCACCGGTATCGACGTCGGTGTCATCCGGCCCGACCTCGCAGACCGGCTCCTACCACTGCGGTTGGAGCGGCCCCGCGTGAGGCGTACCGAGGCGGAACTGTGGGCGGACTACGCCGAGGTACTGCCCGTCGTTCTCGGCTCGCTCCTGGACCTGACGGTCAAGGTCCGCGCCGCCGAGGCAGAGACTCCGACCGACCTGCGGATGGCAGACTTCGCCCACCTGTGCGCACAGTTCGACGCGGCGACCGGCCTGGGAGCTCTCCCCGCCTACCGGGCCAGCCTGGACGACCTGAACGACGACGTGATCGAGGGCGACCTCCTCGCGCAAACCGTCCTCAAGCACGCCGAGACCATCGAGCCCGGCGGGGCGCAGCGGATGACGTCCACCGAGTGGCTGTCCTGCCTCAGCCGCCTCTACAGCGGCGACGACTGCCGCCCCCTGCCCAAGGGATGGCCGACGACCGGCAAAGTCCTCTCCGACCGGCTCAAGCGCCTCCAACCAACGCTGGCCGCCCGGCGCGTCCTTGTCGACTCGGGCCGCACCAGCGCGGGCCGCTACCTCGAAATGACCCGCACACTCCCCCCGGCACCACACGAGCAATCACGGGCGTTCTGACCGCGATCCGCACGCTCAAGCGAACAGCAAGAGGAGCACGTGCTCCTCTTGCTGTTCGGCGGAACGCCGCCCCAAGGTCGCGCCGCGCAGCGGCTCCTTCTTCACGCTGTGAGGCGCACCGAACTACAACAGGCAGCCCCTTCTTTGTCCTAAGAAGGAAGACGCTGCGTCATGCGCGTCACGCGAGCCGGAAAACGGCACCTGACCTGCGCAAGCAGCATGACGCAGACAGCTGGCTCTGCGTCATCCTGCGTCATCTGCGTCATCCGATGACGCACCCCATGACGCCAACATGACGCACGCCCTAACCACTGCGTCGAGCAAAACCCCAGGTCAGAGCCCTAAATGACGCTCATGACGCCATGACGCAGAGATCCGCACCTCGGACAGGCTCGCCCCCGAAACAGGATCCTCGCCCGCGCACGGAGGAAATGCCATGAGCACCGCACGTGAACAGCCGGACCCGCGCGCCACGCTCCGCGGCGGGTTGCCGGACCGCTACCTCACGGCCGACGACATCGCCGTCATCTTCAAAGTGCCCAAAGAGACGGTCTACCAGTGGCGCCGGAAGCGCATGGGACCGCCCGGATTCCGCATCGGCAAGTACATCCGCTACGACCCCGCCGACGTGCTCGCTCACGTCGCCGAGCGCAAGAGCACCGACCGCAACGCTGCCTGACCTAACAGCCACCGCAGACAGCAGGGAGAGCCGCTACCCGGCGGCTCTCCCTGCTGCGTGTTGAGAGGACCGCCGCCTCATGGCAGGCCACATCCAAGACCGCTGGTTCAAGACCGAGACGAACCCCGACGGCAAGACCGTCCGGGTCAAGAGCGACCGCCACGGCAGCGGCCTGCGCTACCGGGCCCGCTATATCGGCCCCGACGGAACCGAGAAGTCCAAGAGCTTCGCCGACGGCAAGAAGCGACTTGCCGAGAAGTGGCTGAGCGCCATCGAGACGGACATGACGCGCGGGCAGTACGTCGACCCGTCGGCAGGCAAGGTGACGTTCCAAGCCTTCGCCACGGCATGGCTGGCATCTCAGACCACGGACCCTTCAACCATCGTGAACATGGAGCTGCGGTTTCGGCTGCACGCCTTTCCGTACATCGGTTCGCGCTCCATGACCGCATTCCAGCCCACCCACATCCGCACGTGGGCGCGGGCACTCATGGACTCCGGGATGGCAGCGTCATATCAGCGGACCGTGTTCGCGAACGTCTCTGCTGTGTTCGGCGCGGCCGTGGACGACGGCATCATCTCCCGCAATCCCTGCCGTGCGGGTTCCGTGCGAGCGCCCAAGCTTGATCCTCGGAAGATCAAGCCATGGACGCGTGATCGAGTGGTGGCCGTACGCGCAGGACTCCCGGAGCAGTACGCAACAACGGTGGATCTCGGCGCGGGGTGCGGTTTGCGGCAAGGCGAGATCTTCGGGCTGGCCGTCGATGAAGTCGACTTCGACGGGGGAGTGCTGCACATCGCACGGCAGGTCAAGCTGATCGGCCCGCAGATGGTGTTCGCCCCGCCCAAGGGCGGCAAGCTGCGAGACGTGCCGCTGCCCGACGTGGTGTCGGATGCGCTTGCCACGCACATCACCCGCCGGCCCCCTATCGACGTCACTCTGCCGTGGAAGACCCCCGACGGCCCGCCGGTCACAGCGAAATTGCTGTTCTACTCGCGGGAGCGTAAGGCACTGAACAGGAACTACTTCAACATGTACCTGTGGAAGCCCGCCCTGATTGCCGGTGGTGTCATTCCTGAGCGGGTGCCGGGGGAGCGGTTCAAACCTTCGCGTGAGCACGGCATGCACGCCTTGCGGCACTACTACGCGTCGGTCCTGCTGGACTCGGGAGAGAACATCAAGGCCCTGGCCGAGTACCTCGGTCACTCCGATCCAGGGTTCACGCTGCGGACGTACACACACTTGATGCCGAACAGCAGGGACCGTGCGCGCCGGGCCATCGACTCAGTGTTCGGCAAGGGGGTGCCGCCCGGACCCTGAGCGCAAACGGCCGCCGGCCGTGCCCTTCCCGGAGTGGGAAGAATACGGCCGACGGCCCACACACGGCCCAGGGGAGCGGTTACCCGCTCTGACCTGGGGCGATATCACACGTCGAAGTACAGCTCGAACTCGTGCGGGTGCGGTCGCAGCTGGAGCGGCGCGATCTCGTTGGTGCGCTTGTAGTCGATCCAGGTCTCGATCAGGTCGGACGTGAAGACGTCACCGGCGAGCAGGAACTCGTGGTCGGACTCGAGACGGTCCAGGACGGCCGGCAGCGAGGTCGGGACCTGCGCGACGCCCGCGTGCTCCTCGGGAGCCAGCTCGTAGAGGTCCTTGTCGATCGGCTCGGCCGGCTCGATCTTGTTCTTGATGCCGTCCAGGCCCGCCATGAGGAGGGCGGAGAACGCCAGGTACGGGTTGCCGGAGGAGTCGGGCGCGCGGAACTCGACGCGCTTGGCCTTCGGGTTCGAGCCGGTGATCGGGATACGCATCGCGGCGGAGCGGTTGCGCTGCGAGTAGACCAGGTTGACCGGGGCCTCGAAGCCGGGGACCAGGCGGTGGTACGAGTTCACCGTCGGGTTGGTGAAGGCCAGCAGCGACGGGGCGTGCTTGAGGATGCCGCCGATGTAGTAGCGGGCCATGTCCGACAGACCCGCGTAACCGGCCTCGTCGTAGAACAGCGGGGAACCGCCGGTCCACAGCGACTGGTGGACGTGCATGCCCGAGCCGTTGTCACCGAAGATCGGCTTCGGCATGAAGGTCGCGGTCTTGCCGTTGCGCCAGGCGACGTTCTTCACGATGTACTTGAACAGCTGAAGGTCGTCGGCCGCGGCGAGCAGCGTGTTGAACTTGTAGTTGATCTCGGCCTGGCCGGCGGTGCCCACCTCGTGGTGCTGGCGCTCGACCTGGAGGCCGGACGCGGCCAGCTCCAGGGAGATCTCCGCACGCAGGTCGGCGAAGTGGTCGACCGGCGGGGTCGGGAAGTAGCCGCCCTTGTAGCGGACCTTGTAACCGCGGTTGTCCTCCAGCGCACCGGTGTTCCAGGCGCCGGCCTCGGAGTCGATGTGGTAGAAGGACTCGTTCTCCGACGTCTTGAAGCGCACGGAGTCGAAGACGTAGAACTCGGCCTCGGGACCGAAGTAGGCCGTGTCGGCGATACCGGTCGACGCCAGGTACGCCTCGGCCTTCTTCGCCACGTTCCGCGGGTCACGGGAGTACTGCTCGCCCGTGATCGGGTCGTGGATGAAGAAGTTGATGTTCAGCGTCTTGTCGCGGCGGAAGGGGTCCACCCGCGCCGTCGACAGGTCGGCGCGCAGCGCCATGTCGGACTCGTGGATGGCCTGGAAGCCACGGATCGACGAGCCGTCGAACGCCAGCTCCTCGTCCGGGTCGAACGCCTCGACGGGCAGCGTGAAGTGCTGCATGACGCCCGGCAGGTCGCAGAAGCGGACGTCGACGAACTTGACGTCCTTGTCCGCGATGAACTTCTTGGCCTCGTCGGCGTTCTGGAACATCCAGCTCCTCCTACTCCCGACCGTCGAGCCGGGGTGGTAGTTCGTTCGTGCGGCCAGTGCGGTGGCACACGCTGTCGTCGACCCTAGGGACGGGTGGTTTCTCGGGCGTGACCCGTTTGTTTCGCAGAAGTTAACCAGCCAGGGTTCCACCGTAACTCCGACGCACCCCGCCGTCCCTCGCGCAAAAGGGTGCGCAGTACCGTGGACGGGTGGACAACAGGCAAGCAATCGGATCGTGGCTGTCCGGGCCCCGCGCGGCCATGGAGGACGCCGGTGCCGACTTCGGATACCGGGGCGAGCAGCTGGGCCTGCCGGAGGAGGGGCCGGGTTCGATCGCCCGCCCCGGCCGCCGGCTGGGCGCGCTGGCCGTGGACTGGGGACTGTGCGTCCTGATCGCATACAGCTTGATCACGCACGGCTACGGGCCGGCGACCAGCAACTGGGCCCTGCTGATCTTCCTCGTGATGAGTCTCCTCACGGTCGGCACGCTCGGCTTCTCCCCCGGCAAGCGCCTCTTCGGCCTGCGGGTGGTGGCCCTCGACACCGGCACGGTGAACCCTTTGCGCGCGGCGGCCCGCACGGTCCTGCTCTGCCTCGCCGTCCCCGCCCTGATCTGGGACCGGGACGGCCGCGGCCTCCACGACCGCGTGGCCCGCACGGTCGAGGTCCGCACCTGAACCCGAGCACCGCACGACGCCACGACGAGGCGCGGGACGCCACGACGAGGCGCGGGACGCCACGACGAGGCGCGCGACCGTACGACGAAGGGGGCGCCCGGACCAAGCGGCGGTAGCCGCATAGGGATAAGGTCCGGGCGCCCCCTTCGTGTGTGACGGGGATCAGCGGGGCCGCTGCCCGCCCTTCGGCAGGCGCATGCCCTTGGGCATGGGGCCCTTCGGCAGCGGCATGTTGCTCATCAGGTCGCCCATGGCACGCAGCCGGTCGTTGGTGGCGGTCACCTGGGGACCGGTCAGCACCCGCGGCAGCTTCAGCATGGTGGTCCGCAGCTTCTTCAGCTCGACCTGGCCGTCACCCGTGCCGACGAGCAGGTCGTGCACCGGGACGTCCGCGACGATCCGGTTCATCTTCTTCTTCTCGGCCGCCAGCAGGCTCTTCACCCGGTTCGGGTTGCCCTCGGCGATCAGCACGATGCCGGCCTTGCCGACCGCCCGGTGCACCACGTCCTGGCTGCGGTTCATCGCCACCGCGGGGGTCGTCGTCCAGCCTCGGCCGATGTTGTCGAGCACCGCCGCGGCAGCGCCCGGCTGGCCCTCCATCTGCCCGAAGGCCGCCCGCTCCGCCCGGCGACCGAACACGATCGCCGTCGCGAGGAAAGCGAGCAGGAAGCCCAGGATGCCCGCGTAGATGGGGTGACCGATCAGGAAACCGATCGCGAGGAAGACACCGAAGGTGACGATTCCGACAGCCGCGAGTACAAGACCGATCTTCTTGTCGGCCTTGCGGGTCATCTTGTAGGTCAGGGCGATCTGTTTCAGTCGCCCGGTGTTGGCGGCGTCCGCCGCCGTGTCCTTCCTCGCCATGCCACGCAGTCTACGTGGCCCGGGGAGTGCCGACGACGGCAGTGTCCCGGAGGCGGCCCTGAGACGGCCCTGAAATGCCCGCAGAGGAGGGCGGGGCTCGTCAGAGACGGGCGGAGGTGGCCTCTTCGAGGACGCGCTCCGCCTCGAAACGGTCCTTGGCTCGACGGCGGTCCTCCAGGACGGACGTCCAGGCGTTGCGCCGGGCGGTGCGCTGGCCGCCGCTCATGAGCAGGGACTCGACGGCGCGCAGGGCGTCGGTGAAGGACGGGATCGCGGTGGCGCGAACGGGCGCGGCCTGCATGGTGGGGGTCCCCCTCGGAAGCGGCTTGGCACGGATCTACGTGGTGTGACACCAGCGTCACTGATTGGTGTTACCAGGGCATGACCGACCGGTCAAACACCAATGAAGCCTTGATGCGAGGGGCCGAAATGCTGACGCGGCCCTGACGTACGTCCTCATCTGCGAGGACGGTCAGGACCGCGTCGAATCGGCCGCTACCGGCGGGTAATCGCTTGTGCGTGAATTCACACGCCCGCTCCCCGGTGCACGGTCGGCGCGCGGCGAACGGATCTTGACGGAGCGTCAGACGGCCTGGACGGCCACGAAGGAACCGCGCTTCTCGACGGCCATCTGGTACAGGCGCCCGGCGCGGTACGAGGACCGTACCAGCGGGCCGGACATGACGCCCGAGAAGCCGATCTGCTCGGCCTCCTCCTTCAGCTCCACGAACTCGTGCGGCTTCACCCAGCGCTCCACCGGGTGGTGGCGCACCGACGGGCGCAGGTACTGCGTGATGGTGACCAGCTCGCAGCCCGCCTCGTGCAGCTGCTTGAGCGCCTCGCTGACCTCCTCGCGGGTCTCACCCATGCCGAGGATCAGGTTGGACTTGGTGACCAGGCCGACGTCGCGGGCCTCCGTGATGACCTTCAGGGAGCGCTCGTAACGGAAGCCCGGACGGATGCGCTTGAAGATCCGCGGGACCGTCTCCACGTTGTGCGCGAAGACCTCGGGGCGCGAGGAGAAGACCTCGGCGAGCTGCTCCGGCTCGGCGTTGAAGTCGGGGGCGAGCAGTTCGACCTTGGTGCGGCCGGCCTCGCGGTTCGCGGTCTGCGCGTGGATCTGGCGGACCGTCTCCGCGTACAGCCAGGCGCCGCCGTCCGCCAGGTCGTCGCGGGCGACGCCGGTGATGGTGGCGTAGTTCAGGTCCATGGTGACCACGGACTCGCCGACCCTGCGGGGCTCGTCGCGGTCCAGCGCCTCGGGCTTGCCGGTGTCGATCTGGCAGAAGTCACAGCGCCGCGTGCACTGGTCACCGCCGATGAGGAAGGTCGCCTCGCGGTCCTCCCAGCACTCGTAGATGTTCGGGCAGCCGGCTTCCTGGCAGACCGTGTGCAGGCCCTCGCTCTTCACGAGGTTCTGCATCTTCGTGTACTCGGGACCCATTTTCGCCCGGGTCTTGATCCACTCGGGCTTGCGCTCGATGGGGGTCTGGCTGTTGCGGACCTCCAGGCGCAGCATCTTGCGTCCGTCGGGTGCGACTGCGGACACGACCGGCTCCCTGTAGCTTCGATTCTTCGGCGTACACCAGGGTACGCCCGTGTTTGTTGAGCCCTACCGGTGAGGCCAACCCGGAGACCCGGGGGGTCATTCCCCCCGGTGGCCGGGCACCGCCGTCCTAGACGGTCGCCTTCTCGATCTCCCGCGGCTTCAGCTCCGCGTTCTCCAGTACGTCCTTCAGGTGCCGTTCGGCGACCGGCAGCACCTCGTCGATCGTGACGTCCCGGCCCAGCTCGTCGGCCAGGGACGTGACGCCCGCGTCGCGGATCCCGCACGGGATGATGCGGTCGAACCAGGCGTTGTCCGGGTTCACGTTCAGCGCGAAGCCGTGCATCGTGACGCCCTTGGCGACCCGGATGCCGATCGCCCCGATCTTGCGGTCCTCGCGGCGCTGGCCGGCGTTGGAGGGCGCGTACTCCGGGCCGTTCAGCCGCGGGTCGAACTCCTCGTCGTGCAGCCGGGGATCCAGGTCCAGGGAAAGTCCGCCGAGCGACGGGCGCTGCTCGACCGGATCGCCGAGCACCCACACCCCGCTGCGGCCCTCGACCCGCGAGGTCCGCACGCCGAACTCGGCGCAGACCCGGATCAGGGCCTCCTCCAGCCGCCGCACGTGCGCCACGACGTCCACCGGGCGCGGGAGCTTCTGGATGGGGTAGCCCACCAGCTGGCCGGGACCGTGCCAGGTGATCTTGCCGCCCCGGTCCACGTCCACCACCGGGGTGCCGTCAAGGGGGCGCTCGCTCTCGACCGTGCGCCGGCCCGCCGTGTACACGGGCGGGTGTTCCAGCAGCAGCACGGTGTCGGGTACCTCGTCCGCGAACCGCGCCGCGTGCACCAGGCGCTGCTCGTCCCACGCCTTCCGGTACTCGACGGCGTCCGCTCCGAAGCCCATGCGAACGAACCGCAACTCACTCACGGCAAGCGCCTCCCTAGGCGATACGGCGGTGCGGCGCGGGCTGTGCCGGCGCTGTGCCGGTTACCCGGGGCCTGTCTGTCAGGCCCGACCGCGCCCCAAGCAACTGTACGTCCGTCCGTCACGCGTCAGCCCCGCGGGCAATCCTCACACGATCGGATGAATGAACGTGGAGATGTGCGAGGGCCTGCTTACGCTCCGCTACATTCGCGCCGTTCACGAGGCCATCAGGGCAGCTCACAGCAATCAGGGCACTTCATCCGGGCATGTCAGAGGCCCGGAAGGCAGGAGACCGCACCGCAGATGACGGAACGACCCGCGCAGCGCACTCCCAACCGTCAGCTCGCCGCGCTCATCGCAGAAGCGGGCTTCTCCAACGCGGGTCTGGCCCGACGCGTCGATCAGCTCGGTCTCGAGCACGGCCTGGACCTCAGATACGACAAGACGTCCGTCACCCGGTGGCTGCGCGGCCAGCAGCCCCGCGGCACCACGCCCGCCCTCATCGCCGAGGTCTTCACCCGCCGCCTCGGCCGCCGGCTGACCGCCCAGGACCTCGGCCTCGACGCCTGCGCCCCCGTGTACGCGGGGCTGGAGTTCGCCGGCACCCCCGAGGAGGCCGTCGAGATCGTCAGCGGGCTGTGGCGCAAGGACTCCGGCAGCCACGCCGAGCTGCGCAAGATCGCGTTCACCGCGGCCGGGCTGGTGGTGCCCAGCCGGGACTGGCTGATCGGCCGGGCCGACGAGAAGGTGGCCCACGGCGATCCGGCCGCCCGCGTGCCGGTCCAGGGCCGGCCGCCGTCCCCCCGCCCGGCCCAGCCGAGGCCCGCCGCCCAGCCCAGGACCGGGCCCACGGCCGGTCTGCCCGGTGGTCTGCCCGGCGGCCTGACCGGTGTTCTGCCGGGTGTGCCCCGGCAGCGCGGCACGGCCGAGCGCGGCCCCGGCCAGCGGGTCACCGGCGGCGACATCTCCGCGCTCCGCTCGGTCGGCGAACTCTTCCGCACCCTCGACAACATGTACGGCGGCGGCCACGCCCGTCAGGCCCTCGTGCGCTACCTGGAGCACGAGTGCGAGCCGATGCTGCGCGGCACCTACGGCGAGCAGACCGGCCGCCGGCTGTTCGGCGCCGCCGCCGACCTCACCCGCCTCGCGGGCTGGACCTCCTTCGACATCGCCGCGCACGGCCTCGCCCAGCGGTACTTCGTCCAGGCCCTGCGCCTCTCCCAGGCCGCCGGAGACCGGGCGTACGGCTCCTACGTCCTCATCACCATGAGCCGCCAGGCCGTGTACCTCGGGCACGGGCGGGAGGCCGTACAGCTCGCGCGGGTGGCACAGCAGGGCGTCGGCAGCGGCTCGCCGCCCGTCGTGCAGGCGCTGCTGCACGCGGTCGAGGCGCGCGGGCACGGGGTGATGGGGGAGGTGCGGGCCTGCACGGCGTCCCTCGTCCGGGCCGAACGGGCGCTGGAGGCGGCCAAGGCGGGGGACGAGGTGCCCTTCTGGGCGCGGTTCTTCGACGAGGGGCAGCTGGCCGACGAGTTCGGGCACTGCCACCGCGACCTCCAGCAGTTCCGGGCCGCCGCGCAGCACGCCGAGCGCTCCCTCCAGCTGCGGCCCGCCGCGTACGCGCGCAGCCGCCTCTTCTGCCGGGTCGTCCTCGCCACCGCCCGCCTCGGTCTCGGCGAACTCGACCAGGCCTGCCAGATCGCCGCGGAGGCGGCGGGGCAGGCGGCGGAGATGCGGTCGATGCGGGCGGTGGAGTACGTCCGCGACTTCGAACGCCGCCTCGAGCCCTACCGGGACGCGGCCCCGGCAAGGGTGTACCGGGACCGGGTGGCGGCGCTGGGGTAGATGGGGTGGTCGAGCACCTGTCGGTCTCGCCGAGTCGGGTGGTGGGTGGGCATGGGTCGGAGGGCTGGGGGCGGAGCCCCCAGTGCGTTCACGCTGCTCGCGCGGCCGTCCGGGCCGGTTCGGCCGTGTGCAGCGATCCCGTCCCGCCCAGGTCGGAGACGATCGCCGCCGACGCCCGGCGGGCCGAGTGCAGGGCGCCCTGGACCGTGCTGGTGTCCCGGTGGTCGCCGCAGACGTACAGCCCGGCCAGGAGACGTACCGGCCGGCGCAGGTCGTGCGGCGCCCGCATCGCCGGTACCGCCTCGGCGGTGTGGTGCACGGCCAGCGTCTCCCACCGCCCGGTCGAGGTGCCGTACAGCCGCGCGAGGTGCATGCGGACGGCCGTGTCGACGCCGTCCGGGGGCGGCCCGAGCACCGTGGAGGAGATCAGCGCCCGCCCGGCCGGCGCCCGGCTGGGGTCGACCCGACTGGTCACCGTCGTATGGGCGACCGGCCCGCCCCGGTCGGCGTCCAGCAGCAGCGACGCCCCGGTCCCCGGCGGCTCGTCGGTGGTGTGGTGGACGACCGTCACCGGATGGAAGTCGGGCACCCGCAGTCCGGGCAGCAGCTCCGCCGCGGTGCGCGCGTCGGTGGCCACCAGCACCGCCCGGCAGCGGAACTCGCCGTGCTCGGCGGTGGTCACCGAGGTCGTGGAGACCGCGGTGGCCCGCACCCCCGTGTGCACGGTCCCCGGCGGGAGGGTCCGCGCGAGCAGCTCCGGCAGGACGTCGGCCCCGCCCTCGGGGAGGCACAGCCGGCCGGCCGCGAAGGCGCGCAGCGCCAGGTCCGCGCACCGGCTGGACGTGGTCAGATCCGGGTCGCAGAGCAGCGCGGCGAGCAGCGGCCGCAGAAAGCCGTCGATGGTCCGGGCGGGCAGACCGCGCGCCGCGAGCGCCTCGGCGGCGGGTGCCTCGGGCCGGCGCAGCAGCCGTTCGGCGGGCGTGGCCGCGAGCCGGGTGAGCGCGGCGCCGAGCCGGGCCTGGTCCACGGCCGAGCCGAGCGGCGCCCCGGCCCGCACCCGTGGCGGTGCGGTGGCCGAGCCGGTGCGCGGCCGGGGCAGCGCCCCGCTCCGGGGGGCGCCGGCGAGGGCGCGTACGGCATGGAGTGCGCCCCTTGCGCCCCCCGCGCCCGCTTGCGCGCCCGCGCGATGGTGGCGTCCGCCGCTGTGCAGCAGGACCCCGGGGGCGAAGGGGCGCAGGGTGAGCGCGTCCAGCCCGGGGGTCAGGGCCAGTTCGGGATACGCCGTGGACAACAGCTGTCCGATCCGGTCGAGCCGGAAGCCGTCGACCTTCTCGGTCGCCATGCGGCCGCCCACGCACGGGGCGGCCTCCAGAACCGTGGTGGTCACTCCTGCGCTGGTCAGCCGATGAGCCGCGGAGAGTCCGGCGACCCCGGCTCCCACGATGACGACGTCCGCCTGGTACGCGGGCTCAAGCACGTGCCCCTCCTCGAGGTTGCGCGGCCGGTGGAGACGTCATGCCCCCAACTGGCGTCCGGGATACCCGAGTTCGGATCGAGGGTAGGGCCGTGATCGGCCGGGAACAGTCGCGCATGGACAGGGCACGGTCGCACGGCGGTCGCATGCGGTCCCGAAAGGGCGTCAGGCGGCTCGGAGGGTGTCCTCGATCCCGGGGAACGCGAAGGTGAACCCCGACTCCAGCAGCCGCTTGGGCACCACCCGCGCGCTGCCCAGCACATCCCCGGCCATCTCGCCCAGCACCGTCCGCAGCACCGGCGCCGGTACCGGGAACAGCGTCGGCCGGTGCAGCACCCGCCCCATGGCCGCGGTGATCTCACGGTTGGTCAGCGGCTCGGGCGCGGTCAGGTTGAACGGTCCCGACAGGTCGTCGCGGTCCAGGAGATGCCGGATCGCCGCCACCTCGTCGTGCAGCGCGATGAACGACCAGTACTGCCGCCCGTCGCCCATCCGCCCCCCGAGCCCCGCCCGGAACAGCGGGAACAGCCGACCCCAGGCGCCGCCGCCGCGGGCCACGACCAGCCCGGTCCGGGTGAACGCCGTGCGCACCCCGGACGCCCGTGCCGGTTCCGCCGCCGCCTCCCACTCCACGCACAGCTCCGGCAGGAAGCCCCGGCCGGCGGGCGCGCTCTCGTCGACGGCCCGCTCGCCCGTCTCGCCGTAGTAGCCCATCGCGCTGCCGTTCACGAACACCCGCGGCCGCTCGTCGAGCGAGGCGACCGCCTTCGCGAGGGCGGCCGTCCCGTGCACCCGGCTGTCATGGATCCGGCGCTTGTACGCGTCCGTCCAGCGGTGGTCGCCGACCCCCGCACCCGCCAGGTTGACCACGGCGGAGCACCCGGCGAGGCCGGCCGCGTCCACCCGCCCCCGCTCGGGATCCCAGCGCACCTCCGCCTCGCTCCGGGGCGCGTGGCGCACCAGGCGGACCACCTCGTGCCCGTCGGCGGTCAGGGACCGCACCAGGGCGCTGCCGATGAGACCGGACGCGCCGGCCACCGCGATTCGCGTACGTTCCATGCCCCCATCCTCCCGCGTGACCTCGTAAAACCCCCGTTCGGAGCGGGCGTCCGCGTCGTAAGGTGCCGCGCATGACCTACCTGCCGAACCTCACCGACGCCCGCATACGCCCCGCCCGGCCCGCGGACGACGAGACGCTCGCCCTCATCGACCGCGTGACCTGGTCCCCCCTGCACGCGGTCATGCCCAGGCCGCAGCCGCCGTACAGCTCCTTCTTCGACGAACGGCACCACCCCGAGGAGTACCTGGTCGCCGAGGTGGACGGCCGTGTCGCCGGCTACATCCGGCTCGGCCGCCCCACCGAACTCGCCGTCAACGCGCACGTACGCCAGATCCAGGGCCTCGCCGTCTCCGACGAGGCCCGCGGCCGGGGCGTCGGACGCGCGTTGGTCCGGGCGGCCGTCGAGGAGGCCCGCCGGCTCGGCGCCCGCCGCATCACCCTGCGCGTCCTCGGCCACAACACCCTGGCCCGGGGCCTCTACGAGTCCGAGGGGTTCGTGGTGGAGGGTGTCCTGCCGGAGGAGTTCCTCCTCGACGGCTCGTACGTGGACGACGTGTTCATGGGCCGCTCCCTCCTCCGAGCCCCTTCCGCCGTTACGAGCTGATCAGCTCGCCCGTGTCCACCGCCGCCGTCGCCGCCGTCGCCCGCCGGGCGTCCTCGGCGACCTCGGCGGCCGTCAGGACGTACCCCGTCTCGGCGTCGGAGGTGGAGCGGGCGAAGACGACACCGAAGACCCGGCCGTCGGTGGTCAGCAGTGGGCCGCCGGAGTTGCCGGGGCGGACGGTGGAACGGATCGAGTAGATCTCCCGGGTGACGGTCCCGTCGTTGTAGATGTTCCGCCCGGTCGCGTCGACCCGGTTCGCCACCGTGGCCGCCTGGAGGTTCAGATCGCCGTCCTCCGGATACCCCGCGACGACCGCGGAGTCCCCGCGCGAGGCGTCGTCGTCGAACCGCAGCACCGGCGCCCGCAGCTCCGGCACGTACAGCACGGCCACGTCCTTGGCTGGGTCGAACAGCACGACGCGTGCCTCGTACGACCGCCCCACGCCCCCGATCCGTACGGTCGGGTCGTCGATGCCCGCCACCACGTGCGCGTTGGTCATCACACGCTCGCGCGCGTACACGAACCCGCTGCCCTCGCGGCCCTGGTCGCCCGAGACGCCCTCGATCTTCACCGTGCTCAGCTTGGCCGCGCTGGTGGCCGCCGGGGTGACGCTGTCGCCGGTGGGCCTGGCCACCTCCGCCGTCGACTCGTTCTCGAACGGGTTGAAGACCTGCGGGAAGCCCGCTTGGGTGAGCGCCGACGTGGCCCGTGAGAACCAGGCCGGGGTGGTGTCCGGCATCGTGTCCTGCACCGCCCCCAGCAGCCGGGAGTCCCGGATCGCCGACGTCACCACCGGAGTCGACGACACGGCCAGCACGCTCGCCGCCACCCAGGCCACGATCAGCACCGCCACGGAGTTCGCCACCGCCCCACCGACCCCGTCGGCCACCCTGAGCGGCCCCCGCTCCAGCTCCCTGCGCAGCCGCAGCGCCAGCCGCCCCGCCAACTCGTGCCCCACCGCCGCCGGCACCAGCACGGTGAGCACCGCCGTGACCGTCGCCGCCGTCGTCCCCGGCGTCACCAGGTCCATCACCCACGGCAGGATCCACACGCCCACCACCGCGCCGCCCACGAAACCGGCCAGCGAGACACAGCCGGCCACCAGTCCCCGCCGGTAGCCCGACCCGGCGTACACCAGGATCACCAGCACCAGCAGGATGTCGAGCAGGTCCACGGAGCCGCCTTTCTCTCGGACCCCTTAGTACGCGGGGGACGGGCCCGGTGATCAGCCTCGCGCGCGTGACCCGCCCACGACCGGTCACGCACGCGTGTAGCCCGGAAACGTCCCGGACCGGGACGATGGTTCCACCGGGTGGCACAGCACACATCGCGGACGGAACGGAACCGGCCGACAGTGGGTCCATGCGTGCCATTCGACAGGCCGTCCTCCGCGCGCGAAGGCCCGCGCGAAGACCCGCGCGAGGCCGGTGGGGACGGAAGCCGGCCCCGCTGCCGCGCCCGCTCCGCGTGGCCCTGGCCTGCCTGCCCGGCCTCGCCGCCGTCGCCGCCCTGGCGCTGTGCGTGAGCGGCGTCGAGCACGCCGTCACCGCGTCCCTGGCGGCCCGCCCCGTGCAGCGGGCGGCACAGCCCCCGGCGCACTCCGCCGCCCGGCCGCCCATCGTGCCGCGCTCGGTCTGGGTGGCCGACGCCGCGCGCGCCCAGCCACCCCCGCGCTACGACGACAAGGTCGTCGCCGTCTTCGTGCACCACACCGACTCGCCCAACGGCTACGACTGCGCCGACGCGCCCCGCATCATCCGCTACCTCTACGCGGGCCAGACCGGTGGCCGCGACTGGGACGACATCGGCTACAACTTCCTCGTCGACCGCTGCGGCACCATCTACGAGGGCCGCGCGGGCGGCACCGACCGTCCCGTCACCGGCGCGCACACCCAGGGCTTCAACCACCGCACGACCGGCATCGCCGCCCTCGGCACGTTCACCTCCGGCGTCCCCGTCCCGCAGGCGATGGTCGACTCGATCGCGGCCCTCGCCGCCTGGAAACTCGGCCCGGCGGACGTCGACCCGCGCGCGAGCGTCCGTCTGACCTCCAGCAACAGCGGCAGCCGGTACGCGTCGGGGGCCACGGCCGCCCTGCCCGCCCTCGCGGGCCACAAGGAGGCCTACATGACCAGCTGCCCCGGTGCGGCCCTCACCGCCCGGCTCCCGGAGATCCGGCAGACGGCGGCCCGCCTCCAGGGCCGGACGTTCACAGGAACGCCTTAGGCGCCGTTCAGGGTTCTCCCATCCCCGCCTCCTACGGTCATGCACAACACAAGCCGACCGAGGCGGGGATCATGAACAGCACCACGAACGGCACCACGCACACCAGTCAGAACAAGGCGACCGGCTGGCACCGGGCCGCCCGCAGCCCCTGGACGATCGTCTGCGCCGTCGCCGCTGTCGTCCTCGGCCCGGCCGCGGCCACCGCGTCCGCCCTGGAGCAGGCCAACAAGGCACCGCTGCACCACGCCGTGCGGGCCGAGCAGCAGGCCTACATCCCGATGGACGCCACGCGCCGCCGCACGACGGTCTGACCCCGGCCCCGGCAGGCTTCTGAGGCCCGGCCCGCGAAGGGAATCACTCCCTGAAGCGCTCCCACAGCAGCGGATACCGCTCCGCGAGCGCCCGCTCGTTCTCGAAGTCGAGCGGCGTGCCCTCGGGTTCAGCCGGGGCGGGCGCGATGCCCAGGTCCGGCGCGACGGTCCCGGTGAGCTGCTCGTAGGCCTCGTCGGCCGCGTAGCCCAGCTCCTCGCCGTCGCCGTCGATCTCCTCGTCGAAGTCGCCCAGCAGGTCCGCGAGCGAGTCCGGGTCGTGCACGGCACCCTCGTACACCTCCCGGCCCTGACCGATCAGCCAGCACCGGAAGAAGTCGAAGGCGTCGTCGCTCGCCCCGTCCAGCAGCACCCAGGCGGCGCCCCACAGATCCCACGTGTACGCCCGGTTGAAGCGGGCCTCGAAGTGACGGGCGAAGTCCAGCACCATGTCGGGGTCCAGCCGGACCAGCCGCTCCACCAGCAGGTCGGCCTGCTCCTCCGGGTCGCCCTCGGCGGCCTCGCGGGTGTCGTCGACCAGCTCCCAGAACTCCGTCTCGTCCATCACGCGTCCCAGCATCGTGCCTGGACGGGTGGCCCGCACCTGGAGTGCGGGCGATTGTCATCGCCGGTACAGCGCCGCCAGCCGGGCCGCGTCCTCGGCGAAACGGCGCCGCAGCGACTCCGGGGAGACGACCTCGGCCTCCGGCCCCAGCGCGGTGAGCTGGCTGTGCGCCACCTCCTCGGACTCGACGCCCAGGGTGACCGTCACCCACCCCCGCGCGTCGGGCTCCCCGGCCCCCGCGAGTGCGTCCCGCGCGGCCACCGGGTCCACGGCGTACGGCAGTCGGCGCCGCCCCGCCGGCGAGAGCCGTACGACGGTCTCGGCGCGCAGGATCGACCGCGCGAACCGCTCCGCCTGCCCCGTCCAGAAGCCGGGCAGATCGAACTCCTCGTCCCGGCCGAAACGCTCCGCGAGCGGCTCCGCGGCGGTGAACCGGTCGATCCGGTACGTCCGGAAGGCCGCTGCCTCGGCCACTCTCGCGCACAGGTACCAGACGCCCGCCTTGAGCACGAGACCGTACGGCTCCAGCTCCCGTACGACCTCCGCCTCGCCCCGGTGGTAGCGGGCGGCGAGCCGACGGTCGTCCCACACCGCGTCCGCGATCACGGGCAGCAGCGGGGGTGTCTCCGGCTCCTGGAACCAGGCCGGCGCGTCCAGATGGAACCGCTGTGCCGCCGCCGTCGGGGCGTCCCTGAAGGACGGCATCAGTGCCGCCGACACCTTCAGGCGGGCCACCGAGGCCGCGTCCTCCAGGCCCATCTCCCTCAGCGCGCCCGGTACGCCGCTCAGGAACAGGGCCTCCGCCTCGCCGCGGGCCAGGCCGGTGAGGCGGGTGCGGTAGCCGTCGACGAGGCGGTAGCCGCCGGTTCGCCCGCGCTCGGCGTACACCGGGACGCCCGCCTCCGACAGGGCCTGGGCGTCCCTGGTGACCGTCCGCTCCGACACCTCCAGCTCACGCGCCAGCTCGGCGGCGGTCATGGCGGGCCGGGCCTGAAGAAGCAGCACCATCTTGATGAGCCGGGCAGCACGCATACCTGCATGATGCCGCGTGGCACCGACAGGGGCACCGGACGGGCCTGTCTCACCGAGTCGGGTGGTTGCGTGGGCACAGGCCCGGGGGTCTGGAGGCGGAGCCCTCAGCGCGGGGCAGCGCGCGAAGGGGCGCGGTGGCCGATGCCGCCGCGCCCCTCGCCGTACAGAACCGGTCCTACAGTCCGTACCGCTCCCGTGCTTCCTTCACCGCCGTCGCCTGGACCTCGCCGCGGCGGGCCAGCTGGGCGAGGGCCGCGACCACGATCGACTCCGCGTCGACACCGAAGTGGCGGCGCGCCGCGTCACGGGTGTCGGACAGACCGAACCCGTCCGCGCCGAGCGACGAGTAGTCCTGCTCGACCCACTGCGCGATCTGGTCCGGAACCTGGCGCATGTAGTCGGAGACCGCGAGCACCGGCCCGTCGGCACCCTGGAGCGCCTGACGGACGTACGGCACCCGCTCCTCGCCGCGCAGCAGCGCCGCGTCGGCCTCCAGCGCGTCGCGCCGCAGCTCGGTCCAGGAGGTCGCGGACCACACGTCGGCGGCCACCCCCCACTCCTCGGCGAGCAGCTTCTGCGCCTTCAGCGTCCAGTGGATCGCCGTACCGGAGCCCAGCAGCTGGATGCGCGGCGCGTTGGCAGCCGGCGCGAGGCCGGCCGACTCCGCCGTGTTGAAGCGGTAGAGGCCCTTGACGATGGCCTCGTCGATGCCGAGGCCGGACGGCTTCGCGGGCTGCGGCATCGGCTCGTTGTAGACGGTCAGGTAGTAGAAGACGTTCTGGTCCTCACCCGGCGCCGCCTCGCCGTACATCCGGCGCAGACCGTCCTTGACGATGACGGCGATCTCGTACGCGAACGCCGGGTCGTACGACAGCGCGGCCGGGTTCGTCGCCGCGATCACCGGCGAGTGGCCGTCGGCGTGCTGGAGGCCCTCGCCCGTCAGGGTGGTCCGGCCGGCCGTGGCGCCGACGAGGAAGCCGCGGCCGAGCTGGTCGCCGAGCTGCCACATCTGGTCGGCCGTGCGCTGCCAGCCGAACATCGAGTAGAAGATGTAGAACGGGATCATCGCTTCGCCGTGCGTGGAGTACGCGGTGGACGCGGCGATGAAGTCGGCCATCGAACCGGCCTCGGTGATCCCCTCGTTGAGGATCTGGCCGTTCTTGGCCTCCTTGTAGTACATCAGCTGGTCGCGGTCGACCGGCTCGTACGTCTGGCCCTTGGGGGAGTAGATCCCGAGCGACGGGAACAGCGACTCCATGCCGAAGGTGCGCGCCTCGTCGGGGACGATCGGCACCCAGCGCTTGCCGGTCTCCTTGTCGCGGACCAGGTCCTTGACCAGACGGACGAACGCCATGGTGGTGGCGATGTTCTGGGTGCCGGAACCCTTGTCGAAGGAGGCGAACGCCTTCTCCGCGGGGGCGGGCAGCGGGGCCAGCGGGTGCGTACGGCGGGCCGGGGCCGGGCCGCCGAGGGCGGCGCGGCGCTCCTGGAGGTAGCGGACCTCGGGGGAGTCGGCGCCGGGGTGGCCGTACGGCACGACCCCGTCGTCGAACCGGCTGTCCGGGATCGGCAGCTCCAGCAGGTCGCGCATCGCCTTGAACTCGTCCACCGAGAGCTTCTTCATCTGGTGGTTGGCGTTCTTCGACGCGAAGCCCTCACCGAGGGTGTGGCCCTTGACCGTCTGGGCCAGGATGACCGTCGGGGCGCCCTTGTGCTCGACGGCCGCCTTGTAGGCCGCGTACACCTTGCGCGCCTCGTGGCCGCCGCGGGAGAGGTGGAAGCACTCGAGGATCTTGTCGTCGCTCAGCAGCTTCGCCATCTCGACGAGCGCCGGGTCGGCGCCGAAGAAGTCCTGGCGGATATAGGCGGCGTCGCGCGTCTGGTACGTCTGCACCTGGGCGTCGGGCACCTGGCGCAGGCGGCGTACGAGCGCGCCCGTGGTGTCGAGCCGGAACAGCTCGTCCCAGGCCGTGCCCCACAGCGTCTTGACGACGTTCCAGCCGGCGCCGCGGAACTGGGCCTCCAGCTCCTGCACGATCTTGAAGTTCGCGCGGACCGGGCCGTCGAGGCGCTGGAGGTTGCAGTTGATGACGAAGGTGAGGTTGTCCAGCTCCTCGCGGGCGGCGAGTGCGAGGGCCGCCGTCGACTCGGGCTCGTCCATCTCGCCGTCGCCGAGGAACGCCCAGACGTGCGAGCTGGAGACGTCCTTGATGCCGCGGTTGGTCAGGTAGCGGTTGAAGCGCGCCTGGTAGATCGCGGAGAGCGGGCCGAGGCCCATCGACACCGTCGGGAACTCCCACAGCCAGGGCAGCCGCCGCGGGTGCGGGTACGACGGGAGGCCGTTGCCGCCCGCCTCCTGACGGAAGTTGTCCAGGTGCGCCTCGGTCAGCCGGCCGTCGAGGAAGGCGCGGGCGTAGATGCCGGGGGAGGCGTGGCCCTGGATGTAGAGCTGGTCGCCCGAGCCGGGGGAGTCCTGGGACTCCTTGCCCTGGAAGAAGTGGTTGAAGCCGGTTTCATACAGCCAGGCCGCGGAGGCGAAGGTGGCGATGTGGCCGCCTACGCCGTGTTTCGCACCGCGGGTCACCATGGCTGCCGCGTTCCACCGGTTCCAGGCGGTGATCCGGGCCTCCATCGCCTCGTCACCCGGCGCTGCGGGCTCGGCGGCGGTGGGGATGGTGTTGACGTAGTCCGTCTCGAGCAGCTTGGGCAGCGCGATGCCGTTGCCCTCTGCACGCTCCAGCGTGCGCCGCATCAGGTATGCGGCACGGTGCGGCCCGGCCGCCTGGGTGACCGCGTCCAGGGAGGCCTGCCATTCGGCGGTCTCCTCCGGGTCCCGGTCGGGGAGCTGGTCGAGCGCGCTCGGCTGGATGGCGTGGGGGTCGGTCATGTCGCCGCCTTCCTCAGTCGAAGGGGGTTCCCTCATCGGTAAGGGTTCGGGGGTGCCCTTTGTCTTTGGCAGGACAGGGCGTGGGGTTCAGGACGGTGTCGTGGTACGACCCCGTCGCGAAGCCCGTCGGCGACTGTAACTCCCTGATCGATGATCGATCAAAGGGTTGAGGGTGAAAACCTCTTGATCACGAGAAAGTAGGCACGGGGTGTCTCTGCCGAAGGCACGGGGTGCCGCATTTTCGAAAGGTTTTCGCAGGTGAGGCGACGTATGAGCGAGTGCGCGCTCAGGGTTCCACGCACGCCCCACGCCCGATGCTGCGCGCTCACGCCCGGGGCGCGCAGCCCAGTACGTGCGCCTTCACGATCTCCGCGATCCGCGGATCCTGCCGCTTGAAGGCCGCCACCAGCTCCTCGTGTTCCTCCGCGTACGACTGCTGCACCGTCCCCAGCCAGCGGATCGACAGCGCCGTGAACACCTCGATGCCGAGGCCCTCCCAGGTGTGCAGCAGCACGGAGTTGCCGGCCGCGCGGACCAGCTCGCGGTGGAAGCCCACCGTGTGCCGCACCTGGCCGGTCCCGTCCGACGCCCGGTCTGCCTCGTACAGCGCGGCCACGTGCGGCTCCAGCGCCGAGCAGTCCTCGGCCAGCCGCCGCGCCGCCAGCTCCGCGGCGATCGCCTCCAGACCGGCCCGGACCGGATAGCTCTCCTCCAGGTCGGCCGCGGTCAGGTTCCGCACCCGTACGCCCTTGTTCGGCGCGGACTCGATCAGCCGCAGCGACTCCAGCTCGCGCAACGCCTCGCGCACGGGCGTCTGGCTGACCTCCAGCTCGGTGGCGATCCGCCGCTCCACGATCCGCTCGCCCGGCTTCCAGCGCCCGCTGACGATCCCCTCCACGATGTGCTCGCGGATCTGCTCGCGCAGCGAGTGGACGACGGGCGCGGTCATGAGGGCTCCTTAGGGAGGGGCCGCCCATCGGCCCCGGGGGCGTTTGACGTTTAGACAATAAGGCCGGTTCGCTCCCCGGGTGGAGCGCGCGGGCACGCTTCAGTGCAGGTGAGACGAGACTTACACGCTCATTACGCCGCGCCTCGCTGGGGGTTCTGCCCCCGACTCAGCCCGTCCGGCGTTTGAGGACGAGGCCGTTCAGGCCGACAGCGGGGGTCTGGGGGCGGCAGCCCCCAGGTTCGGGACGGGAAGGGGGGCGGGGGCGGGAGAAGTCCCGGGGGACACGAACGCGCGGCGCCCCCGCCCGGAAGACCCGGGCGGGGGCGCCGTACAACCCTGTGCGCTGACTACAGGCCGAGCTCGACCTCGAACTCGCCCGCCTCCAGAATCGCCTTCACCGCGGTCAGGTACCGCGCCGCGTCGGCCCCGTCCACCAGTCGGTGGTCGTAGGACAGCGTCAGGTACGTCATGTCGCGGACGCCGATGACCGTACCCTCCTCCGTCTCGATGACGGCCGGACGCTTCACCGTGGCACCGATACCGAGGATCGCGACCTGGCCCGGCGGCACGATGATCGTGTCGAAGAGCGCACCGCGCGAACCGGTGTTGGAGATGGTGAAGGTCGCGCCGGACAGCTCGTCCGGAGTGATCTTGTTGCCGCGGACCTTGCCGGCCAGCTCGGCCGTGGCCTTGGCGATACCGGCGATGTTCAGGTCGCCCGCGCCCTTGATGACCGGGGTCATCAGGCCCTTCTCCGAGTCCACCGCGATACCGACGTTCTCGGTGTCGAAGTAGGTGATCGTGTTCTCGGCCTCGTTGATCTTGGCGTTGATGACCGGGTGGGCCTTCAGCGCCTGCGCGGCGGCCTTGACGAAGAACGGCATCGGCGAGAGCTTGACACCCTCACGGGCCGCGAAGGAGTCCTTCGCCTTGGCACGCAGCCGCATCAGACGGGTGACGTCGACCTCGACGACCGACGACAGCTGGGCCTGCTCGTGCAGCGCCTTGACCATGTTGTCGCCGATGACCTTGCGGATGCGGGGCATCTTGACGGTCTGGCCACGCAGCGGGGAGACCTCCAGCGCGGGGGCCTTCTTCGCGGCGGCCGGTGCGGCGGCCGCGGCCGGAGCCGGGGCAGCGGCGGCGGCCTTCGCGGCCTCGGCGGCGGAGATGACGTCCTGCTTGCGGATACGACCGCCGACGCCGGTGCCCTTGACCGAGCCCAGGTCGACACCGTTCTCGGCGGCGAGCTTGCGCACCAGCGGGGTGACGTAGGCACCCTCGTCGGTGGCCTGCGCGGCGACGGGAGCCGGGGCGGCCGGGGTGACCGGAGCGGGCGCGGCCGGCGCGGGCGCCGGAGCGGCCGGAGCCGGGGCGGGCGCCGGAGCAGCGGGCGCCGGAGCCGGAGCGGCCGGAGCCGGAGCCGCGGGGGCGGCGGCCGGAGCCGGAGCCGGGGCGGGCTCCGGAGCCGGGGCGGCGGGCGCCGGGGCAGCGGCCGGAGCCGCACCCGGAGCGCCGATGACGGCCAGCTTGGCGCCGACCTCGGCGGTCTCGTCCTCGCCGACCGTGATCTCGAGCAGCACACCGGAGGTGGGCGCCGGGATCTCCGTGTCGACCTTGTCCGTGGAGACCTCGAGCAGCGGCTCGTCGGCCTCGACGGAGTCGCCGACCGACTTCAGCCAGCGGGTGACGGTGCCCTCGGTGACGGACTCGCCGAGCGCGGGCAGGACGACGTCCGTGCCCTCGGCGGAGCCGCCGCCGGAGGTGGCCTCGGCGGTGGGAGCCGGGGCCGGGGCCGCCTGCTCGGTGGAGGGCTGTGCGGCCGGGGCCGGCTCGGGGGCCGGCGGGGCGACCTGCTCGGCGGCCGGGGCCGGGGCGGCAGCCGGGGCACCGGTGCCGTCGTCGATGACGGCCAGCTCGGCGCCGACCTCGACGGTCTCGTCCTCGGCGACCTTGATGGACGCCAGGATGCCGGCGGCGGGCGAGGGGATCTCGGTGTCGACCTTGTCGGTCGACACCTCCAGCAGCGGCTCGTCGGCTTCGACGCGCTCGCCCTCGGCCTTCAGCCAGCGGGTGACAGTGCCCTCGGTGACGCTCTCACCGAGCGCCGGAAGGGTTACGGAAACCGCCATGGTTTCGGTTGCTCCTTACGAATTGCGGAAGTCTGTGTCGTCGCGGAGTCGCGGAGTCGCTTCGTCGACCGAGGGTCAGTCGTGCGAGTGGAGCGGCTTGCCGGCCAGGGCCAGGTGGGCCTCGCCGAGCGCCTCGTTCTGCGTCGGGTGGGCGTGGATGAGCTGCGCGACCTCGGCCGGCAGGGCCTCCCAGTTGTAGATCAGCTGGGCTTCGCCGACCTGCTCGCCCATGCGGTCGCCGACCATGTGGACGCCGACCACGGCACCGTCCTTCACCTGGACGAGCTTGATCTCGCCCGAGGTGTTGAGGATCTTGCTCTTGCCGTTGCCCGCCAGGTTGTACTTCAGAGCGACGACCTTGTCCGCGCCGTAGATCTCCTTGGCCTTCGCCTCGGTGATGCCCACGGAGGCGACCTCCGGGTGGCAGTACGTCACCCGCGGGACACCGTCGTAGTCGATCGGGACGGTCTTCAGACCGGCCAGCCGCTCCGCCACCAGGATGCCCTCGGCGAAGCCGACGTGCGCGAGCTGGAGCGTCGGGACGAGGTCGCCGACGGCGGAGATGGTGGGGACGTTCGTCCGCATGTACTCGTCGACCAGGACGTAGCCGCGGTCCATCGCGACACCCTGCTCCTCGTAGCCGAGACCGGCGGAGACGGGTCCGCGGCCCACCGCGACCAGCAGCAGCTCGGCCTCGAACTCCTTGCCGTCGGCCAGGGTGACCTTGACGCCGTCGGCGGTGTACTCGGCCTTCGAGAAGAAGGTGCCCAGGTTGAACTTGATGCCGCGCTTGCGGAACGCGCGCTCAAGAAGCTTGGAGGAGTTCTCGTCCTCGAGGGGAGCCAGGTGCTTGAGGCCCTCGACGATCGTGACGTCCGAGCCGAAGGACTTCCACGCGGAGGCGAACTCCACGCCGATGACACCGCCGCCCAGGATGATCGCCGACTTCGGTACGCGGTCCAGGACGAGCGCGTGGTCGGAGGAGATGATCCGGTTGCCGTCGATCTCCAGGCCCGGCAGCGACTTCGGCACGGAGCCGGTCGCCAGCAGCACGTGGCGGCCCTGGACGCGCTGCCCGTTCACGTCGACGGAGGTGGGGGAGGACAGCCGGCCCTCACCCTCGATGTACGTCACCTTGCGGGAGGCGATGAGTCCCTGGAGGCCCTTGTACAGGCCGGAGACGACACCGTCCTTGTACTTGTGGACCGCGGGGACGTCGATGCCCTCGAAGGTGGCCTTGACACCGAACTGCTCGCTCTCGCGGGCCTGGTCGGCGATCTCACCCGCGTGGAGCAGAGCCTTGGTGGGGATGCAACCCCGGTGCAGGCAGGTGCCGCCGACCTTGTCCTTCTCGATCAGGGCGACGTCCAGGCCCAGCTGCGCCCCGCGCAGGGCCGCGGCGTAACCGCCACTACCACCGCCGAGGATCACTAGGTCGAAAACGGTGCTGGCGTCGTTCGCCACGTCACGTCCTCCATGCATGTGCGCCGTACGCCGGTCTCCAGTGACCGGGCGGCGGCTGGTGTCCGGCCGCTCTTTCTTCGGCCCTGTGGTGGGGGCCCTGTCCTGCCGAGCCCCATCTTCGCACCTGTAGGAGCCGAACGAGACGCCGGGCTACGGTGTGAGACACCCCACGTGCATGCGCTCGGGGTGCGGGGCTGTGCCGATCTGCGGCTCCGCCGCGCAGCCGCGGCCGGCCGAGTGATCAGTCGCACAGTCCCCGCACCCGAAAGCGACTAGCCCAGATCGCCCTCGGCGGTCAGCTCGGCCAGCCGGACCAGCGTCCGCACAGCCGTACCCGTGCCGCCCTTGGGCGTGTACCCGAACGGCCCGCCCTCGTTGAAGGCCGGTCCCGCGATGTCCAGGTGCGCCCAGGTGATCCCCTCGCCCACGAACTCCCGGAGGAAGAGACCGGCGACGAGTCCGCCGCCCATCCGCTCACCCATGTTCGCGATGTCGGCGATCGGCGAGTCCATGCCCTTGCGCAGGTGGTCCGGCAGCGGCATCGGCCAGGCCGGCTCGCCGACCTCCTCGGCCGCCTCGTGCAGCGCGGAGCGGAACGCGTCGTCGTTCGCCATGATCCCGAAGGTCCGGTTGCCCAGCGCCAGCATCATCGCGCCGGTCAGGGTCGCGACGTCCACGATGGCGTCGGGCTTCTCCTGGGAGGCGGCCCACAGCGCGTCCGCGAGGACCAGCCGGCCCTCGGCGTCGGTGTTGAGGACCTCGACCGTCTTGCCGCTGAACATGCGCAGCACGTCACCCGGGCGGGTGGCGGAGCCGGACGGCATGTTCTCGGCGAGCGCCAGCCAGCCGGTGACGTTGACGTCCAGGCCGAGACGCGCGACGGCGACCACGGCGGCGAAGACCGCCGCCGCACCGCTCATGTCGCACTTCATCGTCTCGTTGTGCCCGGCCGGCTTGAGCGAGATGCCGCCCGAGTCGTAGGTGATGCCCTTGCCGACGAAGGCGAGGTGCTTCTTCGCCTTGGAGGAGGTGTACGACAGCTTGACCAGGCGCGGGGCCGCGGCGGAGCCGGCACCGACGCCCAGGATGCCGCCGTAGCCGCCCTTGGCGAGGGCCTTCTCGTCGAGGATCTGCACCTTGATGCCGTGCTCCTTGGCCGCGGTCTGGGCGACGGCGGCGAAGGCCTCGGGGTCGAGGTCGTTCGGCGGGGTGTTGACGAGGTCCCGGGCGCGGTTGAGTTCCTCGGTCACGGCGGCGGCGCGGGCGAGCGCGGCCTTGTGGGCGGCGTCGCGCGGCTTGCCGCCGAGCAGGATGGCCTCGGCGAGCGGGCCCTTGCCCTTCTTCGCCCTGGCGTCCTTGTCCTGCTCCTTGTAGGCGTCGAAGGAGTAGGCGCCGAGCGCGACTCCCTCGGCGACCGCGCCGAGGTCGGCGGCGTCCGTCAGGGGCAGGGCGAACGCGGCCTTCTTGGAACCGGCGAGGGCGCGGGCGGCGACACCGGCGGCGCGGCGCAGCGCCTCGGCGTCGTACGAGGCGTCCTTCTCGGGCTCCGCGCCCAGCCCCACCGCCAGCACGAGAGGCGTCTTGAAGCCGGCCGGGGCCGGCAGCTTCGTCACCTCGCCCTCGGCGCCGGCGGCACCGAGGGTTTCCAGGACGCCGGCGAGCCGGCCGTCGTAGGCCTTGTCCACGGCCTCGGCGCCCGGCGCTACGACGGGGCCGTTGGCGCCCTTGGCGACACCGATCACGATCGCGTCGGCCCGGAGGCCGGGCGCCGCGGCGGTGCTGAGAGTGAGAGCAGTCACGGTGGTGATTTCTCGCTTCCGATGTGGAGTTGCTGTGGCCGATGTGTGGGTCGACCGGGCCCGACAGCCGACCCTGGGGCTGGGGGTGCGGTCGTTACCGGGGTCGGCCTCACCGGCGCGGCGTACCGGCGCGGCAACCCCGCAACGAGCGTACGCGTGCGTGAGCGTTCGCTCATGCACGGGAGTGCACCTGTCGGTGGCCGTCGTGGCCACTCCCCGATCCTCGCATTCGACGTACGGGGTCACATCTCTCGGGTCTCGGGTCTCGGGTCTGCCTCGGGTGGGGTGGAGGGCGGCGTCTCGCGGCGGGCGGCGGCGGGAGATCATGCCGGGAGCCGCCGTCGCCCATCCTGGAGCCCGTCCGTGAGACGCCTGATCCTGCTGCCCGCCCTCCTGTTGGTGCTCGCGGGCTGCCAGTCATCCCCCTCGGCCGCGCCGGACGACGGCCCGGCCGAGGGGGACCGCTGGCAGCCGCGCCCCGGCATCGGCTGGCAGTGGCAGCTGAGGGGGCGTCTGGACACCTCCGTCGACGTGCCGGTGTACGACGTCGACGGCTTCGACCAGAGCGAGGCGGCCGTCGCCGGACTGCACGAGGACGGCCGCAAGGTCATCTGCTACCTGTCCACCGGCGCCTGGGAGGACTGGCGTCCGGACGCGGACGAGTTCCCGAAGGCGGTCCTGGGCGAGGGCAACGGCTGGGAGGGCGAGCGCTGGCTGGACATCCGCCGCACCGACGTCCTCGAACCCCTGATGGCGGCCCGTATCGACATGTGCCGGGACAAGGGCTTCGACGCGGTCGAGCCGGACAACATGGACGGCTACTGCAACGAGACCGGCTTCCCCCTGACCGCCGCCGACCAGCTCCGCTACAACCGGCTGATCGCCCGGCTCGCCCACGACCGGGGCCTGTCCGTCGGCCTGAAGAACGACCTCGACCAGATCCCCGAACTCGTCGACGACTTCGACTTCGCGGTCAACGAGCAGTGCGCCCAGTACGGCGAGTGCGACGAGACGACCCCGTTCATCGAGGCGGGCAAGGCCGTCTTCCACGTCGAGTACGAGCTGCCCACGAGCCGCTTCTGCGCCGAGTCCCGCCGCCTGAAGCTGAGTTCCCTGCTGAAGAAGTACGAACTCACGGCGTGGCGGGAGGCCTGTTGACCAGCCCGGTCGACTAGCCCAGGCAGAGCACCACGAGTGCCGTCGTGGCCGCCGTCTCCGCCAGGCCCCCGAACACGTCCCCGGTGACCCCGCCGAAGCGGCGCGTGCAGTGACACAGGAGCAGTTCGGCGGCGCCGAGGGCGAGGACGACGGCGACGGGTGTGCGGACGGCGTCGTACGGGCCGAGGAGGGCGCCCCAGGCCGCCGCCGCGGCGAGGCAGCCGGCCGCCACGGCGAGTGCGCCGCGGACCGGGACCACCCCGGCGACCGCCGCGCCGAGCCCCTCCGGCCGGGCGGCCGGGACTCCGGTGCGGGCGGCGAGGGTGAGGGCCAGCCGGGCGGCGACCGCGGAGGTGACGGCCGCGAGGGCGCCCCGGCCCCACGAGGCGTCGTACAGCTGGGCCAGCGCGGCCACCTGGGCGAGCAGGACGAGGACGAGCGCGAGCACCCCGAAGGGCCCGATGTCCGACTGCTTCATGATCCGCAGGGCGTCGTCGGCGGGCTTGCCGCTGCCCAGCCCGTCCGCGGTGTCCGCCAGCCCGTCGAGATGCAGACCGCGGGTGAGCACGGCGGGTACGGCGGCGGAGGCGACGGCGGCGAGCAGCGGGCCCGCGCCCAGGAACAGCAGCAGCAGTCCGAGCCCGGCCGCGCTGCCGCCGACGGCCAGCCCGGCCAGCGGGGCGCCGAGCATGCCCCCGCGCGCGGCCCCGCGGTCCCAGCGGGTCACCCGGACCGGGAGCACGGTGAGAGTGCCGAAGGCGAAACGAAGCCCGTCGAGGGGGTGGGGGGAGCGCGGGGCGGGCGGGGTCGTGGACACCGGCGCAGGTTACCCGGCGGTCGGACAGGCGGTCCCGGCAGCTCGGGACGAAAATGCGCATATGGGAGATTGGTTGCAGCGGAACATCGTCGAGCCGGGGAAACTCCCGCTGCTCATCGCCCTGACCGCCTTCGTCCTGACCTTTCTGATCACCCGGGTCGTCACCCGTCTGATCCGCGCGGGGAAGGGCCCGTTCGGCAACGTCAGCGCGGGCGGGGTGCACATCCACCATGTCGTCCCCGGCGTCGTCCTCACCGTCGTCGGCGGCTTCGGCGCGGTGGCCAGCGGCCGGCACGGCTTCGGCTCGGCCGTGTGCGCGGTGGTCTTCGGCATCGGCGCGGGTCTGGTCCTGGACGAGTTCGCGCTGGTCCTGCACCTCGACGACGTGTACTGGACGGAGGCCGGCCGCAAGAGCGTGGAGGCCGTCGTGCTGACGGCGGCCCTCGTAGGCCTGGTCCTGGTGGGCTTCGCGCCGTTCGGCGTCAACGACCTCAGCGACGAGGAACTCCAGGACCGGGGCAGCGTGATCTCGACCGTGGCGGTCAACTTCCTGTTCGCCCTGGCCGTGCTGAGCAAGGGCAAGATCAAGCTGGCGATCTTCAGCGTGATCATCCCGTTCGTCGCCCTGTTCGGCCTCGTCCGGGTGGCCCGCCCCGACTCCCCGTGGGCCCGCCGCTTCTACCGCAGGCGCCCTCGCGCCCGCGCCAAGGCCGTCCTGCGGGCCTACCACCACGACCGCCGCTGGGCGGGCCCCCGGCGGGTGCTCGGCGACTGGCTGGGCGGCAAGACCGACGCCGAGCTGACCCGGGCCGCCGACCACCGCTGACACGGAAGCGGCCGCCCGGCCGAGCCGCCCGCCGCTACTCCGCGCCGAGCGCCTCGGCGGACTCCTTCTCGGCAGGTTCCTCGGTCTCGGTCTCGGTCTCGGGCTCCTGCGGCTTCTCGGGCAGTTCGGCGGCCAGGGCCGCGGCCGCCTGCACCAGCGGCAGCGCCAGCAGCGCGCCCGCGCCTTCGCCCACGGTCACGCCCTGGTCCAGCAGCGGCTCCAGGGCCATCCGGTCCAGCGCCTTGGCCTGCCCCGGCTCGCCGCTGCGCTGCCCGGCCAGCCACCAGTCCGGCGCCCGGAACGCGATCCGCTGCCCGACGAGCGCGCACGCCGCCGCCACCACGCCGTCCAGCACCACCGGCACCTTCCGTACGGCGCACTGGAGCAGGAAGCCCGTCATCGCCGCGAGGTCCGCGCCGCCCACGGTCGCCAGCAGCTGCAACTGGTCCCCGAGCACCGGCCGCGCCCGCCGCAACGCGTCCCGGATCGCGGCGCACTTGCGCATCCACGCCAGGTCGTCGATCGCCTCGCCGCCCCGCCCGGTCACCACGGAGGCGTCGGTCCCGCACAACGCGGCCACCAGCACACCGGCCACCGTCGTCCCGCCCACGCTGACATCGCCGAGCACGGCCAGGTCCGTACCGCAGTCGGCCTCCTGGTCGGCCACCGCGACCCCCGCGAGGAAGGCCGCCTCGGCCTCCTCCGTGGTCAGCGCGTCCTCGATGTCGATACGACCGCTGCCGCGCCGCACCCGGTGCCGTACGACCCCCTCGGGGAACGCGTCCGGCTCGCAGTCCAGCGCCATGTCCACGATCCGCACGGGGACGTCGAGCCGCCGGGCGAGCACCGACACCGGACGGCCGCCCTCCAGCACCTCCCGCACCAGCTCCGCCGCGCTGCCCGCGGGCCGCGCGGAGACGCCCAGTCCGGCGATCCCGTGGTCGCCGGCGAACAGCACCACCCGCGGCCGTACGACCGGCCGTACCGGCACCGACCCCTGCGCCGCCGCCAGCCATTCACCCAGGTCGTCGAGGCGGCCCAGCGATCCGGGCGGCACGACCTGACGTTCCCGGCGCGCCTCCGCGTCGCGGCGCACCCCGCCGTCGGGGCGCTCGATCAGATCGGTGAAGTCGTCGAGATTCAGCGAGCTCATTCGCCGAACAGTACCGGCACGGATCGAACGGTCCGGCGCCACATCGGCACCACACCCCCATGACGTCATTGCACGCAAGATCGGTATCCCATACGTTCCGTTTTGCTGTGAATTGCCGCATCCCTCGACGCCCTCCACGGAGCCGCTCATGCCCCCCAGGCCCATCCACGAGCCGCGCCGCGACAACTGCCCCTGGTGCGGCTCGAAACGGCTGCGCAACCGCCTGCGCGCACCCGACCTCCTCCATCACCGGCCGGGCACCTTCGCCGTCGACGAATGCCGGGACTGCGCCCACGCCTTCCAGAACCCGAAGCTGACCGCGGAGGGGCTCGCCCTCTACCACCGCCCCCCGGCCAGGGGCCTGCCCGGCCCCTCCGCCGAACGCGTCCTCGCCACCCGCACCCGCCGGCGCCGGCTGGTGGCCACCGCCCGCGCGATGCTGCCGTTCCCCGAGCCCGAGAGCTGGCTGGACGTCGGCACGGGGCACGCGCTGTTCCCCGAGGCGGCGAAGGAGGTCTTCACCTACACGTCCTTCGACGGGCTCGACCCCACCGCGCGGGTCGTCCGGGCCCAGGAGGCCGGCCGCGTGGAGGAGGCCCACCAGGGGCAGCTCACCCACCCCGCGACCAGCGCACGGCTGCGCGCCCGCTACGACGTCGTCAGCATGCTCGGCCATGTGGAGCACACGCTCGACCCGCGCGCGGAACTCCGTGCCGCCCTCGTCGCGCTGCGGCCCGGCGGGCATCTGCTCCTCGAACTCCCCGACCCGCACAGCGCGTTCGCCGCGCTGCTCGGCAAGTGGTGGGTGGCCCACGGACAGCCGCGCCACCTGCACCTGATCCCGCTGCCCAACCTCCGTGCCGAACTCGAGTCCCAGGGCTGCACGATCGTCAGGGCCGACCGCAGCGGGGCCCATGTCCCGCACGACCTCGCGGCGGCCCTCGCCCTGTACCTCTCCCGGGCGATCCCGTCCCCCCGTACGGCCCTGCTGCAGGCCACCACCCCCTTGGTCACCGCGGCCACCGCCCTGGACCACACCCTGGCCCCGCTCCTCCGCCACACCCGCTTCTCGAACACGTACAGACTGATCGCCCGCAAGAACTGACCCCCGGAACAGATGCGCCTCGGCCCGCCCACCGCCTGGGGACTGCCGCCCCCAGCCCCCCGCGCCCTATGCCCACCCCACCCCACCCGTCACCCGACTCGGTCGACCACGAAGCACCCAGCCCCACCGTCCGCGTCCACCGGCGTCCACCTTCGGCGTCCACGTTCGGCCGTCGCCCGGCCGCCGCCGCCCGCCCCCGCTTTCGGCCCTCGCCGTGCGGTCCGCCCCTGCCTTCGGTCCTCGCCGTGCGGCCTGCGGTGGCCGGTCCTCGCGCGGCGGCCGTCGGCGCCGGCTCCGCCGCTCCGGCCTGCGGCGAACACCCGCTCAGCCTGCGGGCGTCTTCGGCCGCCGCCGTGCGGCCTGCGGTGGTCGGCCCTCGCTCGGCGGCCCTCGGCGCCGGCTCCGCCGCCCCGGCCCGCGGCGAACACCCGCTCAGCCTGCGGGCGTCTTCGGCCGCCCTCTTCGGCCCTCGTTGTGCGGCCTGCGGTGGCCGGTCCTCGCGCGGTGGCCGTCGGCGCCGGCTCCGCCGCTCCGGCCTGCGGCGAACACCCGCAGCCTGCGGGCGTCTTCGGCCCCCGCCGTGCGGCCTGCGGTGCCCGGCCCCGCCTCCCGGCCTGGGCACGCACCGGCCCCGCCTCCCGGCCTGGGCACGCACCGGCCCCGCCTCCCGGCCTGGGCGCCCACCCGCCCAGCCTGCGGGCGGGCGTGCGTGCCTCTCCAGTGCCTTAAAGCGCCTGGGGGACCCCCAGAGCGATGGGGTCCCCTCGAGCGAAGCCGTCAGTGGGGGAGGGTGGGCGCAGGCGGCCGGCGCGCCGTACGCGCCGGGCTGTGCGACCCGCCACCGAGTCCCGGCCCCGGGTCACCCCCGCAGCACCACCACCTGTCCCGCCACCACCAGCACAACCTCCTCGCACTCGCCCGCGACCGCCGCGTTCAGCCGCCCCAGTTCGTCCCGGTACCGCCGCCCCGACGCCGTGGCCGGCACGATCCCCGAACCGACCTCGTTGGACACCAGTACCACCGGCCGCCGAGCCCCCCGGACCGCCCTCGCCAACTCCGCCACCCGCGAGCGCAGCTCCCGCTCACCCCCGTCCGCCCACACCGCGTCGTCCCAGGCCCCGACGGAGTCCATCGCGTCGGTCAGCCACAGCGACAGGCAGTCGATCAGCAGGGGCGGAGCCCCGTCCTCGCCGAGCAGCGGCACCAGATCGCACGTCTCGACCGTCCGCCACGACCCCGGCCGCCGCTCCCGGTGGGTGGCGACCCGCGCCGCCCACTCGCCGTCCCCGCCCCGCGACCCGCCGGTCGCGACGTACAGCACGTCCGGGAAGGACTCCAGCCGCCGTTCGGCCTCCACCGACTTCCCGGACCGCGCCCCGCCCAGCACCAGGGTCCGCCGCGGCACGTCCGGCACCTCCTCGTACACCCCCACCGTCAGCGTCGACCCGTCCGGCACCGCCCGCGCCCCCGCCGCGGCCAGCCGCCGCCGCAGCTCCGGGCCCGACGGCACGTCGTGGTCCAGGTGGACGGCGACGACGTCCGTCGTGGGCCCGACCGCGCCCACCGCGCGCAGCTTCGCCAGCGCGTCGGGCCGTCCCACCACGTCGGTGAGGACCATGTCGTACCGCTCGGCCGGCTCCCCGCCCTCCTCGAGCCCGGCCGGCGCGCCGCCCGGCGGCAGATACAGCAGCCGCTGCCCGTCCGGGCCGGTCACCGCGTACCCGGTACCGGGCGCGTCCATCGCGACCGCCCGCACCCGGTGGCCCGTCAGCAGCGTCAACTCCCGTCCGTCCGGCACCCGGCCGGGCTGCGGCACCCCGGCCGGCACCTCGACGGCGGGCCCGTCGTGCGGATGCGACAGCAGCACCTGCCGTACGCCGCCCAGGGAATGCCCGGAGCGCGCCGCGGCGAAGGCGGCGCCCGGCGTGAGGTCGAGCAGCAGCGCCCCGTCGAGGAGCACCGCGGTCGCCGCCCGCGCGTCCACCCCGAGGGAGGTCGCGCAGACGGCACAGGGACAGTCGGGGCGGGGGAGTCCCGCGGGGGCACCGGTACCGAGCAGAGTCACTTCCACGGACCTGATTTTCGCGCGTCCGATCAGGTCTTGCGCATCCGGCTAGGCTGCGTGCCAGGAGCCGGACGAAGATCCGGCTTCTGCTCTGCATGTGCTCACACGTTGGAGGCGTACATGGCGGCATGGACGTGGCGGTTCGAGAAGGCCGACGGGACGGAGGTCCAGCCCGCGGTGCAGCCGGAGGAGTTCACCACGCAGGGGGACGCCGAGTCCTGGCTCGGGGAGCACTGGAAGGCCCTGCTCGAAGGCGGCGCCGACCAGGTGCGGCTGTTCGAGGACGCCACGGAGATCTACGGCCCGATGAACCTGCACGCCGACGAGTCCTAGGACCGGATTCACCCCGGGGTGGCCGGTCGACGGCCACCCCGCCCGCCCCCGTACCACCGGCCCCGCTACTGCTCGCCCAGCGTCACGTCGACGGTCCGCTCGTCGCCGTTCCGGGTGAAGGCGACCGTCGTCCGTTCGCCGGGCCGCATTCCGGCCAGTGCCTCCGCCAGCGAGGTGATCGTGGTGACCGCGGTGTCACCCAACCCGGTGATGACGTCCCCGGCCCGGAGGCCCGCCCTGTCGGCAGCGCCGCCTCCCGTCACCTCGACCACCGCGACTCCGGCAGGCTGGTGGTCCACGTCCACGACCGTCCGTGCGGTGATGCCGAGAGCGGCCCGCCCGGAGTCGGTGACCTCGCCGTCCTGCACGATCTGGTCGGCGACGGTCCGCACCATCGAGGCGGGGATCGCGAACCCGATGCCCGGCGCCGCGCCCTGACCGAGGCTCGGGTCGACGGCCGCGAGGGTGGGGATGCCGATGACCTCGCCGTCGAGATTCACCAGCGCGCCTCCGCTGTTACCGGGGTTGATGGCGGCGGACGTCTGCACCATGTTGGCGATCGTCGCGCCCGTACCCCCGTCCGCACCGCCCTCGCTGACGGTCCGTCCGGTCGCCGAGACGATGCCCTGCGTCACGCTCGACGACAGGCCGAGCGGAGAGCCCATGGCGAGCACGATCTGCCCCACCTCGACCTTGCCGGAATCCCCGAAGCGGGCCGCCTTGAGCCCGTCGGGCACCCGGTCCAGCTTGATGACGGCGAGATCCTGCTCGGGGTAGCTGGAGACGAGCGTGGCGGCGAGGGGGTCCTCGCTGTGCGCGGTCGTCACCCGGAAGGTCTTCTCGTCGCCGACGACATGCGCGTTGGTGACGATGTGCCCACCGTCGTCGTACACGACCCCGGACCCCAGATCGCTGCGCCCCTCGATCTGCACGACCGACGGCAGGACGTCCCGGATCACCTTCTGGTACGCGCTCTGGAGATCGTCGGCCCGCGTCACGGCCGCCGGCTGCGCGGTCCGAGCGGTCTGCCGGGTGAGGTCCTCCCCGGCCGGGGACCCGGCACCGGAGCACCCGGCGACCAGCCCCCCGAGGCAGCACACGACGACCGCCGCGACGACGGCTGTCCGGGCAGGCGTACGGGAAGCGTCCATGCCCCGAGTCTCACCACCGAGCGGACCCCCGGCGCGCGCAGCTCACCCGAACGAGCGCGCCGGGCAAGCGCTCAGCCCCGCACCCCGCACAGATGCAGCAGCGCCGCCACGCTGCGGTACGGGTCCGTCCGGCCCGCCCGCTCCTCCGCGGCCAGCAGGGGCTCCAGGTCCTCGGGGACCTCCGCGCGGTCCACCGCCGTGTCCGTGAAGACCCGTACGCCGTACCAGGCCTGGAGCGGTGCCCCGATTCCCGCGAGGGTCGCGGTCAGGGTCTCCCGGCGGTCCGCGCGGACGTCGAGGCCCAGGCGGTTGCGGTACGCCGTGGTGTCGAAGGCGCCCAGGGCCCCCGCCCAGTCTCCGGCCAGGCCGGGCCGCATCGCCAGCGCGTCGGCATTGCGCACGAGAAGGGACAGCAGCCCGCCGGGGGCCAGTACCCGCGCGAGGCCCGCGAGGACCGGGTCCGGCTCCTGGACGTACATGAGCACGCCGTGGCAGAGCACCACGTCGAAGCTGCCGGGCAGGAAGTGCACGCCGGTGTCCCGGCCGTCGCCCTCCATGATCCGCATCCGCTCCCGGATGCCCTCGGGCTCGCCGGACAGGGCCGCACGGGCCGCGGCGATCATCGTCGCGTCCTGCTCGAGCCCGGTCACCTGATGACCGAGCCGGGCCAGCCGCAGCGCCTGCGTGCCCTGGCCCATGCCCACGTCGAGCACGCGGAGCCGCTGCCCGACCGGATACCGCCCGGCTATCTGTTCGTCGAGCTGCCGGGCCACCAGCTCCTGCCGTACGACATCACGCAGTCCGCCCAGCCTGCTCAGCCAGGCCTTCGCCGCGCCCCCGGAGAAAGAAGCAGTGCTCAGGGCCGCTCTCCGCGCTTGACCTGCGGCTTGGGCAGCCGGAGCCGACGCATCTGGAGGGAGCGCATGAGCGCGTAGGCCACCGCGCCCCGCCGGTTCTGGTCGGGGAAGCGCTCGGCGAGCCGCTTCTTCAGACGGATCCCGGTGACGAGCGAGTCCAGCACGATCAGCACGATCACCACCAGCCACAGCAGCAGCGCGACCGTCTGGAGCGAGCCCACCCGGACCATGCTCAGCACGAGGATGACCACGGCCATCGGGAGGAAGAACTCCGCCACGTTGAACCGCGAGTCGATGGTGTCGCGCGCGAATTTGCGGACCGGCCCCTTGTCGCGGGCCGGCAGGAACCGTTCGTCACCACCTGCCAGCGCCTGACGCTGGCGCTCGAGCTGGGCTCGGCGCTCCTCGCGCTGACGCTTGGCGGCGTCCTTGCGCGACGACGACGTATTGGCGACGCTGCGGCGCTGGGACTGGGCCTCACTGCGCTTGGGCGTGGGCCTGCCCTTCGGGGCCTGCGGGTCGCGGGTCTGCTTGGAGTCGGTCAGCGGCGCCTTGTCGGCGACCGATGCCTTCTCATCCTTGGCACGGCTACGGAACACAAAACCCAAGGGTAAGCGCTCCCCGGGCATGGACCCCAGCCCGGTGGGGAACGATCCGGCAACGCCAGTCGTCTGAAGTGAGGACGGACCCGGGACAGACCGGTGGAGACGGGACAAGCGGTGGCGCAGCGGTCACCCTGACGGTCACCTACTCCTTACGCCGGAGCAAGGCCTTGGTCAGTCGTCCTTGGGGATGAGCGCATCCGTCCCCGAACAGTGCGTCAATGGATGCAGGGCCCGTACTGTGGGTTCTGTCGCAGAGCTGGAGCTGGACGTCAGAAGGGGGCGCGCGAAGCCCATGAGCGGTGTCATGAAGCGTATGGGGATGATCTTCCGCGCGAAGGCGAACAAAGCCCTTGACCGGGCCGAGGACCCGCGCGAGACCCTCGATTACTCGTACCAGAAGCAGCTGGAGCTCCTCCAGAAGGTCCGCCGCGGTGTCGCGGACGTGGCCACCTCGCGCAAGCGACTGGAACTCCAGCTGAACCAGTTGCAGTCGCAGTCCACCAAGCTGGAGGACCAGGGCCGCAAGGCGCTCGCGCTGGGCCGCGAGGACCTGGCCCGCGAGGCGCTCTCCCGCCGTGCCGCCCTCCAGCAGCAGGTCACCGACCTGGAGACGCAGCACCGCACGCTCCAGGGCGAGGAGGAGAAACTCACCCTCGCGGCCCAGCGCCTCCAGGCCAAGGTCGACGCGTTCCGCACCAAGAAGGAGACCATCAAGGCCACCTACACCGCGGCGCAGGCGCAGACGCGGATCGGCGAGGCCTTCTCCGGCATCTCCGAGGAGATGGGCGACGTCGGCCTGGCGATCCAGCGTGCCGAGGACAAGACGGCCCAGCTCCAGGCACGCGCCGGTGCCCTCGACGAACTCCTCGCCTCCGGCGCCCTGGACGACCCCACCGGCATGGCCAAGGACGACCTCCAGGCCGAGCTGGACCGGCTCTCCGGTGGTACGGATGTAGAGCTGGAGCTTCAGCGCATGAAGGCGGAGCTGGCCGGGGGCACCTCGTCCGGGCAGCAGGCCATCGAAGGCGGCGCGAACCCGTCGCAGAGCCAGCAGCAGCCGCAGGACACCCCGCGCTTCGACAAGCAGTAGCTTCGGCGCCGGGGCCGGAGCCGAGGAGGCCGACATGATCGTCCGGATCATGGGGGAGGGCCAGTGGACGCTGGCCGACTCCCACTTCGCCGAGCTGAACAAGCTGGACGACGAACTGCTGGCCGAGATGGAGGGCGGCGACGAGGACGGTTTCCACCGCACCCTCGGCGCTCTCCTGGACGCCGTCCGGCGCCTCGGCGAGCCCCTCCCGGACGACTCCCTGGAACCTTCGGAGCTGATCCTCCCGGCCCCGGACGCGAGCCTGGAGGAGGTCCGGGAGATGCTCGGCGACGACGGGCTGATCCCTGGGTGAGACGGGCTGACTCCGGGCGAAGGCGGGTGGACCCGGCCCGGCCGGCGGTTGAGGACGAGGCGGGTGGACGCGGCCCGGCCGGTGGCTGAGGACGAGGCACGAGGCCGTTCAGGCCGACAGCGGGGTCCGAGGGCGGCGGCCCCCGGCAGTGGTCCCCAGCGACGGCCAGGAAAGCGACGGTACGGAAAAGTGACGCCCCTCGCCCGAGCCCAGCGCCGGCTGAAAGCCCACCCCCTCGCCCTGGACGCCGCCCTCGCCGCCGGCGTACTGCTGTGCATGCTGGCAGGGTCCTTCGTCGACCCGCACGGCGAGCGGAGCGTCAGCTGGAGCGTCCGCACCCCCGACCCGCTCAGCCTGCTGCTGATCACCCTCGGTGCCGCCGCCCTCGTCTTCCGCCGCAGCGCCCCCATGACGGTCCTCGCGCTCACCGGCACCTGCTCCGTGGCCGAGAGCGTCACCGGCGACCCCCGCGCCCCCGTCGCGATGTCCGCCGTCATCGCCCTCTACACCGTCGCCTCCACCACCGACCGCCCCACCACCTGGCGGGTCGGCCTGCTCACCATGACGGTCCTCACCGGCGCCGCGATGCTCGCCGGGCCGCTGCCCTGGTACGCCCAGGAGAACCTGGCGATCTTCGCCTGGACCGGCATCGGCGCCACCGCCGGGGACGCCGTCCGCAGCCGCCGGGCCGTCGTGCGGGCCATCCGGGAGCGGGCCGAACGGGCCGAACGGACCCGCGAGGAGGAGGCCCGCCGTCGGGTCGCCGAGGAACGCCTGCGCATCGCCCGCGACCTGCACGACGTGGTCGCCCACCACATCGCCCTGGTCAACGTGCAGGCGGGGGTCGCCGCCCACGTCATGGACCGGCGCCCCGACCAGGCCAAGGAGGCCCTCGCGCACGTCCGCGAGGCCAGCCGCTCCGCGCTCAACGAACTCCGCGCCACCGTCGGCCTGCTGCGCCAGTCCGGCGACCCGGAGGCCCCCACCGAACCGGCCCCCGGCCTCGACCGGCTCGACGAACTGGCCGGCACCTTCCGCAGCGCCGGTCTCCAGGTCGAGGTGGCCCGCGCCGACCACGACACCAAGCTTCCCGCCGCCGTCGGGCTGGCCGCCTACCGGGTCATCCAGGAGGCCCTCACCAACGTGCAGAAACACGCGGGACCGGACGCCAAGGCCGAGGTCAGCGTCGTACGCGTAGGACCGAACATCGAGGTCACCGTCCTCGACGACGGCGCGGGGGACGCCCCGGCGTCGCAGGACGGCGGCGGCCACGGCCTGCTCGGGATGCGCGAGCGCGTCACCGCCCTGCGCGGCACCCTCACCACCGGTCCCCGCTACGGAGGCGGCTACCGCGTCCATGCGACCCTGCCCGTCAAGACCCGCTCCAGCGCCCCCGAGGACTCCGCATGACCATTCGCGTCCTGCTCGCCGACGACCAGGCGCTGCTGCGCAGCGCGTTCCGCGTGCTCGTCGACTCCGAACCCGACATGGAGGTGGTCGGTGAGGCTTCCGACGGGGCGCAGGCGGTCCGGCTCGCCAAGGAGGAGCGTGCCGACGTCGTCCTGATGGACATCCGGATGCCCGGCACCGACGGTCTCGCCGCAACCCGCCTGATCAGCGCCGACCCGTCCCTCGCGGGGGTCCGCGTGGTGATCCTCACGACCTTCGAGGTCGACGACTACGTGGTGCAGTCGTTGCGCGCGGGCGCCTCCGGCTTCCTCGGCAAGGGCAGCGAACCGGAGGAACTCCTCAACGCCATCCGGGTCGCCGCAGGCGGGGAGGCCCTGCTCTCGCCGACCGCCACCAAGGGGCTGATCGCCCGCTTCCTCGCCCAGGGCGACGCCGGGGGCGACGGCGACGACCCGGACCGCGCGAAGCGGCTGTCGGCGCTCACCGGCCGGGAGCGCGAGGTCCTCGTCCTGGTCGCCGGCGGCCACTCCAACGACGAGATCGCCGAGCGCCTGGAGGTCAGCCCGCTGACCGTGAAGACGCACGTCAACCGGGCCATGGCGAAGCTGGGCGCCCGCGACCGGGCCCAGCTCGTGGTGATCGCGTACGAGTCCGGGCTGGTCCGCCCGAGGGTGGACTGATCTCCACCCGGCCGTACTGCACCCGGAGTATGCGCCGGATAAGGAAATCGACCTGGGGCTTACGGATCGGGCTCTCCCGATGGCTCAGGGTGTAGGGGAGGGCGCTCATATGTGCTCGCGCCCCCTTTCCCTTCCCGCCGTGCCGCTTCTGCCGTTCACAGAAGAGAGACCCGTAACCCATGTCCTGGCTGTCGAAGTTCAGCCTCGCGCAACGGGCCCTGATAGGCCTCATGTCCATCATCGCGATCGTGTTCGGCGCGATCGCGATCCCGCAGCTCAAGCAGCAGCTCCTGCCCACCATCGAACTGCCGATGGTGTCCGTGCTCGCGCCGTACCAGGGCGCCTCCCCGGACGTCGTCGAGAAGCAGGTGATCGAGCCGATCGAGGACAACCTCGAAGGGGTCGACGGCATCACCGGTGTCACCTCGACGGCGAGCGAGGGCAACGCCGTCATCCTGGCCTCCTTCGACTACGGCAACGACACCAAGCAGCTCGTCGCCGACGTCCAGCAGGCCGTCAACCGGGCCCGCATCCAGCTCCCGGACGCGGTGGACCCGCAGGTCGTCGCCGGTTCCACGGACGACATCCCGACCGTGGTCCTCGCCGTCACCTCGGACGGTGACCAGCAGGCCCTCGCCGACCGGCTCGACACGACCGTCGTGCCCGCGCTGAAGGACATCGACGGCGTCGGCCAGGTCACCGTCGACGGCGTGCGCGACCTGCGCGTCACCGTCACCCCGGCCGACGCGAAGCTGGCGAAGGCCGGGCTGACCACCCAGTCCCTCGCCCAGGCTCTCCAGGCGGGCGGCGTGACCGTCCCGGCCGGCTCCTTCGACGAGGCGGGCAGCAACCGCACCGTCCAGGTCGGCGGCGGCTTCACCTCCCTGAAGCAGATCCAGGACCTGGTGATCCCCGCCCAGGCGGGCGGCAAGCCGGTCCGTCTCGCCGACGTGGCCACCGTGCGGCAGGAGGAGGCCCCGGCCGACTCCATCACCCGCACCGACGGCAGGCCCAGCCTCGCCGTCGCCGTCACCATGGACCACGACGGCAGCGCGGTCGCCATCTCCGACGCGGTCGAGGACAAGCTGCCCGGCCTGCGCGAGGACCTCGGCTCCGGCGCGTCGATCACGGTCGTCAGCGACCAGGGCCCGGCGGTGTCGAAGTCCATCAAGGGCCTGACCACGGAGGGCGCGCTCGGCCTGCTCTTCGCGGTCCTGGTCATCCTGGTCTTCCTGGCGTCGATCCGCTCGACGCTGGTGACGGCGGTGTCCATCCCGCTGTCCGTCGTCCTCGCCCTGATCGTGCTGTGGACCCGCGACCTGTCGCTCAACATGCTGACCCTGGGCGCGCTCACCATCGCGATCGGCCGGGTCGTCGACGACTCGATCGTCGTCCTGGAGAACATCAAGCGCCACCTCGGCTACGGCGAGGAGCGCGAGACCGCGATCCTCACCGCGGTCCGCGAGGTGGCCGGCGCGGTCACCTCCTCCACCCTCACCACGGTCGCCGTGTTCCTGCCGATCGGCCTGGTCGGCGGCATGGTGGGCGCCCTGTTCGGCTCGTTCAGCCTCACCGTCACGGCGGCCCTGCTGGCCTCCCTGCTGGTGTCGCTGACCGTCGTCCCGGTCCTGTCGTACTGGTTCCTGCGGCCCCCGAAGGGCACCCCCGCGGACGCCGAGGAAGCCCGCCGCGCGGCCGAGGAGAAGGAGGCACGGAGCCGCCTCCAGCGCTTCTACGTCCCCGTCCTGCGGTTCGCGACCCGGCGCCGCCTGATGAGCGTGGCCATCGCGGCCGTCGTCCTGATCGGCACCTTCGGCATGGCCCCCCTGCTGAAGACCAACTTCTTCGACCAGGGGGAGCAGCAGGTCCTGACGGTCAAGCAGGAGCTGAAGCCGGGCACCAGCCTGGCGGCGACCGACGCCCAGGCCAAGAAGGTCGAGCAACTGCTCGCCGACACCGAGGGCGTGAAGGACTACCAGGTCACCATCGGCTCCTCCGGGTTCATGGCCGCCTTCGGCGGCGGCACCGACACCAACCAGGCCTCGTACCAGGTGATGCTGGAGGACTCGGCGTCCTTCGAGGACGTCCAGGACCACATCGAGGACGGCCTGAAGAAGCTGTCCGGCATCGGCAGCACCACGGTCGCCGCCGGTGACGGCTTCGGCAGCCAGGACCTCAGCGTCGTCGTGAAGGCGGCCGACGCCGGGGCGCTGCGCACGGCGGCCGAGCAGGTCCGCTCCGCGGTGGCCGGCCTGGACGACGTCACGGACGTCACCAGCGACCTCTCGCAGAGCGTGCCGCGCATCTCGGTCAAGGCGAACGCCAAGGCCGCGGCGGCCGGGTTCGACGAGCAGACGCTGGGCGCCGCGGTCACCCAGGCGGTTCGCGGGACCACCGCGGGCAAGGCGATCCTGGACGACACCGAGCGCGACGTCGTCATCACCTCCGCCGCGCCGGCCACCACGCTGGCGCAGCTCAAGGCCCTGCCCCTGGGTCCGGTGAAGCTCGGCGACATCGCCACCGTGCAGCTCGTCGACGGCCCGGTCGCCATGACCCGCATCGACGGTCAGCGCGCGGCCACCATCACCGCGCGGCCGACCGGCGACAACACGGGCGCGGTGAGCGCGGACCTGACCTCCGAGCTCGACGCGCTGAAGCTGCCGGCGGGCGCCACGGCCGAGATCGGCGGCGTCTCGCAGGATCAGGACGACGCGTTCAAGAACCTCGCCCTGGCGATGTTCGCGGCGATCGCGATCGTCTTCATGCTGCTGGTGGCGACCTTCCGGTCGCTGGTCCAGCCGCTGATCCTGCTGGTCTCCATCCCGTTCGCGGCGACCGGCGCGATCGGCCTGCTGATCGCCACCGGTACCCCGATGGGCGTCCCGGCGATGATCGGCATGCTGATGCTGATCGGCATCGTGGTGACCAACGCCATCGTGCTGATCGACTTGATCAACCAGTACAGGAAGCAGGGCTACGGCGTCGTCGAGGCCGTGATCGAGGGCGGCCGTCACCGACTGCGGCCCATCCTCATGACGGCGCTGGCGACCATCTTCGCCCTGCTGCCGATGGCCCTGGGCGTCACCGGTGAGGGCGGCTTCATCGCCCAGCCGCTGGCGGTCGTCGTGATCGGCGGTCTGATCACCTCGACGCTGCTCACCCTGCTGCTCGTCCCGACGCTCTACGCGATGGTCGAACTCCGCAAGGAGCGCCGGGCGAAGAAGCGCGCGGCGAAGCGGCAGCCCGCCGAGCCGGAGAAGACCCCGGAGCCGGCCGGAGTCTGACCCCGCCGCACCGGTACCCCTTCCCCCGTACGGGTTCCCTATCCTGTGAACTCGAACTGCTCGACGGGGGAAGGGGATCGGGGCGGTGCCACTGCACAAGGACGACCCGAAGGCGCTCGGTGGATACCGGATCGTGGACCGGATCGGATCCGGGGGCATGGGCGTCGTCTACCTGGGCCGGTCCCGGTCCGGGCGTGAGGTCGCCGTCAAGGTGGTGCACGCCCAGTACGCGCAGGACAAGGTCTTCCGGGCCCGCTTCCGCCAGGAGATCGAGGCCGTCCGCAGGGTGAGCGGGGCCTTCACCGCCCCGGTCGTGGACGCCGATCCGGAGGCCGTCCGGCCCTGGATGGCCACCCAGTACGTGCCCGGTGCCGCGCTCTCGGCCCGGATCCGCGACGCCGGCCCGCTGAGGGGGACGGAACTGAGGCAGCTGACCCTCGGGCTGGTGGAGGCGCTGCGGGACATCCACCGGGCCGGGGTCGTGCACCGTGACCTGAAGCCCTCCAACGTCCTGATGGCCGAGGACGGCCCCCGGGTCATCGACTTCGGCATCTCCCGCGCCACCGAGAACCAGACCCTCACCGAGACCGGCCACGCGATCGGCACCCCGCCCTTCATGTCCCCGGAACAGTTCAAGGACGCCCGGTCGGTCGGCCCGGCCTCGGACGTCTTCTCCCTCGGCGCGCTGCTGGTGTTCGCCGCGACCGGCCGCGGGCCCTTCGACGCGGACAGCCCCTACCTGACGGCGTGGCGGGTGCTGCACGAGGAACCGGCGGTGGACGCGGTGGCCGAGCCGCTGCGCGCGGTCCTGTCCCGCTGCCTGGCGAAGGACACCGCCGACCGGCCCGGACTCGACGAGCTGGCCGAGGATTTGGCACGGGCGCTGCCCGAACCCGCGGCGGGCGAGGAGACGGTGACCCTGCGGCTGCCGCCCCGGTCCGTGGCGAGCGACGAACCCGGCAGGCCCGCCGCCGTGCCCCGGCCGGGCCGACGCTCCTGGCTGCGCCGGTGGCCGGTCCTGGCCGGGGTGGCGGGCATCCTGGCCGTGACGCTCACCGGGTATCTCCTCTTCGACCCCTTCGGGGGCAACGACTCGGCGTCGGACGTCACCGGCTCCGACTCCCCCGGCTGGGCCCCCCTGCCCGACGGCTGGGAGCCCTGGCGGACCTCGGTGTTCGGGACCGCCGCGAGCGGGGTGACGAAGCCGCTGGCCGGCTCGGGAGCGTCCTCCGGCAACTCCCCGTCCTGCGAGATGGGCAAGGGCGCCCTCTACTGCGGGGGCAGCGGGGTCCTCCCGGTCCGGGTCGACGGGACGACGGGCCGGCTCGCCTGGCGGGCCGACAGGCTGCCCTCCCTGGGGGAGGAGGGGTACGGGAGCAGCGTCCTCGGGGTGCGCGACGGTGTGCTGCTGGTCACGCAGTCGGCTCTCAACAGCGCGGGCGACGACACGACCTCCAGCGTCGTCGCCCTCGACTCCCTCACCGGCGAGCGGCTCTGGTCGCACCTGATGAGCACGACCGGCCTCACCGCCGCTCTCGTGGGAGATCTGCTGATGACCCCGGACGGCAACCGGGTGACCGCCCGCGACCCGATCGGGGGCACCGCGCTCTGGACGGCCACCCTGCCCGCCGCGTCCAGCTACGGCTGCCAGTTCTACGACGTCGACAGCGTCCCGTACGCGGGCTGCACCGACGCGGGTACACCGACGCGCACCGTGTTCTACGCCGTCGACCCGGCCGACGGTTCGACCCGGAAGGTGAGCGTGCCGGACGGCGACTCCATGTACGTCGGCGCCGTCGACGGTGACCTGGCCTTCCTGATGCAGGTGTCGCGGGACGCCCGCAACCCCCAGGAGTCGGCGTACGGCGAGGTCCTGCTGATCGACCCGGACACCGGAACCGTACGGAAGAAGAGGCTGCCGGGCGGCCCGCGCGGCAGGCCGGCGCTGGTGGGCGGAGTCCTCTGCTTCGCCTCCTCCCGAGGGCAGTTGGCCGCCCACTCGCCCGAGACGGGCGAGCAGCTGTGGCAGACCTCGACGACCCTTCAGCAGCCGGGGACACCCGTCGCGGACGGGCAGGGGCGGGCGGTGTTCGCGGCCAGCGCCTCCGGACGGGTCGCCGCTCTCGACATCGGGACGGGCAGCCTCCTGTGGGAGTCCGCCGCGCGGGCCGAGCAGGTCGTCGAGTTCGGGTACTCCACGGCACGGGTGTTCCTCGACGAGGGCGCCCTGGTGGTGCTCACCCCCGACGGGACCGTCTTCACGCTGGACCCGGGCCACCCCGACCAGGAGCCGCTGTCGGGGTGATCCGGGGCCCGCGGGGTCCGGTTACGGCAGTGCCAGCATCCGCTCCAGCGCCAGCTTCGCGAACGCCTCGGTCTCCTTGTCGACCTCGATGCGGTTGACCAGCTTGCCCTCGGCCAGGGACTCCAGGGTCCAGACCAGGTGCGGCAGGTCGATGCGGTTCATGGTCGAGCAGAAGCAGACCGTCTTGTCGAGGAAGACGATCTCCTTGCCCTCGGGCGCGAAACGGTTCGCCAGCCGGCGGACCAGGTTCAGCTCCGTGCCGATGGCCCACTTGGAACCGGCGGGCGCGGCCTCCAGGGCCTTGATGATGTACTCGGTCGAGCCGACGTGGTCCGCCGCTGCCACGACCTCGTGCCGGCACTCGGGGTGGACCAGCACGTTCACGCCGGGGATGCGGGCGCGTACGTCCTCCACCGACTCCAGGCTGAAGCGGCCGTGCACCGAGCAGTGGCCCCGCCACAGGATCATCTTCGCGTCGCGCAGCTGCTGAGCGGTCAGACCGCCGTTCGGCTTGTGCGGGTTGTACAGGACGCAGTCCTCCAGCGTCATGCCCATGTCCCGCACCGCGGTGTTGCGGCCCAGGTGCTGGTCGGGGAGGAAGAGGACCTTCTCGCCCTGCTCGAAGGCCCACTCCAGGGCCTTCTTCGCATTGGACGAGGTGCAGATCGTGCCGCCGTGCTTGCCCGTGAACGCCTTGATGTCCGCGGAGGAGTTCATGTACGAGACGGGCACGACCTGCTCGGCTATGCCGGCCTCGGTCAGCACGTCCCAGCACTCGGCGACCTGCTCGGCCGTCGCCATGTCGGCCATCGAGCAGCCGGCCGCCAGGTCGGGCAGGACCACCTTCTGGTCGTCGGACGTCAGGATGTCCGCGGACTCGGCCATGAAGTGCACACCGCAGAACACGATGTACTCGGCCTCCGGGCGGGCGGCCGCGTCCCGGGCCAGCTTGAAGGAGTCGCCCGTGACGTCGGCGAACTGGATGACCTCGTCGCGCTGGTAGTGGTGCCCGAGGACGAAGACCTTGTCACCGAGCTTCTCCTTGGCGGCGCGGGCCCGCTCCACCAGGTCCGGGTCGGACGGCGAGGGCAGGTCGCCGGGACACTCGACGCCCCGCTCACTCCTCGGGTCGGCCTCACGGCCGAGCAGCAACAGGGCGAGGGGGCTCGGCTGTACGTCGAGCTCCGTGGTCTGGGCGGTGGTCACGGCACGCACCCTTTCTACTTTTCGTCGATCTGACGTTATCTATCATAACCTGCTTCATGTCACTTTGACGATGGTCATTGCGTCGATGTGACATGAATCCCGGTGCCGCCGCTCCGGCTTGTCCACAGGGCGCCCAGGGCCGCTGTTCGCTGCCGCGTGGGTGTGCGAGCATGAAGGAACGGGCGAAGAGAAGTTGCCCGGCCCGTGGAATGAATCCGCGGCCCCGCCGGTTGAAACCGTCGGCAAGCAGTCTCCGTACAACCCGGGAGAGATGTAGATGTCCGTATCGGACGAGACCAGCACCGTCACCGACGGCATCATCCTGTCCGACGCCGCCGCGGCGAAGGTCAAGACCCTGCTCGACCAGGAAGGCCGCGAGGACCTGGCCCTGCGTGTCGCCGTCCAGCCCGGTGGCTGCTCCGGCCTGCGCTACCAGCTCTTCTTCGACGAGCGTTCCCTCGACGGTGACGTGGTCAAGGACTTCGATGGTGTCAAGGTCGTCACCGACCGCATGAGCGCCCCGTACCTGGGCGGCGCGTCCATCGACTTCGTGGACACCATCGAGAAGCAGGGCTTCACGATCGACAACCCGAACGCGACGGGCTCCTGCGCCTGCGGTGACTCCTTCAGCTAAGCCGTCCGCACGGCATACGGAAGGCGGCGGCCCCCTCCGAGGGGCCGCCGCCTTCCGTATGTCCGGACCTACCGGGGCAGCCGCGCCCCCGGCTTCTCCAGCGGAACCTGCTCGCCGTCCGACCCGACGACCTTCCGGTCCCCGAGCGGCTCGTCCAGCTGCACGGTCCGGTGGAAGAACTTGGCGATCTTGATGCAGATCGCGTCCGGCCACGGCTTCTCGGTCACGGTGACCTTCACCTGGCCCTCGCTCTCCACCGCCTTCGCCGTGTAGTCGGAGCACACCCCGCCCGTGAAACCGACGACCAGCTCGCGGCCCTCGGCCGTGTAGCCCTCGACCGTCACCTCACGGGTCTCCGTCCCGGAGGTCGGCGCCTCGGACGGCGTGGCCGCCGGGGGCGCGCTCAGGAACTCCGGCTCGACCGCCGGATGCGTCACCGTGTAGTCGTCCCCGGCCCCGGTCGCGCGCACCGAGAACAGCCAGGACGGCACCAGCACCTGCCGGCCGCCCGAGGCGTGCGGGGCGAGCCCGAACACCGCGTCCTCGACCGTGAGCGTCTCCTTCTGCGGCACGCCGGTCGACGCCTCGCAGGGGCTCTCCAGCCGGTCCTTCGCCGGCACGGGCGTGGCGCAGCCGCCGATGCCCGTACGCTGGTCGGTCCCCGGCGCCGCGTTCATCCGGTCCAGCGTCTCCTGCGCGCCCAGCACGGGATACGTCTCTCCCTCGGCAGGCGCCTTCACCTGGCCGCTGCCGCCGACGATCTCGCCCTGGGCGCTGACGGTGACGCCGGTCGTCCAGCCGTAGGTCGGCAGGCCGTCGACCTCGGCGTCGGCGTTCACGATCCGCTGCGCGCCCATGACCTGGCTCGCGTCGATCTTGGCGTCGTCCTGCCCGACCGCCTTCAGGACCGGCGCCGCCGCCTTCTTCGCGGCCGCCTCGCTCACCGGGTCGACGGACGAGGCCGTGGCCTCCGGTGTGCAGACGGTGGAGCCGCTCTTGCAGTCGTCGGTGCCGGGGGCGTACCGGCTGAACGTCCACAGACCCGGCGCCCCCTTCTCCACCCGGAGCACCGGCCCGGACCCGTCCTTCCCGGAACCGACCCTCCAGGCCTGGCCCTCGGTCACCGGAGTCCCCTCGACCCCCAGCGCGCCCGCCAGTCGGGCCACCTCGGCCCGCGTGACCTCGCCCTTCGCCCAGTACACGGACGCCGAGGCCGGACCGTCGGGGAGAGCGCCGTCGGCCCGGTAGGTCACCCCGTACGGGTTCGGCTCGCCGGGCGCGATGCCGTTGCCCCCGGCGGACGCCGGCGCGTAGTCGTCCAGCACGAGCGCCGGGGGAGTGCCACCCCCCGAGGAGGGCGTCCCGGCGCTGCCGTCGGCCGCACCGCCCGCACTGGCGGCGAGATAGGCCCCGCCCCCACCGACGACCAGCACAGCGGCGGCGACAGAGGCGACAAGCACGGAGGACCGCCGCCGGCCGCCGTCGGGGGAGCCGTCGCCGGGAGGGCTGCCCTCGGCGGAGGAGCGCCCGAGGACGTCGGCCTCGGCGTCCTCCTCGGACGCGGCGAGGGGTGCCTCGGCGGGCTTCTCCGCTTCCGCTTCCGGCGCCGTGCCGGGGGCATCGGCGGGCTCCTCCGGGCCGGGCTCCCGCCCGGCCCCGGCGGCAGGCCGGGCCGCCTCGGCCGTCCGGGGCCCACTCGCCTCGGCGCCGTCGGCCTCCCCGGTCTCCTCGACCGTGGCGTCCGCCGCCCGCGCGGCCTCCGGGGCGTCCCGGTCCTCGGGCGTACCCCGGTCCTCCGGTGTCCGTCCGTCCTTCGGCCCGCGTGCGGCGTCGTCGTTGTCGGGTCGCTCGGTGTTCACCGCATCGCTCCTTCGGCTGCGCTGCTGTCGTACCTGACATCCCCTTTACGGGGGACAGCGATGGGACGCAGCGGGGGAGCGCACGGTTCCCCTACGGGCGCCCCGGCCGAAAGAAAGGCCGCGCGAAAGCCCGTGGGGGCCTCGCGCTAGTTGCCGTACTCCGGCATCGCCTCCAGCAGCCGGGCCGAGGCCGCCGGGACGGTCACGCCGTGGATCAGGGACAGAGGCACGGGACGCGCCACGCTCTTCTCCGGTGCGGTCCAGTGCGGAGCCATCCGCGCGCAGTCGCCCCGCAGCGACGCCAGGTCGCCTTCGAGGTCGGCCGGAGCGGGCGCGGGGACCTTGAGGTTTGTCATACACCGCACCGTATGCAGGTCGAGCCCGCGAAGAAAGATCTACTATCGGGTAGTTTCCTCCGCTTCAATGGCGGCGGCGGACCGGATAGCGTGAACTGTCAATCCACCTCCCACAGGAGAGTCCACGCCGTGCGCATCGCAGTCACCGGCTCCATCGCAACCGACCACCTCATGACGTTCCCCGGCCGCTTCGCCGACCAGCTCGTCGCGGACCAGCTCCACACGGTCTCGCTCTCCTTCCTGGTCGACAAGCTGGACGTACGGCGCGGCGGGGTGGGCGCGAACATCGCCTTCGGTATGGGGCAGCTCGGCACGAGGCCCGTCCTGGTCGGCGCCGCCGGCTCCGACTTCGACGAGTACCGGGCCTGGCTGGACCGGCACGGCGTCGACACCGCCTCGGTCCGCATCTCCGAGACCCTGCACACGGCCCGTTTCGTGTGCACCACCGACTCCGACCACAACCAGATCGGCTCGTTCTACACGGGCGCGATGAGCGAGGCCCGCCTCATCGAGCTGAAGACCGTCGCCGACCGCGTCGGCGGTCTCGACCTGGTCCTGATCGGCGCCGACGACCCCGAGGCGATGCTCCGCCACACGGAGGAGTGCCGTTCCCGGAACATCCCCTTCGCCGCCGACTTCTCGCAGCAGATCGCCCGCATGGGCGGCGAGGAGATCCGCATCCTGCTGGACGGGGCGACGTACCTCTTCTCCAACGAGTACGAGAAGGGCCTCATCGAGTCCAAGACCGGCTGGAGCGACGAGGAGATCCTCGGCAAGGTCGGCCACCGCGTCACCACCCTCGGCGCGCGGGGCGTGCGCATCGAGCGGGCCGGCGAGGACCCGATCGAGGTCGGCTGCCCGCAGGAGGAGCGCAAGGCCGAGCCCACCGGCGTCGGCGACGCCTTCCGGGCGGGTTTCCTCTCCGGCCTGGCCTGGGGCGTCTCCCTGGAGCGCGCCGCCCAGATCGGCTGCATGGTCGCCACCCTGGTCATCGAGACCATCGGCACCCAGGAGTACCAGCTCCGCCGCGCCCACTTCATGGACCGCTTCGCGAAGGCGTACGGCGACGAGGCCGCCGCCGAGGTCCAGAAGCACCTGAGCTGACTCAGAGAAGCCGGCGGACCAGATAGGCCGAGCCCCGGTCCGCCGGCTCCTCACCGACGTACTCCTGCCCCCGCATCTGGCACCACGCGGGAATGTCCAGCCGGGCAGCCTCGTCGTCGGACAGGACCCGCACCGTGCCGCCGACCGGCACCCGCCCGATGACCTTCGCCAGCTCGATGACGGGGATCGGGCAGAGCTTGCCGAGAGAGTCCACGAGCAGCTCGTCCTCCCCGGTGACCGCCGGGGGCGTGGGCGTGGGCGCCCCGAGCTTCTCCCGGACACCCGCCACCGCACCCGGCAGCACGGCGAGGAACCGCTCCACGTCCTCCTCGGCCGTCCCCGGCGGCAGCGACACCCGCACGTTCCCCTCGCTCAGCACCCCCATCGCCTTGAGCACATGGCTCGGCGTGAGCGTGCTGCTCGTGCAGGACGAACCGGACGAGACGGAGAAACCCTCACGGTCCAGCTCGTGCAGCAGAGTCTCCCCGTCGACATAGAGACAGGAGAAGGTGACGATCCCGGGCAGCCGCCGCTCCGCGTCACCCACCACCTCCACATCCGGCACGGACCGTGCCACCCCGGCCCGGATCCGCCCGGTCAGCTCCCGCAGCCGCTCGGTCTCGGCCGCCGCCTCCGCCCGTACCGCCCGCAGCGACGCCACGGCGGCCACGATCGCCGGGATGTTCTCGAAGCCGGCCGCCCGCCCCGACTCCCGTTCGTCGGACGGCCCTTGGGGAGCGAACCGGACGCCCTTGCGCACCACGAGCAGCCCCACCCCCGACGGCCCGCCCCATTTGTGCGCGCTCGCCGCCAGCAGCGACCAGGGCCCCTCCACCGGCCCCCACCCCAGCGACTGCGCCGCGTCGACGAACAGCGGAACCCCCGCCTCCCGGCAGGCCTCGGCCACCTCCGCCACCGGCTGCTCGGTCCCCACCTCGTGGTTGGCCGACTGGAGGCAGGCGAGCGCGGTGTCGGACCGCAGGGCCCCGGCGTACGACTCGACGGTCACCGCGCCGGACCGCAGCACCGGCACCTGTGTCACCGTCCCGCCCTCCGACTCGAACACCTCGGCCGAATGGAGCACGGAGGAGTGTTCGACCGCTGACACGATCAGGTGGCGTCCGGCGCGCCGCCGACCCGTCAGCGCGCCCGCGACACCGCTGTGCACGGCTCGTGTCCCGGACGGAGTGAACACCAGCTCGTCGGGCCGGCATCCCACCGCCTCCGCCGCGGCCTCACGGGACGCGTCGAGCAGCATCCGGGCCCGGCGGCCCTCCCGGTAGAGCCGTGCCGGATCGGCCCAGCCCTCGTCGAGCGAGGCCAACAGGGCCTGACGGGCCACGGGATGGAGCGGGGCGGCGGAGGCGGCATCGAAGTAGGACACACGGCAACGGTAGAACGCGGGGGAGCCGGACGGCGGCCCGGGGAACTGCGCGACCAGCCACAAACCCGTCCGCACATGCCCAACAAGCCGCATCCCCGAGCGATTAGGCGCCTCCTCCCACCCCTGGGCATGACCCCCGGCGCGTTGCCCACCCCTCCCCGCGCGACCCCAAAACGCGTCCAGTAGGGTTTGGTCCGCATAAACATCCAAACCCCTGCCCGACGCAGGGCGGCGACCTACCAGCGAGAAGGCCGCAGCCGACCGCGCGGGCGAGACTCTCGGGAAGGCGCTACGTGAGTCCCAACGGCTCCGACCGCTCGCCGCGGCGCCCGATGCGGCGGAAGCTGCTGCAGGCACTGACCGCGGGCCTGGTCCTTGCGACCGCAACCGGTTGCACATACGAGGACTTCCCCCGCCTTGGTATGCCCACCCCCACCACGGAAGAGGCTCCGCGGATCCTCTCCCTGTGGCAGGGGTCATGGGCTGCCGCGCTGGCCACCGGCGTGCTGGTGTGGGGCCTGATCCTGTGGAGTGCTTTCTTCCACCGGCGCAGCCGCACCAAGGTCGAGGTACCTCCGCAGACCCGGTACAACATGCCCATCGAGGCCTTGTACACGGTGGTACCGATCATCATCGTCTCGGTCCTCTTCTACTTCACGGCCCGCGACGAATCGAAGCTGCTCAGCCTCGAGAAGAAGCCCGACGTCACGGTCAACGTGGTCGGCTTCCAGTGGAGCTGGTGCTTCAACTACATCGAGAGCGTCGACGGTTCCACCGGTGACGCGAAGTCCGACAAGAACCTGGCCGCGATCCCGGACCGGTACAAGAAGGACTTCCCGGCCGACTCGGGCGGTGTCTACACCTGCGGCACCCCCGGTGAGCGGAACTCGCAGACCGACAACCCCGGCCCGACCCTCTGGCTCCCCGAGGGCAAGACGGTCCGCTTCATCCTCACCTCGCGGGACGTCATCCACTCCTTCTGGGTGGTGCCGTTCCTCATGAAGCAGGACGTCATCCCGGGCCACACCAACGCCTTCCAGGTGACCCCCAACAAGCAGGGCACCTTCCTGGGCAAGTGCGCCGAGCTGTGTGGCGTCGACCACTCCCGGATGCTGTTCAACGTGAAGGTGGTCTCCCCCGAGCGTTACGAGCAGCACCTGAAGGACCTCGCCAAGAAGGGGCAGACCGGTTACGTTCCGGCCGGCATCGAGCAGACGAGCCCCGAGAAGAACCGGGAGTCGAACATCCTGTGAGCATCCTCAACGAACCCCAGGGTGCCGCCGCAGCAGGGTCCCACTATGAGGACGAGCTGCCGGTCCGGCGCCAGCGCCGCGGCGAAGTCGTCGTCAAGTGGCTCACCACGACGGACCACAAGACGATCGGCACGCTGTACCTCGTGACGTCGTTCGCGTTCTTCTGCATCGGTGGCGTGATGGCGCTCTTCATGCGCGCCGAGCTGGCCCGTCCGGGCCTGCAGATCATGTCGAACGAGCAGTTCAACCAGGCGTTCACGATGCACGGCACGATCATGCTGCTGATGTTCGCGACGCCGCTGTTCGCCGGCTTCGCGAACTGGATCATGCCGCTCCAGATCGGCGCGCCGGACGTCGCGTTCCCGCGGCTGAACATGTTCGCCTACTGGCTGTACCTGTTCGGCTCGCTCATCGCCGTCGGCGGCTTCCTCACGCCGGACGGTGCGGCCGACTTCGGCTGGTTCGCCTACTCCCCGCTGTCGGACGCGGTCCGCAGCCCGGGTATCGGCGCCGACATGTGGATCATGGGTCTGGCCTTCTCCGGCTTCGGCACCATCCTCGGCTCGGTCAACTTCATCACCACGATCATCTGCATGCGCGCACCGGGCATGACGATGTTCCGCATGCCGATCTTCGTGTGGAACGTGCTGCTGACCGCCGTCCTGGTCCTGCTGGCCTTCCCGGTCCTCGCGGCCGCGCTGTTCGCCCTGGAGGCGGACCGCAAGTTCGGCGCCCACATCTTCGACGCCTCCAACGGCGGCGCGTTGCTGTGGCAACACCTCTTCTGGTTCTTCGGCCATCCAGAGGTGTACATCATCGCCTTGCCCTTCTTCGGCATCATCAGCGAGATCATCCCGGTCTTCTCCCGCAAGCCGATGTTCGGCTACATGGGCCTGATCGCCGCGACGATCTCGATCGCCGGCCTGTCCGTGACGGTGTGGGCCCACCACATGTACGTCACCGGCGGTGTGCTGCTGCCGTTCTTCTCCTTCATGACGTTCCTCATCGCCGTGCCGACGGGCGTGAAGTTCTTCAACTGGATCGGAACGATGTGGAAGGGGTCACTGAGTTTCGAGACCCCGATGCTCTGGGCGACCGGCTTCCTGATCACCTTCACCTTCGGTGGTCTGACCGGCGTCATCCTGGCCTCGCCGCCGATGGACTTCCACGTGTCGGACTCCTACTTCGTGGTGGCGCACTTCCACTACGTCGTCTTCGGCACCGTCGTCTTCGCGATGTTCGCCGGCTTCCACTTCTGGTGGCCGAAGATGACCGGCAAGATGCTCGACGAGCGCCTCGGCAAGATCACCTTCTGGACGCTGTTCATCGGCTTCCACGGCACGTTCCTGGTCCAGCACTGGCTGGGTGCCGAGGGCATGCCGCGCCGCTACGCGGACTACCTGGCCGCCGACGGCTTCACCGCCCTGAACACGATCTCGACGATCAGCTCGTTCGTACTCGGCCTGTCCGTCCTGCCGTTCTTCTACAACGTGTGGAAGACCGCCAAGTACGGCAAGCCGGTCGCCGTCGACGACCCGTGGGGCTACGGCCGCTCCCTGGAGTGGGCGACCTCCTGTCCGCCGCCGCGGCACAACTTCCTCACCCTGCCGCGGATCCGCAGTGAATCCCCGGCGTTCGACCTGCACCACCCGGAGATCGCAGCGCTCGAGCAGCTGGAGCACGCCGGTCACGGCGCCGGCGCCATCGCGGGCAGCAAGGAGGCCGGCAAGTGAAGATCCAGGGCACGATGTTCATCTGGCTGAGCGTCTTCGTCCTCGCCATGGCGGTCGTCTACGGCGTGTGGTCGAAGGAGCCGGCCGGTACGACGGCCCTCTTCCTGGCCTTCGGCCTGTGCATCATGATCGGCTTCTACCTGGGCTTCACCGCCAGGCGGGTCGACACCGGTGCGCAGGACAACAAGGAGGCGGACGTCGCGGACGACGCCGGCGAGCTGGGCTTCTTCAGCCCGCACAGCTGGCAGCCGCTCTCCCTGGCCGTCGGCGGAGCCCTCGCCTTCCTGGGGGTCGCGGTCGGCTGGTGGCTGCTCTACTTCTCCGCCCCGCTGATCCTCATCGGCCTGTGGGGCTGGGTCTTCGAGTACTACCGCGGTGAGAGCCGCACCCAGTAGCACGCGACGCGCGCGGCAGAGCCCGGACACTCCGTCAGGAGCGTCCGGGCTCCTGCTTTTGCCGTAATCGGGATCGCCCGTCCGTGTCACCCAGCGCGCCATGGTTGACGCGGCTGCCTAGCGTGAGGTCATGAGCCACGAACCCCGCCCCGGCACCGTCGTCAGCTGCACGCTGCTGGTGACCGCCCTGGTCGCGGGCGCAACCGCCTGCGGCTCGGACGGCAACCCGCTCTCCTCACGTCCGTACGACGCGACGGACCAGATCTCGTTCAACGTCCCCGGCGGCGACGCCAGGAAGGCCGACCCGGACAAGCCCCTGGAGGTCAGGGCGGAGGACTCCGACGGACGGATCACCGACGTCACCGCCCTGGACGCCACAGGCCGCTACGTGGCGGGCGAACTCGCCGCCGACGGCAGTCGCTGGCACAGCACCGAGCCGCTGGCCGCCGATGCCCACTACACGGTCCGGGTGAGCACCGAGGACGAGGACGGCGCCCCCGGCCGCCGGGTCCTCACCTTCGACACCGGCAAGCCCACCGCCAAGAAGCGGCTGACCGTCACCTTCGGCCCCGGCGCGGGCACCTACGGCGTCGGCCGGCCCGTCACCGCCGAACTCAGCCAGCCGATCAAGGACCCCGCCCAGCGCGCGGTGGTCGAACGTGCCCTGAAGGTCGAGGCCAGGCCCGCCGTGCAGGGCGGCTGGCACTGGGTGGACGACAAGACGCTGCACTACCGCCCGAAGGACTACTGGCCCGCCCACGCCACGGTCCGCGTCCACAGCAACCTGGACGGCATCAAGGTCGGCGACCGGCTCTGGGGCGGCAAGGCGAAGGACGCCAAACTCACCATCGGGGACCGCGTCATCGCCGTCACCGACGCCTCCTCGCACTCCCTCACGCTGTACCGCAACGGTGAAGAGGTGAAGCAGATCCCCGTCACCACGGGCAAGCCCGGCTTCGAGACCCGCAACGGCGTCAAGGTGGTCCTCGGCAAGGAGTACTTCGTACGGATGCGCGGCACCACCGTCGGCATCGCCGAGGGCTCCTCGGAGTCGTACGACCTGCCCGTCTACTACGCCACCCGCGTCACCTGGAGCGGCGAGTACGTGCACGCCGCCCCCTGGTCCGTCGGTTCCCAGGGCTATGCCAACGTCAGCCACGGCTGCGTCGGCATGAGCACCTCGAACGCCGAGTGGTTCTTCGACAACGTCCGCGAGGGCGACATCGTCCAGGTCGTCAACAGCGACGGCGACACGATGGAGACCTTCGGCAACGGCTTCGGCGACTGGAACCTGGACTGGAAGAAGTGGCGCGAGGGCAGCGCCCTGACCGGCGGCAAGCAGAAGACCCAGGAGGACACGCCACGGCTCCAGCCGGCGGCCGTGTAGCTCCGGTGCCCCCTAGAGGCGCGCCGGAGCGGCGCGACGAGCCGCAGACGGCCCGCAGCCGCCGGAAAACCCCCGCACCCGACCCCTCAGGCGCCGACCAGGTTCCTGCGGCGCAGAATCGCCGCCAGGGCCTCCGCGAACTCCACCGGGTCCACCGGCAGGGTCACCGCCGCCTCCGCCCGGCTCCACGTGGCCAGCCACGCGTCCTGCGGCCGGCCGATGAGCAGCAGCACCGGCGGGCAGCGGAACACCTCGTCCTTGATCTGCCGGCACAGCCCCATGCCGCCCATGGGCGCGGCCTCGCCGTCCAGCACACACACGTCGATCCCGCCCTTGTCCAGCTCCGTCAGCACGGCGGCGGGCGTCGCGCACTCCAGGAGCTCGACCAGGGGCGCGTCCGGGGCCGGCCGGCGGCCGGCGGCCAGCCGTACCTGCTCCCTGGTGTTGGCGTCGTCGCTGTAGACCAGCACCGTGGCGGTCGCCTGCATGGTTCCTCCGCGTCATTGGAGTGGAACTTCGGGTACCGATGGGGCGGATGCTACTCCCCCGGACACCTCGTCAACACCTGTTGGAACATGCCTGCGATGGGCCATACGGGCAGTACACGACGTGTGAACACTCCGAACGGCACCCCCCGGAGTGAGGGCGGGATAAGCGACCGACATAATGTCGGTCGTGGCGACAGCAACGACAGTAGATACCGGGCACGCGCACCCGTCGGTCAACCGGCCGAACCTCACCAGCGTCGGAACCATCATCTGGCTGAGTTCCGAGCTGATGTTCTTCGCGGCCCTCTTCGCGATGTACTTCACCCTGCGATCGGTGACGGGTCCGGACTTCTGGTCCGAGAAGGCCCACGCGCTGAACCTCCCGTTCTCCGCGACGAACACCACGATCCTGGTGCTCTCCTCCCTCACCTGCCAGCTCGGCGTCTTCGCCGCCGAGCGCGGTGACGTGAAGAAGCTCAGGATGTGGTTCATCGTCACCTTCGTGATGGGTGCGATCTTCATCGGCGGTCAGGTGTACGAGTACACCGAGCTGGTCAAGAAGGACGGGCTCTCGCTCTCCTCCGACCCCTACGGCTCGGCCTTCTACCTGACCACCGGGTTCCACGGCCTGCACGTGACGGGTGGCCTCATCGCCTTCCTGTTCGTCCTCGGCCGCACCTACGCGGCGAAGAGGTTCACACACGAGCAGGCGACGGCGGCCATCGTCGTGTCCTACTACTGGCACTTCGTCGATGTCGTCTGGATCGGCCTATTCGCCACGATCTACCTGATCAAGTAGCCGGGCCCGATCCCGCACCCATCCCGCAAGCATCGACGCAGAAGATCCTGACACCGGGGTAATCCGTGAAAAAGCTCTCCGCACGACGACGCCATCCGATGGCGGCGCTCGTCGTCCTACTCCTCGCGCTGGCATGCACCGGGGGGCTGTACGCCGTGTTCGCACCCGCGAGCAAGGCGCAGGCAGACGAAACCGCCCAGTCCCTCGCCATCGACGAGGGCAAGAAGCTCTACGCCGTCGGCTGCGCCAGCTGCCACGGCACCGGCGGTCAGGGCAGTTCCGACGGTCCGAGCCTGGTCGGCGTCGGCGCCGCGGCCGTCGACTTCCAGGTCTCCACCGGACGTATGCCGGCCGCGACCTCCCAGGGCGCCCAGGTGCCGGAGAAGAAGAACATCTACACGCAGGCCGAGATCGACCAGCTCGCCGCGTACATCGCCTCGCTCGGCGCCGGCCCGTCCGTCCCGACCGAGGCCCAGTACGGTCCCGAGGGCGCGGACATCGCCAAGGGCGGTGACCTGTTCCGCACGAACTGCGCCCAGTGCCACAACTTCACCGGCAAGGGCGGCGCCCTGACCCGGGGCAAGTACGCGCCTTCGCTCGAGGACGTGGACCCGAAGCACATCTACGAGGCCATGCAGACCGGCCCGCAGAACATGCCTTCCTTCCCCGACACGACGCTGTCGGAGCAGAACAAGAAGGACATCATCGCGTACCTGGACGCGGTCAACGGCGACGACACCGTGAGCCCCGGCGGCACGGAGCTGGGCGGACTCGGTCCGGTCAGCGAGGGCCTGTTCGGCTGGATCGTCGGTCTCGGCGGACTGATCGCTGTCGCTGTGTGGGTCGCCGCCCGGACCGCAAAGGCCAAGAAGTCATGAGTAGCCAAGACATTCCCGAAGAGAACCTGCCCGCTGAGCAGGACCATGCCCATGGTGCCGTAGGCGTCGCGGACGAGAAGCACCCGTTCGCCGACCCCGGGCTGCCGCCGCACGAGCACCGGATCCAGGACATCGACGAGCGGGCCGCCAAGCGGTCCGAGCGTGCGGTCGCGTTCCTGTTCACGCTGTCGATGCTGGCCACCGTCGGCTTCATCGCCGCCTACGTGGCGATCCCGCCCGACAAGTCGGTCTTCATCTTCCCGCTCGGCCACATCAGCGCGCTGAACTTCGCGCTCGGTATGACCCTGGGCGCGGCCCTGTTCTGCATCGGCGCGGGCGCGGTCCACTGGGCCCGCACCCTGATGTCCGACGTGGAGATCGCCGACGAGCGTCACGCGATCGCGGCGGAGCCCGAGGTCAAGGCCAAGGTCATGGCCGACTTCCGGGACGGCGCCAGGGAGTCCGCGCTGGGCCGCCGCAAGCTGATCCGCAACACGATGTTCGGCGCGCTGGCCCTGTTCCCGCTCTCCGGTGTGGTCCTGCTGCGCGACCTCGGTCCGCTGCCCGAGGACAAGCTGCGGCACACGCTGTGGGCCAAGGGCAAGCTGCTCGTGAACATGAACACCAACGAGCCGCTGCGTCCCTCGGACGTCGCCGTCGGTTCCCTCACCTTCGCCAAGCCCGAGGGCCTGGAGGAGCACGACCACGACTTCCAGACCGAGATCGCCAAGGCCGCCCTGATGATCGTCCGCATCCAGCCGGACAACATCAAGGACAAGCGCGAGCTCGAGTGGTCGCACGAGGGCATCGTGGCGTACTCGAAGATCTGCACCCACGTCGGTTGCCCGATCTCCCTGTACGAACAGCAGACGCACCACGTGCTGTGCCCCTGCCACCAGTCCACCTTCGACCTGTCCGACGGTGCCCGAGTCATCTTCGGTCCCGCCGGTCACGCCCTGCCGCAGCTGCGCATCGGCGTGAACGACGAGGGCTACCTCGAGGCGCTCGGCGACTTCGAAGAGCCCGTCGGTCCTGCCTTCTGGGAGCGCGGATGAGTAACAAGGACGACCGCCGCAAGGCACCCGCGGGCGAGCGGGTCGCCGACTGGGCCGACGGCCGCCTGGGGATCTACTCCCTGGCCAAGGCCAACATGCGCAAGATCTTCCCGGACCACTGGTCCTTCATGCTCGGTGAGATCTGCCTCTACAGCTTCATCATCATCATCCTCACGGGTGTGTATCTGACGCTGTTCTTCCACCCGTCGATGAACGAGGTGGAGTACCACGGCAGCTATGTCCCGCTCCAGGGTCAGCTGATGTCCGAGGCCTTCAACTCGACCATGCACATCTCCTTCGATGTGCGCGGTGGTCTGCTCATCCGGCAGATCCACCACTGGGCCGCGGTCATCTTCCTCGCCGGCATGTTCGTGCACATGATGCGCGTCTTCTTCACGGGCGCCTTCCGCAAGCCGCGCGAGATCAACTGGCTGTTCGGCTTCCTGCTGTTCGTCCTGGGCATGTTCACCGGTTTCACCGGCTACTCGCTCCCTGACGACCTGCTCTCCGGCACCGGTGTCCGTTTCACGCAGGGCGCGATCCTGTCCGTGCCGATCGTGGGCACGTACATCTCGATGTTCCTGTTCGGCGGGGAGTTCCCGGGCGGCGACTTCGTCGCGCGGTTCTACTCGATCCACATCCTGCTGCTGCCGGGCATCATGCTCGGGCTCGTGGTCGGCCACCTGATCCTGGTCTTCTACCACAAGCACACCCAGTTCGCGGGTCCCGGACGCACCAACAAGAACGTCGTCGGCATGCCGCTGCTGCCGGTCTACATGGCCAAGGCCGGAGGTTTCTTCTTCCTGGTCTTCGGTGCCATCGCGGCCATCGCCGGCATCGCGTCCATCAACCCGATCTGGGTGCTGGGCCCCTACCGTCCGGACCAGGTGTCCACCGGCGCCCAGCCCGACTGGTACATGGGCTTCGCCGAGGGTCTGATCCGTGCCATGCCGGGCTGGGAGATCAACTTCTGGGGCCACACGCTGGTGATGGGCGTGTTCGTCCCGCTGGTGCTGTTCGGTGTGTTCCTCGGCATGATCGCCATGTACCCGTTCATCGAGTCCTGGGTCACCGGCGACAAGCGCGAGCACCACATCCTGGACCGTCCGCGCAACGCCCCGACCCGTACGGCCTTCGGTGTCGCCTGGGTCACCGGCTACATGATCATGCTGATCGGCGGTGGCAACGACATCATCGCCACCCACTTCCATCTGTCGATCAACGCGGTCACCTGGTTCGTCCGGATCGGTTTCTTCGCCGGACCGGTCATCGCCTTCGTGGTCACCAAGCGGATCTGCCTCGGCCTCCAGCGCCGCGACAAGGACAAGGTGCTGCACGGTCGTGAGACCGGCACCATCAAGCGCCTGCCGCACGGTGAGTTCATCGAGGTGCACGAGCCGCTCAGCCAGGAGGCGCTCTACACGCTCACCTCGCACGAGCAGTACGCGCCGGCCGAGATCGGCCCGACGGTCGACGAGAACGGCGTCGAGCGCAAGGTGAAGCGCGGCGAGAAGGTCCGCGTCAAGCTGAGCAAGGCGTACTACGGCGAGGAGAGCCAGATTCCCAAGCCGACCGTCGAGGAGTACAAGGAGATCACGAGCGGCCACGGCCACCACTGATCGCTGCGTCGCCACGCAACGGAGAAGGGCCCCGTCCGGTGTACGGACGGGGCCCTTCGCCCTGTCCGCGGCTGGATAGGGTGGACCAGACGAGACGCGTCCCGTGCAGCGGGACCACACTGACCCAGGAGCGGCTTATGAGCGCTGTGACCCCCGCCGGAGGCGACACCGCGGCGGACCGTTCCTGGCCCGAGGTGCTGAACGCCCTGCTGTACGGCCGTGACCAGAGCGCCGACGCCACCGCGTGGGCGATGGACCGGATCATGCGGGGCGAGGCGACCGACGCCCAGATCGCCGGGTTCGTGGTGGCGCTGCGCGCCAAGGGCGAGACCGTCGAGGAGATCAACGGGCTGGTCCGCGCGATGTACGAGCACGCCAACGTGATCGAGGTGCCGGGTCGGACGGTCGACATCGTCGGCACGGGCGGCGACGGCGCGAAGACGGTCAACATCTCCACGATGTCCTCGATCGTCGTCGCCGGCACCGGCGTGAAGGTCGTCAAGCACGGCAACCGGGCCGCGTCCTCCGCGTCCGGCGCCTCGGACGTCCTGGAGAAGCTCGGCGTCCGCCTCGACCTGACCCCGCAGCGGGTGGCCGAGGTCGCCGAGGAGGCCGGGATCACCTTCTGTTTCGCGATCAAGTTCCATCCGGCGCTGCGTCACGCGGGCGCCGCCCGCGGCCAGTTGGGCATCCGCACGGTCTTCAACGTCCTCGGCCCGCTGACCAACCCGGCCCGCGTACGCGCCCAGGCCGTCGGTGTGGCGGACCCGCGCATGGCGCCGATCGTCGCGGGTGTCTTCGCCGAGCGCGGCAACTCCTCGCTGGTGTTCCGCGGCGACGACGGCCTCGACGAGCTGACGACGACCTCCACCTCCCGGGTCTGGGTGGTGCGCGACGGCAAGGTGACCGAGGAGTCCTTCGACCCGCGGGACGTCGGCCTCGACCTGGTCCCCGTCGAGGCCCTGCGGGGCGCCGACGCCGCCTACAACGCCGAGGTGGCGCGCAGGCTGCTGGACGGCGAGACGGGCCCGGTCCGTGACGCCGTACTGCTGAACTCGGCGGCAGCCCTGGTCGCCCTGGAGCCCACCGGCGCGCCGCTCGCCGAGCAGTTGCGGACCGGCATGGCCAGGGCCGCGGAGTCCCTGGACTCGGGGGCGGCGAAGCGGACGCTGGACCGCTGGGCGGCGGCCACCCACGCCTGAGCGCGGCACGGTGCGACGCGGGGCGCGGTCCACATTCCGTCTGTCTCAGGAAATGGACCGCGCCTTGCGCGTCGATGATCGTATGGCAGGATGCTGTACCAGGTCATGAGCGACAGTCATGAGGCCCCGGCCGACTGTCCGGCAACCCTCCGTCCGTGGCGGGGTGCCCCGGGTGAGGACCAGGCCGTGGACAGCAAGGTCTGCGGCAAGCGCGGACCCCTCGCACTCTCTCCGAGTGAGCGCGGCCAGGGGTCCTGGTCGTCGAGGAGCCTTCCGTGAGCAAGCGAATGCGATAGGGCCGCAGAGCCCCGCTTCAGCGTCCCTCTGTCACTTTCCCGCGCTCGAGCCGTAACCGCTCGCGTGGTGCCGTGCCCTTTGGGGGTTCCCCCCAACCCCGGCCCTTTCCTTTCACGGGAGTTCAGTCATGTCCGTCTCCACCGCTGCCGCCGCCCAGACCATTTGTGCCCCGCTGCCCGTTCTGGGACGTGATGTCACCGTCCCGCTCGTCACCGGCGGCGAAGTCAGCTACGCGGCCCTCGACTACGCGGCCAGCGCCCCCGCCCTCCAGCGCGTCTGGGACGACGTGGCGGCCTACGCCCCCTACTACGGCAGCGTCCACCGCGGCGCCGGGTACCTCTCCCAGCTCTCCACCGACCTCTTCGAGAACGCCCGCCGGACGGTTGCCGAGTTCCTCGACTGCCGGCCCGACGACCAGCTGGTCTTCACCCGCTCCACCACCGACTCGCTGAACCTCCTCGCCGCCGCCCTCCCCGCCGACTGCCAGGTCTTCGTCTTCGAGACCGAGCACCACGCCTCGCTGCTGCCGTGGAAGGACGCCCGGGTCACCTACCTCGACGCCCCGCGCACCCCGCGGCAGGCCGTCGCCACCCTGGAGAGCGCGCTCGCCGGCCGCACCGCATCCGGTCAAGAGGGCCACGGCCCGGCCCTGGTCTGCGTCACCGGCGCCTCCAACGTCACCGGCGAGCTGTGGCCCGTACGCGAACTGGCAGCCGCGGCGCACGCCCACGGCGCCCGGATCGTCCTGGACGCCGCGCAGCTCGCCCCGCACCACCCGGTGTCCGTCCGTGACCTCGACGTCGACTGGGTCGCCTTCTCCGGCCACAAGCTGTACGCCCCCTTCGGCTCCGGCGTCCTGGCCGGCCGCGCCGACTGGCTGCGGGCGGCCGAGCCGTACCTCGCGGGCGGCGGCGCCAGCCGCAAGGTCACCCGGCGTCAGGACGGGGGAGTGGACGTGGAGTGGCACGAGAGCGCCGCCCGGCACGAGGCGGGCTCCCCGAACGTCATCGGCGCCTACTCCATCGCCTCCGCCTGCAAGGCGCTCACCGAGGCGGGCTTCGACGCGCTGGTGGCCCGCGAGCAGTACCTCGTCGAGAAGGTCCGCACCGGCCTCGCGGAGGTCCCCGAGGTGCGGATCCTGTCCCTCTTCGGCGACGACGCCCCGCGGGTCGGCGTGATCTCCTTCGTCGTGGACGGCTGGAACAGCTCCCACTTCGCCGCCGCGCTCTCCGCCGAGTACGGCATCGGCGTCCGCGACGGCCTCTTCTGCGCCCACCCCCTGGTCCGCACCCTCCTGGGCAGCGACCCCCAGAGCCAGGGCGAGTGCGGCGCCCCCGAGGCGGCCCCCGGTGAGAAGTCCCTCAACGCGATCCGCGTGAGCTTCGGCGCGGGCACCCCCGACGAGCACGTCGACCGCTTCGTCGCGGCCGTACGGGAACTGGTGACCGTGGGCGCGAAGTGGACGTACAGGACCGAGGACGGCCGCTGCGTCCCGGCGGTGTAGGGGATCCCGTCCGCCGGAGGCGGTGTTCAGACGGTCAGGAGTCCAGGCCGATCGCGAACGCCGCCTCCAGGTCGTGCTGCGAGTACGTACGGAACGCCACGTGCGTGTCCGTCGCCTCCACGCCGGGGATCTTGCTGATCCGCCCCGGAATCATCTCGGCGAGGTCCTCGTGCTGCCGCACCCGCACCATGGCGATCAGGTCGTAGGTGCCGGTCACGGAGAACACCTCGCTCACGGATTCCAGCGAAGCGATCGACTCCGCGATCTCGGGGATCCGGTCCACGCTGGTCTTGATGAGGACGATCGCGGTGATCACGGCTGGTTCTCTCCCTCGGGGGCCGGAGCTGGGCTGCTGCTCACTCTAGTGGGCCGGGTGAACCGGGCCCACGCGTAGACGAAGCCCAGCCCGAAGCCCACGAGGTGCGCCAGGTACGCCACGCCCGGCCCCTGCCCGGCCCGCCCCGCCGCCAGCCACTGCAGCGCCGCCCAGAAGGGCAGCACGACCCAGGCCGGGAAGCGCAGCGGCAGGAAGAAGAGGAACGGCAGAAGACTGGTGACGCGGGCCCGGGGAAACAGGTACAGGAACGCGCCGAGGACCGCCGAGATCGCCCCGGAGGCGCCGACCAGGGACTGCTCGGAGTCGGCGTTGGCGGCGGCGTAGCCCAGCAGCGCCAGGCAGCCGCTGCCGAGGTAGAAGAGGGTGAACGCGACGCGGCCCATCCGGTGCTCGGTCATCGCCCCGAAGACGTAGAGGAAGAGCATGTTGCCCAGCAGATGCACCCAGCTGCCGTGGATGAACAGGGCCGTGAGGGGGGTGAGGGCGGCCCTCGGCCCGCCTTCGAACAGGTCTGCGGGGATCACGCCCCACCGGCGGAAGTAGGCGCGCTGCGCGAGCACCTGCTCCTCGCCGGTGCCGTACACCGGGTTGAAGCCCGAGGCCGGGCCGATCACGAAGACCAGGCAGCACAGGGCCATCAGGAGGTACGTCACGGGCGCCACGGGGTGGCGGACGGCCCGGCCCAGGTGCCCGCTCCAGTCGCTGATCATGGACATAGAGCATGACGTAACGGGACGTACTCAGCCGGACCGCCTCGCCGCCGTGGACGGACGGGCGGCGAGTACCCGCCAGGCCGTAGGGTTACGAGCCACATGCTCCGGGGAGCCTTGTGCGCGCCCCGGTCCCGGACGACGGACACTAGAAGGAAGCGGACGGTCACGATGACGGTTCCCCTGCCGACCGCCACGACGCGGTGGCGCTGCACTCTCTGCGGCAACCTCACGCGGTTCGACGTGACGCGCTCGTCGAAGGTCGTCGAGTACGTCCACCTCGATCTCGCCGGTGAGGCGAACGTGGAGGAGCGCGAGGTGGTCAGTGAGACCATCGAGTCGGTGCGGTGCCGTTGGTGCAACGCCGTGGATCAGGTGGAACTGGTGGACAGGCCGGGCGCCGGCTCCTGAGGACGGGGGACGGCCCCCGCACGGAATTGGGGTGTGACGGATGGTGGAGACCACGGGCGGGGGGCCGGGTGACGGCGCCGCCGAGGTGCTCGACCGTCCGCTGCCCGACGGCGTCCGCCGCCGGGTCGTGCAGATCGTCTCGGACGGCTTCGGCGGCCTGACCGTCGCCGAACTGCCCGCCCAGTTGCGGCAGTACGCCCGGTTCGCGCCCAACCGCAGGGCCAAGTTCGCGGGCAACGCGATGGCGGCCGCGCTGGAGACCGATCCGCTGTTCCGGCAGCGCATCGGGGAGAAGTTCAGAGAGGCCCAGCCGGAACTGGCCGGTGTCCTCGACTCCGGCTCGCCGCCCCCGGCCGCGGACCCGCTCGACGTGGCGGCCGCGGCCTACGTGCTGCGCCCCACCGGCTGGGTCAAGCTGGTCACCGCGGCCGGCGAGGAGGCCCAGCGGGCGGACGCCGAGCGGGCCGACGAGGAGAGCCGGGCGGAGCTGGAGCGGCTGCGCGAGCAGCTCGCCGAGGCCCGTGAGCTGACCCGGACCGAGACCGAGCGGCTGCGCACCGAACTGGACACGGCGAAACGGGAGGCCGAGTCGCTGCACCGCAAGCTGCGGTCGGCCCTCAGTGACGTCAAGCGCGGTGAGGCCGCCCTGCGCAAGCTCCGCGGCGAGTTGGACACCGTGCGGAGCGAGGGGCAGGCGCAGGTGTCCGCGGCCGAGAGCGAGTCGCGGCGGCTGAAGACCCGGCTCGGCGAGGCGGAGGCCGCGCTGGAGGCCACCCGGCGGGCGGCCCGCGAGAACCGCAGCGTCGAGGACATGCGGGTACGGCTGTTGCTGGACACCTTGCTGGAATCGGCCCAAGGGCTGCGCAGGGAACTGGCGTTGCCGCCGGTGTCGGTCCGTCCGGCGGAGACCGTCGACGCGGTGGAGCCCGGCCGGATGACCCCGAAGGACATCGCGGCCCGGGCGCTGTCGGAGAACGACCCCGCGATCCTGGACCAGTTGCTCGCCCTGCCGCAGGCGCATCTCGTCGTCGACGGCTACAACGTCACCAAGACCGGTTATCCGCAGATGCCGTTGGAGAAGCAGCGGCTGCGGCTGCTCGGGCAGCTCTCGGCGCTCGCCGCGCAGACCGGCGCCGAGGTCACCTGTGTCTTCGACGGGGCCGAGCTGGTGGCGCCGGTGCTGCTGGCGCCGCCGCGCGGGGTGCGGGTGCTGTTCTCCAAGCCGGGGATCACCGCCGACGAGCTGATCCGCCAGCTGGTGCGGGCCGAGCCGCCCGGCCGGCCGGTCATCGTCGCCTCGACCGACCGTGAGGTGGCCGACGGGGTGGCCAAGGCGGGGGCGCGTCCTGTCGCTTCTGCGGTGCTCCTGAAGCGACTGACCTGAAGGTCAACGTAAGGGGCCAATGCCCGAATTGGCGCAAACGTCACGCAACGTAGCGTCAATCGCGCGTCACTGCATGTGGGTTGTGTGTAAAGAATGCGGTCCGTCACCGACTTTTTCTGCGCCAGGATTTGAAGTGATCACAAGAAGGTCACTAGGGTCTGCCTTCGAACCTCCGCACGAGTGATCACTCACAAGAAGGAGCTCGCTCTCCGTGGCGTCCCACCGTCGACCCAAGCAGCCGAGTCGCACACGCGTGACTGTGCTGACCACCGCGGCCGCTGCCGCTGTTGCCCTCAGCTCGCAGGCCGCCAACGCCGCTCCGAGCGAGAAGCCCAGCAAGGACGAGGTCAAGTCCAAGGTCGACAAGCTCTACGAAGAGGCGGAGCAGGCCACCGAGAAGTACAACGGGGCCAAGGAGAAGCAGGAGAAGCTCCAGAAGGAGATCTCCACGATCCAGGACAACGTCGCCCGCGGCCAGGACGAGCTGAACGAGCTGCGCGACTCCATAGGCCTGGCGGCCGCGGCCCAGTACCGCTCCGGCAGCATCGACTCCTCCCTCCAGCTGTTCCTGTCGTCGAACCCGGACGACTACCTGGACAAGGCGTCCACCGCCGACCAGTTGAGCGCCCAGCAGGTCGAGTCGCTGAAGAAGATCCAGGAGAAGCAGCGCGAGCTGGCCCAGGATCGCGCGGAGGCCTCCGGCAAGCTCAAGGACCTCGCCTCCACCCGCACCGAACTGGGCAACAAGAAGAAGGAAGTCCAGGCCAAGCTGGCCGAGGCGCAGAAGCTCCTCAACACGCTGACGGCGAAGGAGAAGGCCGACCTGGCCGCCGCCGACGCCCGCGCCAGCCGCGACGCCGGTGAGCGCGTCGACCTCGGCAACACGGGCCCCGCCTCCGGCCGCGCGATGGCTGCCTTCCAGGCCGCCCAGAGCAAGATCGGCTCGCCCTACGTCTACGGCGCCAGCGGCCCGTCCTCCTTCGACTGCTCCGGCCTGACCTCCTGGGCGTTCGCCCAGGCCGGCGTCAGCATCCCGCGCATCTCGCAGGACCAGGCCAATGCCGGCACGAGGATCTACTCCCAGTCCGACCTCAAGGTCGGCGACCTGGTGATCTTCTACGGCGACCTGCACCACGTCGGTTTCTACGCGGGCAACGGCCAGGTGCTGCACGCCCCGCGCAGCGGCACGGTCGTGCGCTACGAGTCGATCAACAACATGCCGTTCCAGTTCGGCGTCCGGATCTGAGCATCCGCGCGATCGCGACACCGTGACGCCCGAACGGGCGAATCACCACGACGTGAGCTGACCCCACACCCCGCCCATGACCTGCGTCAGAGGCGGGGTGTCACGTTGTGTGGCCGCAGAGGTCGTTGGTGGGCCCCCTGTCACGGGGCTACTGTCTGCCGCGTTTCCCCCCGCCACTTGTGCCGGGGGGACGGTCTCTGTCCGCCAGTGGAAGGAGCGCGGCTTCCCGTGGGGTCCCATCGCCGCCTTGCACCGTCCGGGTTCGACCGGGGCGCCCTGTGCGTCCTGTCCGCCACGGCAGCCGCCCTCGGCGCCGTCTCCACCGCCCTACCGGCCACGGCCGCCCCGCACGAGGACACCCGGACCGAGGTGGACCGGCTCTACGAGGCCGCCGAGAAGGCCACCGAGGCCTTCAACGAGGCCGGGGAGCGGGCCGGCACCCTGCGCCGGCAGGTCGGCGACTCCCAGGACCGGATCGCCCGCAAGCAGGAGCGCATCAACGACCTGCGCGAACAGCTCGGCTCGCTGGCCGGCGCCCAGTACCGCTCCGGCGGCCTCGATCCGTCGCTGGCGCTGTTGTTCTCCGGCGACCCGGCCGACTACCTCGACAAGGCCTCCGTCCTCGACCGCATCACCACCCATCAGGCCGGTGAACTGAAGGACCTCCAGGACGCCCTGCGCGAACTCGCCCAGGAACGTGCCGAGGCCACCCGCAAGCTCGGCGAGCTGGAGAAGAGCCGCGAGGCCGTCGAGAAGCACAAGCGGACCGTCGAGCAGAAGCTCGCCAAGGCCCGGCAACTGCTGAACTCCCTGCCGTCCGCCGAGCGCGCCGCCTACGACCGGGCCTCCCGGTCCGGCCGCTCCGACCTGCCCGGCCCCGAGGGTGCCGTCGCCGCCTCGGGCCGTGCGGCCGCCGCCCTGGCCGCCGCCCGCTCCGCGCTCGGCAGGCCGTACGTGTGGGGCGCCAACGGCCCCACGGGCTTCGACTGTTCGGGCCTGATGCAGTGGTCGTACGCGCAGGCCGGGGTCGGCCTGCCGCGGACCTCGCAGGCCCAGGCGCACGCCGGGCGGCGGGTCCCGCTCTCCCAGGCGCAGCCCGGCGACATCGTCACCTACCGCTCCGACGCCAGCCATGTCGGCATGTACGCGGGCAACGGCCAGGTCATCCACGCCCCGTACCCGGGCGCACCCGTGCGGTACGACCCGGTCGGGATGATGCCGGTGTCCTCGGTGACGAGGCCCTGACCGGGGCGTGCGACGGGCGCCGGCCGGGTTCCCTCCGGGGCGGCTCACCGTACGATCGGGGGAATGGCTGGTCGCAGGCGGGCGCGCGGATCCGGAGCCGTGGGGCTCGCGGTGCTGCTGCTCGTGCTGCTCGTGGGCTGCGGCGGGCGGCCCGCCACGGACACCGCCAGGGCCGAGGTGCAGCGGGTGCTGGACCGGCGGGCCGCCGCCGTCCTGGCCCACGACGCGACCGCCTACGCCGCCACCGGGGATCCCGCCGCGTACACCCGGCTGCGGGCCGTGCCGCTGGCCGCCTGGTCCTACCGGGTCACCGCCGTACGGTCCGACGGGTCCTCCGCCGCCGTCGCGGCCGACGCGGAGCTGAGCTACCGCATCCAGGGCCACGACAGGGCCCCGGTGACCGTCGCGCGCACCCTGCGGCTGACCCGGGACGGGGCCGGGCGGTGGGCCGTGGCCTCCGAGAAGCCCGCGCGGAAGGCCGGACAGCAGCTCTGGGACCAGGGCACGGTCACCGTCGTGCGGGGCACACACAGTCTCGTCCTCGGCGTCGGCCAGTCCGGCGCGCTCCTGCGGACCTTCGCCGGGCTGGCCGACCGGGCCGTCCCCGCGGTCTCGCAGGCGTGGGGCACCGACTGGGCCCGGCAGGTCGTCGTCCTCGTACCGAAGTCGCTGGACGGCATGGCGGCGCTGCTCGGCTCGCCCGCCTCGTCCTACCGGGGGATCGCCGCGGTCACCACGGGGGAGACGGGCGGCGGGCCCGACGCGCCCGCGGACCGGGTCATCGTCAACCCGGAGGCCTACGCCGTACTCGGCCCGGTCGGCCAACAGGTCGTGCTCACCCACGAGACCACGCATGTCGCCACCCGGTCCGACACCAACGCGGCGACCCCGCTGTGGCTGTCGGAGGGGTATGCCGACTGGGTCGGCTACCGCGGCACCGGCCGCGCCCCGGACGAGGCCGCGCCCGAACTGCAGAAGACCGTCCGCGAGGGCCGGATGCCGGGGGAGCTGCCGTCCGACGGGGACTTCGGCTTCGCCGGGGACGCGGCACGGCTGGCGCGGGCGTACGAGGGCGGCTGGACGGCCTGCCGGATGATCGCCGAGCGGTGGGGGGAGGAGAAGCTCGATGCGTTCTACCGGGCCGTGGGGGAGCACGGGAAGCGGCCGGGGGCGGTCGAGGGGGCGATGGAGAGCGTCCTGGGGACGACCCTGGAGGACTTCACCGCCGAGTGGCACCAGTACCTCCAGGAGGAACTGGGCTGAGCAGCGCCCCGGCCCCTCACTCTTCCAGCGCCGCGATCGCCTCTTCGAGCCAGGCCCGTTCGGCCTCGCCCGTGGCCCGCGCGACCCGCAGCACGCCCTGCCGGAACAGGTCCCCGGCCTCCTCCGCCCGTACGGGTTCGCCCTCCCGGTAGAAGAAGCTCGACGGCGTCAGGAGGAAGTCCAGCCGACGGCGCAGCACGGCCGCCTGCTCGCGCGGGTCGGGCAGGTGACGCAGGAACGACAGGACGGTGTTGAAGCGGACCTGGTCGGTGATCTCGGTCTGCCGGGGGTGCCGCAGCCGCTCCAGCAGGTCCGCGTGGCCGGCCTCCGTCAGTGACAGCACCCGGCGCGGGGCCGCGCTCGCGCCCTCCTCGGTGTGCTGGTCGAGCTTCCCGGCCGTCACCAGCCGGGTGATCGCCGGGTAGAGGGCTCCGTCGCTGACCGGGCGGACGTGGCCGCTGAGCGCCTTGATGCGCTCCTTCAGCTCGTACCCGTGCAGCGGCTGCTCGGCGAGGAAGCCGAGGACCGACAGTTCCAGCATCGGCGGACTCCTTCCGCGGTCTCCTTCTTGCGGTCACCGGGGCCTCATGCTACCTCTTGTCGAGCTACCTCGAACCGAGGTAGCTCGACAAGAGGAACTTGGGCCGGCAGGGCCGACTGAACGGAGATCCCCGTGCGCAGCCACCGCGAGCAGCTCGTCGCGCTCGCCCGCCCGGTCTATTTCTCGCTCCTCGCCTCCGTGGCCGCCGGGCTGATCAACACCGTCTGGGTCTCCAGGCTCGGTGGGCCCGCCGTCGCCGCCGTCGCGGTGGCCACCAACACCGAGAACGTGCTGCTGGGCATCGCCCTGGTCTTCGCCTCCGGCACGACCGTGCTGGTGTCGCACGCCCGCGGCGCATGCGATACGGCGGCCGTGCGCGCGGCCGTACGGGGCGGCTGGGCGCTGTGCGCGGTGGTCACCCCCGTCGCCGCGGTGGGCGGCTTCCTGCTGCGCGAACCCCTGGCGCGGCTGGTCCTCGGCGGCGACGACGGACCCGCGCTCGGCCTCGCCGTCGCCTACTTCGCGATCTCCCTGCCGGGCGTGGCCGTCTTCTTCGCGCAGAACCTCGTCGACGGCCTCCTCAAGGGCACCGGCGACACCCGTACCCCGATGCGCCTGGCCCTGCTCACCAACGCCCTGATCCTCGTCCTCGACCCGCTCCTCATCCACTTGTACGGCGTCCCGGGCGCCGCCGCCTGCACGGTGCTGTGCCGGTGCGTGGCCCTCGGCCTGGGCCTGGTCGCGCTGCGCCGCAACACGCTGCTGAAGTCGGCCGCCGAGGTACCGGCCGGCGTGTCCACCTGGGCGGCCCTGCGGCGGACGCTGACGACCGGGCTGCCGATGTCCCTCGACTTCACGGTGCGCCAGGCCGGCGCGCTCGCGCTGGTCGCCGTCGTCGCCCGGCTCGGGGTGACGGCCGTGGCCGCGTACGCGATCGCCTACAAGATCCTCTACGTCGCCACCATGGCCTTCTACGCCGTGCGGCAGGCCGCCTCCATCCACACGGCGCACACCCTGGGCGCGGGGCGACCGGGAGAGCGGTGGGCGATCGGACGGCAGGCGCTGCTCGTCTCCGGGGCCGTCGGGCTCGTGGCGGCCCTGCTGCTGGCCGCCGCGGCGCCCTGGATCATGGCCGCCTTCGGCGCCGGGCCCGCCGTGGCGGCGCAGGGCGTGCTGTTCCTGCGCTCGGTGGGCCCGTATCTGCTGCTGACGGCCGGGTTCATCGCGCTCGGCGGGGTCTTCGAGGGCAGCGGGGGAGCGCCCGTGCTGCTGCGGGTGACCGTGCTCGGCACGGCCGTCCAGCTGCCGCTCGCGTACGCCCTGTCCGGGCTCGGGCTGCCGGGGGTGTGCCTGGCGCTGGCACTCTCGATGGCCGTGCAGTGCGCGCTGGTGGGCGTGCTGCTGCGGCGGGCGTGGCGTCAGGAGGAGACCGGCGTGCCCTTGGTACGGGCGGCGGCCTGACCGGCTTCGGCGGGCGGGGCCTCGGGGCGTGGCACCGTCGAGCGCCACAGCCGTACGGCCGCGGTGACCGTGGCCGCCGCGAGCAGGCCGTTGCGCAGGATCAGCAGGGTGAGCCCGAGGGGATCGCTCGCGACGACGTGGCCGAACCAGACCGGGAACTCCAGCACCGTCACCAGTGACGCGGCCAGCACCAGAGCGGTCGGCGGCCCCATTCTGCTGTCCCGGAAGCAGCGGCAGACGGCGGCCAGGCCGACCAGCCACACCAGGTACTGCGGGCTGATCACACGGCTGGTGACGGTGAACAGCAGGACGGCGGTGAAGGCGGCGTCCGCGAGCGTGTGCGGGGCCCACCGTGTCGCCCGCAGCCGCCACAGCAGCAGCCAGCCGAACGCGGCCACCGTCAGACCGAGGGCCGCGTCGCTCACCACACCCACGTGGGGGCCGAGGAACTCCACCGAGCCGTAGTGGAGAAGCACCTCGCCGCTCCAGCCGAAGTGCCGGGCCACATGGAAGACCAGGGCGCCCAGCGACTCCACCTCGGTGCCGCGGTCCCGCTGGAAGGAGAGGAAGGCGAAGGCTCCGGGCGCGGCCGCCGCGAACAGGGCCGACAGCACGCCGACGGTGACGGCCGCCGCGCCCCAGGCCCGCCGCCGCACGGCACCGGCCAGCAGCAGCACGGGCCACACCTTCAGCAGCGCCCCCAGACCCACCAGCGCGCCCATGAGCCGGGGGTGCCGGACACCCGAGAGCAGCGCGGCCACCGCCACCGCGGTCACCATCAGGTCGTAGCGGGCGTACACCGTCGGGCCCAGCAGGGGGACGCCCGCCACCCACACCCAGGCGCCGCGCGGGGAGCGGCCCGCGCGCAGCAGCAGGACGAGGACCGCGAGGTCGGCGAGGAAGGCCAGGACGAAGAAGGCCGACGCGTAGTCCAGGAAGGGCAGCAGGCCGGGGGAGAGGATCGCGAGGGCGGCGGCGGGCGGGTACTGCCAGGTGACGTCGTCCACCGGGAAGGTGCCGGTGCTCAGCACGTCGTACCAGCCCTGGTAGATCACCGACACGTCCGTGGTGACGTCCGGGCCCGGGAAGACGTACACCTTGAACACGCACAGCAGCAGCGCGAGCCGGGTCACGCCCCAGGTGCCCAGCAGGCCCGTCAGGCTGGTCGGGGAGCGCCTGTCGTCCATGAACTCCACCTGTGTCCCTGTTCGTCCGCCTTGGTAAGGGTATGTGGGTCATATGATCTCCCGCCCGGCTGTGCGTGACCCGTGCGGCACGGCCGGGCGCGGCTGTGAGGAGGGTTTGGATAGGGTCGGCGGCGATGCACAAGACCTTGATCGTGACGAACGACTTCCCGCCCCGTCCCGGCGGCATCCAGGCGTTCCTGCACAACATGGCGCTGCGCCTCGACCCCGAGTGCGTCGTCGTCTACGCGTCCACCTGGAAGCGCGGCCGGGAGGGGACCGAGGCGACGGCCGCCTTCGACGCCGAGCAGCCCTTCACCGTCGTACGGGACCCCACGACGATGCTGCTGCCGACGCCAGGCGCGACCCGGCGGGCCGTCGGGCTGCTGCGCGAGCACGGGTGCACGTCCGTGTGGTTCGGGGCGGCCGCGCCGCTCGGGCTGATGGCGCCCGCGCTCAGGAAGGCCGGCGCCCGCCGGCTGGTGGCCACCACGCACGGCCACGAGGCCGGCTGGGCGCAGCTGCCCGCCGCCCGGCAGCTGCTGGGGCGGATCGGCGAGGCCACCGACACGATCACCTACCTCGGCGAGTACACGCGCTCGCGGATCGCCACGGCGCTGAGCCCCGAGGCCGCGGCCCGCATGGTGCAACTGCCGCCGGGCGTCGACGAGAAGACCTTCCACCCCGGCTCCGGCGGCGACGAGGTCCGCGCCCGTCTCGGGCTCACCGACCGCCCGGTGGTGGTGTGCGTCTCGCGGCTCGTCCCGCGCAAGGGTCAGGACACGCTGATCCGGGCCATGCCCCGCATCCTCGCCGCCGAGCCGGAGACCGTGCTGCTCGTCGTCGGCGGCGGACCCTACGAGAAGCACCTGCGCCGTCTGGCCCACGAGACCGGTGTCGCCGCCTCCGTACGCTTCACCGGCTCCGTCCCCTGGTCGGAGCTGCCCGCCCACTACGGCGCCGGGGACGTCTTCGCCATGCCGTGCCGCACCCGCCGGGGCGGACTCGATGTCGAGGGCCTCGGCATCGTCTACCTGGAGGCCTCCGCGACCGGCCTCCCCGTCGTCGCCGGCGACTCCGGCGGCGCCCCCGACGCGGTGCTCGACGGCGAGACCGGCTGGGTGGTGCGAGGCACCTCCCCCGAAGACACGGCCGACCGCGTCACCGCCCTCCTCGCCGACCCCGAGCTCCGCCGCCGCATGGGCGAACGAGGCCGCCGGTGGGTGGAGGAGCGGTGGCGCTGGGACCTGCTGGCGGAGAGCCTGAAGACGCTGCTGTAGTGCCGACGCCCCGGACGGCGCCCCAATGCCGCCGCGGCCACTAGGCGGAACCGAATAATCCGCCCATGCTGCCCACATGACACCAAACCTGATACATCGTCACTTGACGAGACGTCAAATCCTGGGCACGGCAGCCCTGCAAACGGCAGCCGCCCTGGGTTTCACCCGTATCACCCTCACCTCCGCCCAAGCCGCAGAGCCGGACGAGGAGCCCGACGCGGTCGACAACGCGCCGGCGATCGTCGTCGGCTCCGGCTACGGCGCCGCCGTGGCCGCCCTCCGCCTCGGCCAGGCAGGCATCCGCACCCTCGTCCTGGAGATGGGCCGCCTCTGGAACAGCCCCGGCTCCGACGGCAAGGTGTTCTGCTCCACCAGCGCCCCCGACCAGCGGTCCATGTGGTTCCGCACCCGCACCGAGGCCCCGCTGGCCAGCTTCCTCTGGCTGGACGTCGTCAACAGGGACATCAGCCGCTACCCCGGCGTCCTGGACCGCGTGCACTTCGCCGACATGTCCGTCTTCGTGGGCCGCGGGGTCGGCGGCGGCTCCCTGGTCAACGGCGGGATGGCGGTCACCCCGCTCCGGTCGTACTTCGCCGAGCAGTTCCCGACCGTCGATGCCGCCGAGATGTACGGCACGTACTTCCCGCGGGCCCGTTCGATGCTCGGCGTCAACAGCGTGGACCCCGCCTGGTTCGAGGCGACGGACTGGTACAGATTCAGCCGCGTCTCCCGCAAGCACGCGCAGAACGCCGGCCTGAAGACCACCTTCGTGCCCAACGTCTACGACTTCGGGTACATGCAGCGCGAGGCGGCCGGCACGGCGGCGAAGTCGGCGCTGGCCGGCGAGGTCATCTACGGCAACAACCAGGGCAAGCGCAGCCTCGACAAGACGTACCTCGCCGCCGCGCTCGGCACCGGCAACGTCACCATCCACACCCTGGAGAAGGTCCGCGCGATCAGCCGGGCCGCCGACGGCACGTACGTCCTGACCGCCGACCGCATCGACGTCACCGGGAACGTCGTCGAGACCAAGCAGTACGGCTGCACGTACCTGTTCCTCGGCGCCGGCAGCCTCGGCACCAGCGAACTCCTCGTCCGCGCCCGGGAGACGGGCACGCTGCCCGCGCTGAACGCCAGCGTGGGGGCCGGCTGGGGAACCAACGGCAACGTGATGCTCGGGCGGGCGAACCACCTGCGGGACACCGTCGGCGCGAACCAGTCGACCATGCCGGTCATGGGCATCGACGACTGGGCGAACACCGCCAACCCCGTCTTCGCGGAGATCGCCCCGCTGCCGACGGGCCTGGAGCACTGGGTCAGCCTCTATCTGGCGATCACCAAGAACCCGCAGCGGGCGGCGTTCACGTACGACCCGGCGTCGGGGACGGTGAAGCTCGGCTGGAGCGCCGCGCAGAGCGCCGTGTCCGTCGGCATGGCGAAGAAGCTGTTCGACCGGATCAACGCGGCGAACGCGACGATCTACCGCTACGACCTGTTCGGCGGCTCCAACAAGGTCTTCGCCGACGACTTCACCTACCACCCGCTGGGCGGCTGCGTGCTCGGCAGGGCGACCGACGACTACGGCCGGGTGAAGGGCTATTCGCGGCTGTACGTGACCGACGGCTCGCTCGTGCCGGGGTCGATCGGGGTGAACCCGTTCGTCACCATCACCGCGCTCGCCGAACGCACGATGGCGCGGGTCCTCGCCGAGGACACCGCGCCATGACGCTCCGCCAGGAGAACTCCAGGGACAGCTACTTCGCGTAGATCGCTTCGATCTCGGCCGAGTAGTCCCTCGCCACGACGTTGCGCTTGAGCTTCAGCGACGGGGTGAGGTGGCCCGAGTCCTCCGTGAACTGGGAGGAGAGAATGCGGAACTTCCGCACCGATTCCGCCTTCGAGACCGCGGCGTTGCCGTCGTCGATCGCCGACTGGATCTCGGACAGCAGGTCGGCGTCCTCGCGCAGCGACGCCGCGGTGGAGCCCGCCGGCTTGCCGTGGTCGGTGGCCCAACGGCCCAGGAACTCCTCGTCGATGGTGACCAGCGCGCCCACGAACGGCCGCCCGTCGCCCACCACCATGCACTCCGCGACCAGCGCGTGCGCCCGGATGCGGTCCTCGATCACGGCCGGGGCGACGTTCTTGCCGCCCGCGGTGACGATGATCTCCTTCTTGCGGCCGGTGATCCGGAGGTAGCCGTCCTCGTCGAGGGTGCCGATGTCACCGGTGTGGAACCAGCCGTCGGCCAGCGCCTCCGCGGTCGCGCGGGGGTTGTTCCAGTACTCCTTGAACAGGTGCTCGCCGTGCAGCAGCACCTCACCGTCGTCCGCGATGCGCACGACCGAACCCGGCAGCGGCTGGCCGACCGTGCCGATCTTCTGCCGGTCCCACGGGTTGAACGCGGTCGCCGCACAGGACTCCGTCAGGCCGTAGCCCTCCAGGACCGTGAAGCCGATGCCGCGGAAGAAGTGACCGAGGCGCTCGCCCAGCGGGGCGCCGCCGGAGATGGCGAACTCGCCCTTGCCGCCGAGCACCGCGCGCAGCTTGCTGTAGACCAGCTTGTCGAAGACCTTGTGCTTGATCCTCACGCCGATCGACGGGCCCGACGGGGAGTCCAGCGCCTTGCTGTACGCGATCGCCGCGTCCGCCGCCTTGTCGAAGATCGCGCCCTTGCCGTCCGCCTGCGCCTTGGCCCGCGCCGCGTTGTAGACCTTCTCGAACACACGCGGCACGCCGAGGATCAGCGTCGGCCGGAAGGACGCCAGTTCGTCGGTGAGGTTCTTGATGTCCGGGACCATGCCCAGCTTGATCGGCGCCATCATCGGGGCGATCTGCACCAGGCGGCCGAAGACGTGCGCGAGGGGCAGGAACAGCAGCACGCTGCACTCGCCCGTGCGGAACAGCGGTCGCAGCCGCTCCACCACGTTGCCGCACTCGGCGAAGAAGCTGCGGTGGGTGAGCACACAGCCCTTGGGCCGGCCGGTCGTACCGGAGGTGTAGACGATGGTGGCCGGGTCGTCGGCCTTGGCGAGCGAGCCGCGCTCCTCCACGGTCGCGTCGGAGACGTCCGTGCCGAGCCGCCGCAGCTCCTCGACGCCGCCACCCTCGATCTGCCACACGTGCTTGAGCGCCGGCAGGGTGTCGCGCACCGACTCGACGGCGGCGGTGTGGCCGTCCAGCTCGACGACGCAGGCGGTCGCGCCCGAGTCGGAGAGGATCCACTGCACCTGCTCGGCCGAGCTGGTCTCGTAGACCGGCACGGTGACCGCGCCCGCGCACCAGATCGCGAAGTCGAGCAGCGTCCACTCGTAGCGGGTGCGTGACATCAGGCCGACCCGGTCGCCCGGCTGGACGCCCGAGGCGATGAGGCCCTTGGCGGCCGCGTGCACCTCGGCCAGGAAGGCCGTGGCCGTCACGTCCTGCCAGACGCCGTCGACCTTGCGGGCGATGACGGCGACGTCGGGATGCTGCGCGGCGTTTCTCCGGACGATGTCGGTCAGATTGCCGTCCGCGGGGACCTCGTACAAAGCCGGAAGGCTGAACTCGCGCAAGACTGCTGCTCCTCATAGGGCGCCGGCGCCACGACGTTGTGTGATGCGACGGTGCGGTCCAAGGCTCGGGCAAGTGCTCGCGCATCCGGTTGTTGAAATGCTGAGCACGACTGGACTGCCCGGACGTTACCCGCCGGTATGGCTTCTTCGACAGGGGTTCCCGGCGAGATGTTCGCTGCGTCACACAGATGGGTGTTGCAGTCCGTACGGTAGTCCACCCATTAACTGACTGGCCAGTAACCGCTATCTTCGCCGCCACTGTTCACCTATGCCGCACACGCCTACCCTTGATCGCCATGGCCTCCACACCGTCCGGAAACCCCAGAACACGTATCCACGTGGTCAGTGACGTGCACGGCAACGCGCGCGATCTGGCCCTGGCCGGCGAGGGCGCGGACGCGCTGATCTGCCTGGGCGACCTCGTCCTCTTCCTCGACTACGCCGACCACTCCCGCGGCATCTTCCCGGACCTGTTCGGCGTGGAGAACGCGCACCACATCGTCGAACTGCGCACGGCCCGCCGCTTCGCCGAGGCCCGTGAGCTGGGCGCCCGGCTGTGGGGCGGCGTCGGTGAGGACCGGTCCGCGGTGATCGAGCGGGCGGTGCGCAAGCAGTACGCCGAGATGTTCGCCGCGTTCCCCACACCGACGTACGCCACCTACGGCAATGTCGATATGCCGACCCTGTGGCCGGAGTTCGCCGGACCGGGCACCACCGTGCTCGACGGGGAACGGGTCGAGATCGGCGGGTGGGTCTTCGGCTTCGTGGGCGGCGGCCTGCGCACCCCGATGCGCACCCCCTACGAGATCAGCGACGAGGAGTACGCCGCGAAGATCGAGGCCGTCGGTGAGGTTGACGTCCTGTGCACGCACATCCCGCCCGAGGTGCCGGAACTGGTCTACGACACCGTCGCGCGCCGCTTCGAACGCGGCAGCCGGGCCCTGCTGGACGCCATCCGCCGCACCCGCCCCCGCTACTCCCTCTTCGGACATGTCCACCAGCCGCTGGTACGCCGGATGCGGATCGGGGCCACCGAATGCGTCAACGTCGGGCACTTCGCGGGCACCGGAAAGCCGTGGGCGCTGGAGTGGTGAACACCGGGAGTGAAGGCGGCTGGTCGGGCGCGCGGTAGCCTTCACGCTGCACACACGTGCGCACGCTCGCGCACGGGGGATCTCTCCCTACCGGCCCGCATCTGGAGGAGCCACCGCGATGGCGGAATACACCAGCTCGAGCATCACGATCGAGGCGGCACCGGCCGACGTCATGGCGGTCATCGCCGACTTCGCCCGCTACCCGGACTGGACCGGCGAGGTCAAGGAGGCGGAGGTCCTCGCGGCCGACGCGACCGGGCGGGCCGAGCAGGTGCGGCTGGTCATGGACGCGGGCGCGATCAAGGACGACCAGACTCTGGCATACACCTGGACCGGTGAGAACGAGGTCTCCTGGACGCTGGTCAAGTCCCAGATGCTGCGTTCACTGGACGGCTCGTACCTCCTGAAGCCGGCCGGGGCGGGCGCGACCGAGGTCACCTACCAGCTGACGGTGGACGTCAAGATCCCCATGCTGGGCATGATCAAGCGCAAGGCGGAGAAGGTCATCATCGACCGAGCACTGGCGGGCCTGAAGAAGCGCGTCGAGTCGGGGAAGTAGCCCCACCCCCGGCTCAGCCGCGGCCGACGCCCACCGGTCAACCGGGCACAACCCCGACTTCCGTTACCGTTCACCCTCATGCGCACCCTCCTGATCACCGGCCCCGGCGGCAGCGGCCGTACGACCGTCGCCGCGGCCACCGCACTGGGGGCGGCCCGCGAGGGCGTGAAGACCCTCGTGCTCAGTGCCGACCGCACCGACACCCTGGGCGCGGCGCTCGGCGTGGCGACGGGGGCGGTGCCGGTGAAGGCGGGCCCGGCCCTCACCGCCTGGCGCCCCGACGCCACCGCCGGCTTCCGGGACGACCTCACCGCCTTCCAGGACCGTGCCTCCACCGTCCTGGACCTGCTCGGCGCCTCCCGGCTCGACCCGGAGGAGGTCACCCCGCTGCCCGGCGCGGAGGAACTGACCCTGCTGCGCGCCCTGCGGGACGCCGCCCTCGCCGAGACCCACGACCTCCTCGTCGTCGACCTGCCGGCCGCCCCGCAGGCCCTCGCCCTGCTCGCGCTCCCGGAGGAACTGCGGCGCTACCTGCGCCGGCTGCTGCCCCCGGAGCGGCAGGCCGCCCGCGCCCTGCGCCCCGTACTCGGCCGCCTGGCCGGCGTCCCCATGCCCGCCGAGTGGCTGTACGAGACGACCGCCCGCTGGGACATGGAACTGGCCGCCGTCGAGGCCGTCCTCGCCGACCGCCGGACCGCCGTACGGCTGGTCGCCGAGCCGGGGCCGGCCGGTGCCGACGCCGTCCGGGACGCCCGCCTCGGTCTGGCCCTGCGCGGCCTGTCCGTCGAGTCGCTCCTCGCCAACCGCGTCCTGCCCGAGGAGACCGGCGGCGGCTGGCCGGCCGGGCTCCACACCCAGCAGCAGAAGACCCTCGGGGAGTGGGCCGACGCGCGGACCGTCGCACACCTGGGCCGTGACCCCCGCGGCGCCGACGACCTGGCCGCGCTCGCCGTGCCGGGCGTCAATCCGGCTGCCTCCCCGGTCGAGTGGCCCGTCGAGGACCGGATCGCGGAGGACGGCGTCCTGGTGTGGCACCTCCCGCTGCCCGGCGCTCTGCGCGACGAGCTGGACCTCGTCCGCCGCGGCGACGAACTCGTCGTCACCGCCGGGCCGTTCCGCCGGATCGTCCCACTGCCCTCCGCCCTGCGCCGCTGCACCGTGGAGGGCGCCGCCCTGCGCGACGGCGAACTGCGCGTGCGGTTCGCGCCGGATCCCGCGCTCTGGCCGCGGACCCGCTGAAGGACGTTCCGCCGTTCGGGTAACGTCGTAGGGACGAAACGTAGTCAGGAGCCCGTCATGAGCGAAGAGCTTCCCCCGTCGGACACCGGTGAGCACCAGACCGTCGACGAGGTACCTCGCGCGACCGACGCCGACGCCTGGTCCACCGCCTGTGCCGAGGACCTGGCGGCGGAGAAGGCCCGTCGGCGCGCGGAGCACGGCGTGCCCCAGGGATCGGCCGCCGAGGAACTGCGCAGGCTCGTCGACACGGTCGCCGACAAGCTCTCCGGCCTCCAGTCCCCGCTGCTCGGCGCGGTCGCCGGACCCGCCGCCCAGCAGGTGGTGCGCCAGGTCGTCCAGCAGGCCAAGGCCGCCGTCGAACCGGTCATCGAGCGCAACCCGGACGTCTTCGACCACCTGGCCGCCGCGGGCGGCGAGCTGCTCGCCGCCTACCGCTCCGCCGTCCAGCAGCAGGAGCGGCGCTGGACGGCCCGCACCGCCGATCCGCGCCAGGACCCGGCCGGCCCCCGCGACGACGACGAGGGCCCCGGCCCAGGCCCCAACCAGCGCATCGACCTCGACTGACGGTCCTCGGCCCCGCACCCCGGCCGGCGCTCGCGCGGTAGGGGCACCGCGCCCTCGGGTACGGTTGGCCGTAGCGGGGCTCGACCGAAACTGAGGGATTCATGGGACTCACCATCGGCGTCGACATCGGCGGCACGAAGATCGCGGCCGGCGTGGTCGACGAGGAAGGCAACATCCTCTCGACCTTCAAGGTGCCGACCCCGGGTACGCCCGAGGGCATCGTGGACGCCATCGCCTCCGCGGTGGAGGGGGCGCGCGCCGGGCACGAGATCGTCGGCGTGGGCATCGGTGCCGCCGGTTACGTCAACCGCCAGCGCTCGACGGTCTACTTCGCGCCCAACATCCACTGGCGCAACGAGCCGCTCAAGGAGAAGGTCGAGGCCCGCGTCGGCCTGCCGGTCGTCGTGGAGAACGACGCGAACGCGGCCGCCTGGGGCGAGTACAAGTTCGGCGGCGGCAAGGGCCACCGCAACGTCATCTGCATCACGCTCGGCACCGGCCTCGGCGGCGGCATCATCATCGGCAACAAGCTGCGCCGCGGGCACTTCGGCGTGGCCGCCGAGTTCGGTCACATCCGCATGGTCCCGGACGGGCTGCAGTGCGGCTGCGGTTCCCAGGGCTGCTGGGAGCAGTACGCCTCCGGCCGCGCCCTCGTGCGGTACGCCAAGCAGCGCGCCAACGCCACCCCGGAGAACGCCGCGATCCTGCTCGGTCTGGGGGACGGCAGTCCCGACGGCATCGAGGGCAAGCACATCTCCATGGCCGCCCGCCAGGGCGACCCGGTCGCCGTCGACTCCTACCGCGAGCTGGCCCGCTGGGCGGGCGCCGGCCTCGCCGACCTGGCCTCCCTCTTCGACCCGTCCGCCTTCATCGTCGGCGGCGGCCTCTCCGACGAGGGCGAGCTGGTCCTCGACCCGATCCGCAAGTCGTACAAGCGGTGGCTGGTCGGCGGCAACTGGCGCCCGGTGGCCGACGTGATCGCCGCCCAGCTGGGCAACAAGGCGGGCCTGGTGGGCGCGGCCGACCTGGCCCGCGAACCCGACCCGATCATGTGACCGTCGCTCTCTGACGCAGGGGCGTTCCCCGCACCCCTTCCGGGGGCGCGGGGAACTGCTGCGCGGCCTCCCGGGACCTTGCGCCCGCCGGACGATCAGCCCGTATCGTGACGGTATGGTGACGTCCCCGCCGCTCCCCGAGCCCCGTACGGAACCCGACGGCTCCGCCGTGATCCGCGTCCTCAGTTACAACATCCGGTCGATGCACGACGACACCGACGCCCTCGCCCGAGTGATCACCGCCTGCGCCCCCGACCTGGTCCTCGTCCAGGAAGCCCCCCGTTTCTTCCGCTGGCGCAAGAAGCTCGCCCGGCTCGCGGCCGCGTCCGGGCAGGTCATCCTCACCGGCGGCGGTACGGCCGCGGGTCCCGCCGTCCTCTGCTCGCTGCGGGCGACCGTCGAACGCACCGAGGACGTGCTCCTGCCCCTCACCCCCGGACACCACCGACGGGGCTTCGCCACCGCAGTCGTCCGGTTGGGGGGCGCCCGCCTCGGTGTCCTCAGCTGCCATCTGAGCCTGGACGAGGCCGAGCGGTACGACCAGGCGGGGATGCTTCTCGACCGGCTCGCCGGGCTGGGCGTGGAGCACGCCATCGCGGGCGGCGACCTCAACGAGCGGCCCGGCGGACGCACCTTCACCCGGCTGACCGCCACGCTCCAGGACTGCCGGACGACGGCACCCTGGGGCGGCGAGAACACCTTCCCGCCCGCCCACCCGGACCGCCGCATCGACGCCGTCCTCGCGACCAAGGGCGTGGAGGTCCTGGGCTGCGGCGTCCCGATCGGTCTCCCGGGCATCAGCGAAACGGACCTGAGGACGGCCACGGACCATTTGCCCGTCCTGGCCGCCCTGCGGCTGCCCCCGGTCTGAGCCCCGACCGCCGGACGGAGTTCGGCGCGGCCCCCGAAGCCGGAGAGGCCTCCGGAGCAGAGCGGTGGGGGCATCAGGGGATTCCGCCTTGAGGACGGCCACCGACCACTTGCCCGTCCTGGCCGCCCTCGGAGTGCCGAGCACATGGCGGGTCCTCAGACCACGGCTCCCCGCCCCGGGTCCTGGTCGTCCTCGTCGTCCGGTTTCATGCGCATCACCAGCGTGGCGAAGCCGCCGAGGAAGCCGCCGATGCAGATCGTCGTCAGCCACCAGGTCATGTCCCAGCCGAGCAGGATCGCCAGCAACAGCAGGATCGGGCCGCCGATCACCCCGAGCCAGGCGAACCTGGCCGTCGTGTCGGCGTCGGGCAGCGGCGGCGGCTCGGGCGGCACGAAGTGGCCCTCGTCCTCCGCGTCGAGGTCCGTCTCGGCGGGCTCGGCGGGCTCGGCCGGCGAGTAGTCGCGCGGACCGACACCGGGGGCGAAGGAGACCGAGCTGCCCAGCGGTCTGGCCGGCTTCTTCTCCTCGCCGGGCTCGTCCGCGGCGCCCGCACCCGAGGGTGCGCCGGACGCCGGGGTGTCGTCGTTGGTCTCCACTTCGAGGAGTGCCAGGTCCTCGACCGATTTGAACGGCTTGGCGCCCGGCGGGTCCACCGGCTCGTCGCCGTACCCCTCGACGATCGCCGCCCACGCGGCCTCCTCGTCGAAGGGCACGCTCTGCTCCGGCTCGTGGTCGCGGCCGTCCTCGCGGTCCTCACGGTCCTCGCGGTCGGAGTCGTGCTCAGCCACCTGCGGTCGTCCCTTCCTTGCCGACACTGGGTGCGAGCCGGCCGATGAACGCGAGAGTCTCCTCGAAGATCCGGTCCGCGTCGTGGTCCAACGTCGCCACGTGGTAGCTCTGTTCCAGCAGGACCTCGGTCACGTCCGTCGACGAGACCCGGCTCAGGATCCTGGCCGCGTCGGCGGCCGGCACCACATGATCCCGCACACTGCGCAGGAGCAGCAGCGGCTGGGTGACCTGAGGCAGCTCCCCGTCGACGAGGCGTAGGAAGGTCCGCAGGGAGTGTGCCGAGTGCAGCGGCACGCGGTCGTAGCCGGTCTCGGGGACACCCTCCTTGGCGATGTCGCCGACGATCCCCTTCGTCGTACGGACGAGGTGACGGGCCACCGGAAGCGCGGGGGCGGCCAGGCCGTGCACCTTGTTCGCCGGGTTGACGACCACGACGCCCTCGACCGCGTCGCCGTGCCGCGCGGCGAGCCGCAGGGCCAGGGCGCCGCCCAGCGAGAGCCCGGCCACGAACACCCGCGCGCACCGCTCCCGCAGGACGCGCAGCTCGCGGTCCACCTCCGCGTACCAGTCGGGCCAGCCGGTGAGCGCCATGTCCTCCCAGCGCGTGCCGTGTCCCGGCAGCAGGGGCAGCGAGACGGTCAGGCCGTGCCCGGCCAGGTACCGCGCCCAGGGGCGCAGTGACTGCGGGGAACCGGTGAAGCCGTGACAGAGGAGGATGCCGACCTCCCCGCCGTCGTGGCGGTACGGCTCGGCTCCAGGAAGGACCGGCACCTTCGGTCTCCTGTCTTCGTCATTTCTCGAGGGAAGGCTTTTGACGGGGGATTGCTCGGTGGGAGGGGCGTGAGGTTCACCGTACGCGACCGCACTGACACCGACCAGGGTCGTCGGGGCCTTTGGCCACGACTCCGGGTTAAGGTCTGAGCGACACTTATCAGGAGGCACTCGGTTGTTGTACGGCGCGATGAAGGTTTCCGTCGGGGGGCCACTGAAGATGATCTTCAGGCCCTGGGTGGAGGGCCTGGAGAACGTTCCCGCCGAGGGCCCCGCCATCCTGGCGAGCAACCACCTCTCCTTCTCGGACTCCTTCTTCCTTCCCGCGGTCCTCGACCGCAAGGTCACGTTCATCGCGAAGGCCGAGTACTTCACCACGCCCGGTGTGAAGGGCCGGCTGACGGCGGCCTTCTTCAAGGGCGTCGGTCAGCTCCCGGTGGATCGTTCCGGCGCCCGCGGCGCGGGTGAGGCGGCGATCAAGAGCGGCATAGACGTGCTGGAGCGCGGTGAGCTGTTCGGGATCTACCCGGAGGGCACCCGCTCGCCCGACGGCCGGCTCTACCGCGGCAAACCGGGCGGCCTCGCGCGCGTGGCGCTCGCCACCGGCGCTCCGGTGATCCCGGTCGCGATGATCGACACGGAGAAGATCCAGCCGCCCGGCCAGGTGATGCCGAAGATCATGCGTCCCGGCATCCGCATCGGCAGGCCGCTGGACTTCAGCCGCTACCACGGCATGGAACACGACCGGTTCGTGCTCCGCGCGGTGACCGACGAGGTCATGTACGAGATCATGAAGCTCTCCGGCCAGGAGTACGTCGACATCTACGCGACGGCCGCCAAGCGGCAGATCGCGGACGCGGCGAAGGCCGACAAGGAAGCGGAGAAGGCCGCGAAGGCGGCCCTCGCGCAGGCCGAGAAGGACCAGGCCAAGAAGGAGAAGTCCGAGCGGACCGAGCCCTAGGGGCGGCAGTCCGGGGCTCAGGGGGGTGGGGGAAGTGCCGAAGCGCGAGAGAGTCATGAGGATGTCGGTCGAGCTGCCGCTGTGGCGTGCGCTCACCGCCTACCGGGTGCTGACCATGCTGTACGCGGTGGGCCTGTTCGTCTCCTCCCACGACTCCTACGACCGCCCCGGCATCGCCGTCGCCTACTTCGCCGTCCTGTGCGTCTGGACGCTCGCCACCCTGCCCCGCGTGCAGAACGCGACGGCGTGCACCAAGCGCTTCCTCACCGCCGACCTCCTCATCGCGCTCACCGGCATCCTGCTGACCCCGCTGGTCGTCAGCGACCAGCACATCCAGGAGAGCGGTCCCACCCTGCCGTCGATATGGACGGCCGGCTCGGTCCTGGCGTTCGCCATCAAGGGCGGCTGGCGCTGGGCCGCGTTCGCCTCCACGCCGGTCGCCGCCGCCAACCTGATCGAGCGCGGTCACCCGGCCCGCGACACCGTCCACAACGTCATCCTCGTCTGGGTCGCCTCCATCGCCATCGGCTACGTCGTCGAGGTCGCCCGCGCCTCCGAGCGCACCCTCGCCCGCGCCCTGGAGATCGAGGCCGCGACCCGTGAACGGGAGCGGCTGGCCCGGGACATCCACGACAGCGTGCTCCAGGTGCTGGCCATGGTGCAGCGGCGGGGCGCGGTCATCGGCGGTGAGGCGGCCGAGCTGGGCCGGATGGCCGGCGAGCAGGAGGTCGCGCTGCGCACCCTGGTCTCCCGCGGCCTCGTCCCGGTCTCCCGGGTGTCGCGGGACGCCGCCGAGGGAGCGGTCGTGGTCGCGGTGGACGAATCCGAGGACGGTTCGGCCGCGGACGGTCCGGTCGATCTGCGCGCGCTGCTCGCCCCCTTCGCCGCCGCCCGGGTCAACCTCGCCGAGCCCGGCGCCCCGGTGCTGCTGGCCCCGGCCGCCGCCCGGGAGCTGGCCGCCGCCGTCGGGGCCGCGCTGGACAACGTACGCGAGCACGCGGGGGAGCAGGCACGGGCGTGGATCCTGGTGGAGGACGAACCCGACGCGGTGATCGTGACCGTACGGGACGACGGTCCGGGCATCGCCGCGGGCCGGCTGGCGCAGGCCGAGGGCGAGGGGCGGCTCGGGGTCGCCCAGTCGATCCGGGGCCGGCTGCGTGATCTCGGCGGCGGGGCCGAGCTGGTGTCGACGCCGGGGCAGGGCACCGAGGTCGAACTGACGGTACCGAAACAGCAGGCCAAGCGGGGGAAGGCAGGGACAGGATGAGCAGCGGACAGGGCCCGATCAAGGTGATGGTGGTCGACGACCACCCCATGTGGCGCGACGCCGTCGCCCGTGACCTCGCCGAGGCCGGCCTCGACGTGGTCGCCACCGCGGGCGACGGCGAGCAGGCCGTGCGCCGCGCCAGGGCCACTTCGCCCGACGTGATCGTCCTGGATCTCAACCTGCCCGCCAAGCCGGGCGTCCAGGTCTGCAAGGAGGTCGTCGCCGCCGACCCGGCACTGCGCGTCCTGGTGCTGTCCGCGAGCGGCGAGCACGCCGACGTACTGGAAGCCGTGAAGTCCGGTGCGACCGGCTATCTGCTGAAGTCGGCGTCCACGGAGGAGCTGTTGGACGCGGTGCGGCGTACGGCCGTCGGCGACCCGGTGTTCACACCGGGGCTGGCCGGGCTGGTGCTCGGCGAGTACCGGCGGCTGGCGTCCGACCCCGGGCCGGCCACGGACCCCGACGAGCCGAAGGCGCCCCGGCTGACCGACCGCGAGACCGAGGTGCTGCGGCTGGTCGCCAAGGGGCTGAGCTACAAGCAGATCGCCGAACGCCTCGTCATCTCGCACCGCACGGTCCAGAACCACGTGCAGAACACCCTCGGCAAGCTCCAGCTGCACAACCGGGTGGAGCTGGTGAGGTACGCGATTGAGCGCGGCCTCGACGACGAGTAACACCCCGCCGATTCACCGGAATTGCACCCGCCGGGGCATATCTGTGTGACCTGTATCACCATTACCGTGACCTTCGTCAGGCAACCGCGGCGAAGGGACATTTCCATGCGCGTCGGAGTACTGACCGGGGGCGGCGACTGCCCCGGCCTCAACGCCGTCATCCGGGCCGTCGTCCGCAAGGGTGTACAGGAGTACGGCCATGAGTTCGTCGGCTACCGCGACGGCTGGCGCGGCCCCCTCGAGGGGCGGTCGATCCCCCTGGACATCGCGGCCGTGCGCGGCATCCTGCCCCGTGGCGGCACCGTCCTCGGCTCCTCCCGGACCAACCCCCTCAAGGTGGAGAACGGCATCCGCCGGATCAAGGACACCCTCGCCCGGCAGGAGGTCGAGGCGCTGATCGTGATCGGCGGCGAGGACACCCTCGGGGTGGCCGCGCGCCTGTCCGACGAGTACGGCGTGCCCTGCGTCGGCGTGCCGAAGACGATCGACAACGACCTGTCCGCCACCGACTACACCTTCGGCTTCGACACCGCCGTCGGCATCGCCACGGAGGCCATCGACCGCCTGCACACCACCGCCGAGTCCCATATGCGCGTCCTCGTGGTCGAGGTGATGGGCCGTCACGCCGGCTGGATCGCCCTCCACTCGGGCCTGGCCGGTGGCGCCAACGTCATCCTCATCCCCGAACAGCGCTTCGACGTCGACCAGGTGTGCGCCTGGGTGACCTCCCGCTTCCGGGCGTCGTACGCGCCGATCGTGGTGACCGCCGAGGGTGCCATGCCCAAGGACGGCGACCTGGTCCTCAAGGACGGCACCCTGGACGCCTTCGGGCACGTCCGGCTCTCCGGCGTCGGCGAGTGGCTGGCCAAGGAGATCGAGAAGCGGACCGGCAAGGAGGCCCGCACCACCGTTCTCGGCCATGTGCAGCGCGGTGGCACCCCCAGCGCCTTCGACCGCTGGCTCGCCACCCGATTCGGCCTGCACGCCGTCGATGCCGTCCACGAACGCGACTTCGGCACGATGGTCGCCCTGCGCGGCACGGACATCGTCCGCGTACCCATCGCGGAGGCGACGGCCCGGCTCAAGACGGTGGATCCCGAGCTGTACGAGGAGGTCGGGGTGTTCTTCGGCTGAACCTCCGGGGCGCGGGCCGTATATTCGGCGGAGTCGATTCCGCTCATAGTCGTACGAATCGGGAGCCAGCTGTCATGGAGATCCTCGCCTTCGGCGTCCAGGCCGACGAGAAGCCCCTGATCGAGCGGGCCTTCCCCGCGCCCCACGAGGTCCGCTGCCTCGACGTCTTCCTCAACGAGGACACCGCCCCCATCGCGGCCGGTCACGAGGTGATCTCCACCAGCGTCAACGCCGACCTCGGCGCGCCCGTCCTGCAGGCCCTCGCGGCCGGCGGCACCCGGATGATCGCCCAGCGCTCCACCGGCTTCAACAACATCGACCTGGACGTCGCCGAACGCCTCGGCATGACCGTCGCCCGGGTCTCGTACTACTCGCCGTACTCCGTCGCCGAGTTCGCCTGGACCCTCGCCATGGCCGTCAACCGCCGGGTGGTCCGGGCCTCCAACCGCACCCGCGACTTCGACTTCCGCCTCGACGGACTGATGGGCCGCGACCTGCACGGCCGTACCGTCGGCGTCCTCGGCACCGGCAAGATCGGCGAGGCCTTCACCCGCATCGCGCACGGCTTCGGCGTGAAGCTGCTCGGCTGGGACATCGCCGAGAACCCCGCCTGCGTGGAACGCGGCATGACGTACGTCCCCAAGGACCAGCTCCTCGCCGAGTCCGACCTCGTCTCCCTGCACCTGCCGCTGATGCCGGAGACCCGCCACCTCATCGACGCGGCCGCCCTCAAGGCCATGAAGGACGACGCGATCCTGGTCAACTCCAGCCGCGGCGGCCTCATCGACAGCGCGGCCCTCGTCGCCGAACTGCGCGAGGGCCGCTTCACGGGCGTCGGACTGGACGTCTACGAGGCGGAGGCGGGCCTGTTCTTCCTCGACAAGTCCCTGGAGGCCATCTCGGACGACACCCTGGCCCGCCTGGTCACCTTCCCCAACGTCCTCGTCACCTCGCACCAGGCGTACTACACCGAGGACGCCGTCGGCCAGATCGTCGAGGCGACGGTGCGCAACGTCCTGGACTACAGCGCCGGGCGCCGCTCGGAGAACGTGCTGGTGCCCCGCAGCTGACCCATCAACTCCCGCACGATCGCCGCCCCGTCCAGCGTGAGCACCGACTCCGGATGGAACTGCACACCGGCGAACCCCGGCCCGCGCAGCGCGTGCACCTCCCCGTTCTCCGCCCGGCTCACCTCCACCCCGTGCGCGGTCAGCTCCTGCCGGGCGTCGTCGTCGCACCGCGCCACGAAGCTGTTGTAGAACCCGACGGTCTCCTCCCGCCCGAACAGCTCCACCCGCGTCTGCGCCCCCTGGTACGGCACCTCCTTCCGTACGATGTCCAGCCCCAGCTCCGCCGCGATCAGCTCGTGCCCGAGGCACACGCCCAGCACCCCGTGCCGGTGCTCCCGGACCACCCGCGCGGTCAGCTCCCGCAGGAACCGCATCTTGGGATCGGTGAGATCGGAGGGGTCGCCCGGACCGGGGCCCAGCACCACCGGACCCTCGTGCGCGAGCACGGCCGCCCGCAGCCCCGGCTCGTCGTAGCGCCGGACGGTGACGTCCAGCCCGGACGAGCGCAGGACGTGCGCGAGCATCGCTGTGAAGGTGTCCTCGCCGTCGACCACCAGGGCGTGCCCGGTCAGTTCCCGGGACCGCTCCTGCATCCGCAGCCAGAACGGCGCCAGTGAGGCCCGGCGCCCGTCCAGCGCCGCCCGCACCCGGGGATCGTCGGCCAGCCCGGCCCGCGCCTCCTCCGCCCGCGGCCTTCCCGGCCGTACGCCCAGGGCCGCCAGCACCCCTGCCGCCTTCGCGTGCGTCTCCGCGACCTCGCCCGCCGGATCCGAACCGCGCACCAGCGTCGCCCCGACCGGCACCCGCAGCCGGCCGGCCGCGTCGATGTCGGCGGTACGGATGAGGATGGGGGAGTCCAGGGTCTGGGCCCCGCCGGAATCCCGCCCCAGCAGCGCCAGCGCGGCCCCGTAGTAGCCGCGCCCGCCGACCTCGTGCCGCTCGATCACCCGGCAGGCGTTCTGCACCGGCGAACCCGTGACGGTCGCCGCGAACATCGTCTCCTTCAGCACGTCGCGCACGTCCATCGAGGACCTCCCGCGCAACTCGTACTCGGTGTGCGCGAGGTGGGCCATCTCCTTCAGCCGCGGCCCGACCACCACTCCGCCCATGTCGCCGACGGTGCACATCATCTTCAGTTCCTCGTCGACGACCATCGACAGCTCCTCGATCTCCTTGCCGTCGGCGAGGAAGTCCAGCAGATGCTCGGGCGTCGGCCCCTCGGCGGGATAGCGGTACGTCCCGCTGATCGGGTTCATCACGACCGTGCCGCCGGACATCCGCACATGCACCTCGGGGCTGGCCCCCACCAGCGTGCGGTCCCCGGTGTGCACGACGAACGTCCAGTACGCGCCCCGCTCGCCCTCCAGCAGCCGCCGGAACAGCGCGAGGGCGTCGGCCCTTCCGAACCCCGGGATCGCGCCCTCGTACGTCCGCCGGATGACGAAGTTCGCCCCCTCGCCCCGTCCGATCTCCTCCCGCAGCACCCGCCCGACGATCTCCGCGTACTCCTCGTCGCCGACGTCGAAGCCGCCGCCCTCGACACGCACCTCGTGCGCGGGGAGCTGTTCCAGCGCCGCGGCGAGCGGGATCTCGTACCGCTCCTCGGGGATCAGGACGGACAGCGGCGTGCCGTCGTCGCGGACGTCGAAGCCGCGCTCCCGGATCTGACGGAACGGCACGAGCGCGAGGCCCTCGTCGGGCAGGTCGATGAGCCGCTCGCGGACGGCTACCGGGCCGAGGAGCAGCTCCACGGTGGCGCCGTCCTCCGTGGGGCTGCCCGGCGTGCGGCGGCGCAGCAGGGCGAACGGTCGGGGATCGGCCAGGAGGTCGAGCAGATGCATGGGTCCGTGTCCTTCTCGGTGGAGAGAGTCGACAGGGACGGCCGGGCCCGGAAACACGGAAGGCCGCCCCTCGGGCGGCCTTCGCGAAGTCTTGCGTACGCGCAGTCAGTGGGCCGCCGGATGAGCGGTCCACCACCAGTTCTGGATCGAAAGCGCGAACACGCGACGCACCCTACCCCACGCGCACCTGAGCACCGGGGCGTCTCACCTGTCGGGCCCCACGAAAATCACTCGACACGACCCCGTAATGTGGGATGCGTGACCGTGAACGCTAAGACCAGCGCGAGCGCTGGCAACACCTGGCGAGACCTGCCCGCGGCGCAGCAGCCCGAGTACCCCGACACCGAGGCTCTGCGCGCAGTGATCGCGGACCTCGAGTCGTATCCGCCGCTCGTCTTCGCGGGCGAGTGCGACCAGCTGCGCGCCCGGTTGGCGGCCGTCGCCAAGGGAGAGGCGTTCCTCCTCCAGGGCGGCGACTGTGCCGAGGCCTTCGACGCGGTGTCGGCCGACCAGATCCGCAACAAGCTCAAGACCCTCCTCCAGATGGGCGCCGTCCTCACCTACGCGGGCTCCGTGCCGGTCGTCAAGGTGGGCCGGATCGCGGGCCAGTACTCCAAGCCGCGCTCCAAGAACACCGAGACCCGCGACGGCGTGACCCTGCCGACGTACCGCGGTGACTCGGTCAACGGCTTCGACTTCAACGAGGCCGCCCGCGTCCCGGACCCCGAGCGCCTGAAGCGGATGTACCACGCGTCCGCCTCCACGCTGAACCTGGTCCGCGCCTTCACCACCGGCGGTTACGCCGACCTGCGCCAGGTCCACGCCTGGAATCAGGACTTCGTGAAGTCGTCCCCGTCCGGCCAGCGCTACGAGCAGCTGGCCCGCGAGATCGACCAGGCGCTCAACTTCATGCACGCCTGCGGGGCCGACCCGGAGGAGTTCAAGACGGTCGAGTTCTACGCCTCCCACGAGGCGCTGCTCCTCGACTACGAGTCGGCCCTCACCCGCGTCGACTCCCGCACCGGCCGCCTGTACGACGTCTCCGCGCACATGGTGTGGATCGGCGAGCGCACCCGGCAGCTGGACCACGCGCACATCGAGTTCGCCTCGAAGATCCGCAACCCGATCGGCATCAAGCTCGGCCCGACGACCACGGCCGAGGAGGCGCTCCAGTACATCGAGCGTCTGGACCCCGACCGGGAGCCGGGCCGGCTGACCTTCATCGTCCGCATGGGCGCCGACAAGGTCCGCGACAAGCTGCCGGAGCTGGTCGAGAAGGTCACGGCCTCGGGTGCGACCGTCGCCTGGATCACCGACCCGATGCACGGCAACACCTTCGAGGCGGCCTCCGGTCACAAGACCCGCCGCTTCGACGACGTGCTCGACGAGGTCAAGGGCTTCTTCGAGGTCCACAAGGGCCTCGGCACCCACCCGGGCGGCATCCACGTCGAGCTGACCGGCGACGACGTCACCGAGTGCGTGGGCGGCGGCGACGAGATCTTCGTCGACGACCTCCACCAGCGCTACGAGACCGCCTGCGACCCGCGGCTCAACCGCAGCCAGTCGCTCGACCTGGCGTTCCTCGTCGCCGAGATGTACCGGGACCAGTAGCGGACCGGTGGTGTAGCAGACCGGTGACGGGTTCGCCTGTTACCGGACAGGAAGTGGGGGGCGGGGGACATAAGATGCGCGCCCCCCAACAGAGTTTTGGGGGGTGTGGGGCCGGTTTGGGTTGTTTTGGCAGTTAGATAAGGGGGGGGGGGTGATAACCGGGTGGGTAAGGCACGGGATAGGGATGTAAGGGAA
>NZ_JBHXHX010000015.1:0-18420 GCF_042723915.1 Streptomyces sp. NPDC058335 | reverse complement strand
GGCGCCGGTCCCCCCCGGCGACTGGTCGCGGGGGGTGGTTGCCGCCCCGGGTGCTGGTGCCCCCCGTGCCCCCGCTGCGCGGGGGGCGCCCCAACCCCCCCCCCCCCCCCCCCCACTCCACTTTTGCGGTCTCTGAGCGCCGGGTAAGGTTAGGTTAGCCTTATCGATCTCGGCGGGAGGTGAATCCGCGTGTACGTCTGCAGCTGCTTCGGAGTGACTGAAGCGCAGGTCCAGCAGCATGCGGACGACGGCGCCTGCACGCCTCGCCAGATAGCCTCCGCCTGCAAGGCCGGCACGGACTGCGGCTCGTGCGTCCGTCGCATCCAGGCCATCCTCGGCCGGGGCGCCTGCCCGCGCCGCGACCTCGCCGACCAGGGCCAGCCGGTCCTCGCCGCACTCGACGAAGCCGCCTGAGCCTGCCGGGACCAGGTTCCGCCGGGGCCGTCTCAGCTCTCCGGCTGCTCGATCAGCTGCGCGAGGTAGAGCGCCTCGCCGAGCTTCTCCACCAGGTCCAGCTGGGTGTCGAGGTAGTCGATGTGGTGCTCCTCGTCCTCGAGGATCGACTCGAAGATGTTCGCGGACGTGATGTCGCCCTTCTCGCGCATCACCTTGATCCCGCGCTTGAGACGGTCGATCGCCTCGACCTCGACCTGCCGGTCGGCCTCGAACATCTCCTTGACGGTCTGGCCCACGCGCACATGGAACAACCGCTGGTAGTTCGGCAGACCGTCCAGGAACAGGATCCGGTCGGTGAGGACCTCGGCGTGCTTCATCTCGTCGAACGACTCGTGCCGCGTGTACTTCGCGAGCTTCGTCCAGCCGTAGTTCTCCTGCATCTTCGCGTGCAGGAAGTACTGATTGATGGCGGTCAGCTCACCGGTCAGCTGCTCGTTGAGGAACTCAAGGACCTCGGGGTCGCCCTGCATCGCAGAGGCTCCTTCCACACGGGGGATTCGGGAGAGTGCCGCCGCATGATTTCACCGCTGCCGAAGATCGTCCAGTAAGTGCGTACTTAGTAAGTTAGTCCATGCTTAGTGGTACTTGCCCGATTCTGGACATGCCTGGTCATTCGCACCGGCCGGGGTCTGTCAGGATGGAGACATGGGTCATCCGGTGGAGCGAGAACCAGGAGAAGCAGCAGCGTCCGAGCTTCCGCCGGGGCAGCGACTTCAGCGGGGCTGGCCTGTCACACACTACGGCCCGGTGCCCAAGTTCCGGCCCGAACGCTGGGAGTTCAGGGTCTTCGGGGCCACCGCCGACGGCGACAAGCGGTGCTGGAACCACGAGGAGTTCACGGCCCTCCCGTACGCCACCGTGCTGGCCGATCTCCACTGCGTGACGAAGTTCAGCATGCTGGGCTCCGAGTGGGGCGGTGTACCGGCCCGGACCATCCTGGAGGCCGTGCCGCCCGCGGCCGATGTCACCCATGTGATGGTGTGGGCGGAGTACGGCTTCAGCTCCAACCTGCGGCTGTCCGACTTCGCCGCCGAGCACACGCTCTTCGCCACCCACAAGGACGGCGAACTGCTCACCGCCGAGCACGGCTTTCCGGTACGGCTGGTCGTGCCCCACCTCTACGCCTGGAAGGGCCCCAAGTGGGTTCGCGGCGTCGAGTACATGACCGCCGACCGCCGCGGCTTCTGGGAGGAGCGCGGCTATCACAACATCGGCGACCCGTGGAGAGAGCAGCGGTACTCGTACCAGGAGGAGCCCGGGGACGGCCCCGAACTCTGAGCGCTGACGTTCTCGGTCGCGGTGTTCGCGCTGGTCACCGGTGGTACTGGTGCACCACCGCGTGGCCCTTGCCGCGGCCGGTCGGTCCGGGGTGGTCGCGAAGAAGGCGATGACGAGCGAGATGGCCAGTACGCCTCCAGAGCAGCAGCCGTCTCGACACGTCCCACGTGCTGTTCGAGACCGAGGACTGACCCGGTGCACTCCCCGGCGTCAGCCGTCCCGGAGCTTCTTCAGCCGCTCCACGTCCGCCGCGTGCCCCTCCTTCCCGCCGGGCGTCTCGATGATCAGCGGAACCCCCGCGGTCGCCGGATGCGTCATCAGCGCGCGGAACGGATCCTCGCCGATGTGCCCCGCGCCGATGTTCTCGTGCCGGTCCTTGTGGGCGCCCACCACGTCCTTGGAGTCATTCGCGTGGATCAGCTTCAGCCGGCCCGCGCCGACCGTGTCCACCAGCAGATCGAGGGTCTGATGCATGCCCGCCGGACCGGTCAGGTCGTGCCCGGCCGCGAAGATGTGGCAGGTGTCCAGGCAGACACCGAGCTTCGGATGGGCGTCCAGCGCCTCGAAGTACGGCCCGAAGTCCCAGGTCCGAGAGCAGAGCGAGGCGCCCTGTCCGGCCGTGGACTCCAGCAGCAGAAACGGGTCGTCGTCACGGGTCAGCTCGTCCAGCAGCGGCAGCAGATACTCCCGGACCTGCTTCAGTGCCACGGACCGCTCCCGCCCGCCCGTCGCGCTCCCGGTGTGTACGACCACGCCCAGCGCGCCGATCTCCCGCCCACGGCGCAGCGAGTGCCGCAGCGACTCCACCGACTTCTCCGCCGTCGCCTCGGTGTGCGACCCGAAGTTGATCAGATACGGCGCGTGCACGTACGCCGGGATCGACTCCGCCGCGCAGGCGTCACGGAACGCCGCGTCCTGCGCCGGGTTACCGGTCGGGGTGGCCCAGCCGCGCGGGTTGGCGACGAAGACCTGGACCGTCTCGGCCTTGAGGTCACGGGCGTAGGACAGTCCCACGGAGTGCAGACCGCCGGCCACGGGAACGTGGCCGCCGACCGGGTTGCGGGAGGGGAAGGGGGGCTGAGAACTCACCCGTTCAGGGTGTCATGCTCCCAGCACCCCCCGGTCACCGGATGACGAGCGTCACCGTCAGCGGATGGTGATCGTGACCGTCGATCCCTTGGGGGCGGTCTCGCCGCCGTCCACGGACTGGCTCTTGACGGTGTCGCCGAACAGGCCCAGCAGGCCGCGGTCCTCCTCGACCTCGAAGCCTGCCCCTTCCAGCTCGGCCGTGGCGTCGTCGACGCTCGCGCCCACCACGTCCGGGACCTCCACCATCTCCGGCCCCTTGGACAGGGTCAGCGTCACCGTGTCGCCGTCGGCGGCCTGCTTGTCCGCGCCCGGCGACTGGGCGGCGACCTGGCCCTTGTCGAACTCCGAGTTGATCTCCGAGGTGGAGATCTCCACCACCAGGCCGGCCTCCTCCAGCTCGGCCCGTGCGTCGTCCAGGTCCTGGCCGGTGACGTCCGGGACGTCGATCGGGACGCCCTTGCTGACGACGAGGGACACCGCCGAGCCCGCGCGCCGCTCCGTGCCGGCCTTCGGGCCGCTGCTGATCACGAAGCCCTTGAGGACGTCCTCGCTGAACGCCTCGGTGACCAGGCCAGGCTCCAGACCGTCCGTCTTCAGCAGCTCCTTGGCCTTGTCCAGCCGCGAGCCCTTCACATCCGGTACCTTCACGGTCTCCGGGCCGTCGGAGACGGTCAGGGTCACCGAGTCGTTGGCACGGATACGGGCGCCCGGTTCCGGGTCCGTGCTGATGACCGTGCCGCGCTTCACCGTGTTGCTGTAGGCGTGCTTCACCTCGCCCACGTCCAGCCCGGCCGCGTCCAGCCGCTCCCTGGCCTGCGCCTCGGTCTGTGTGAGGACCGCCGGGACCTTGGTGAACTGCCCCGAGTTGATGTACCAGACGCCCGCGCCGACGCCGAGCACCAGAAGGACCGCGGCGACGATGGCGACCACTCCGCGGCCGGGCCGCACGGAGCGGCGCCGGGGCGGCAGCGGGGGCTCCGCCGCGAACCGGGAGGTCCGGTTCATCGGGTCCCCGGCTCTGCCGTCGTCGTCCTCGTCCTCGTTGACGGGCAGGAGGCGCGGGACCGTGAGCGAGCGCGGGATCACGCTGGTGCGGTCGTCCGCGATGTCACGGTCGGCGGACAGGGCCTGCGGGGGCAGCGCGTCCAGCTGTGCCTCGTCGAGCGCGCCGCGCGCCTCGCGGACCTGCGCGAGCAGGGCCACGGCGTCCGCCGGACGAACCTCCGGGGTGCGGGCGGTGGCCGAGGCGACCAGTTCGTCCAGCTCGAACGCCATGCCGGGTACGACGGTGGAGGGCGGGGGCACGTCCTCGTGGAGGTGCTTGTAGAGCACGACGGCGGGAGTGCCGCCGTCGTGGGGTTTGTCGCCGGTGAGCATCTCGTAGAGCACGACCCCGCACGCGTACACGTCCACGCGCGCGTCGGAGCTGCCCTGCTCCATCTGCTCGGGGGCGAGGTAGGCGACGGTGCCGAGGACGGCCCCGGTGGTGCTGGTGACGGTGTCCACGGACCGGACGAGGCCGAAGTCGGCGACCTTGACCCGGCCGTCGTCCCCTATCAGTACGTTCTCCGGCTTCATGTCCCGGTGCACGAAACCGGCGCGGTGCGCGGCGCCGAGGGCGGCGAGGACCGGCTCCAGGATGTCCAGCGCGGCCCGCGGCTGGAGCGCGCCGCGCTCACGCAGCACGTCCCGCAGGGTGCACCCTGCGACGTACTCCATGGCGAGGTAGACGTACGACCCGTCGGTCCCCTGGTCGAACACCTGAACGACGTTCGGGTGGGCCAGCCGGGCGACGGACTTGGCCTCGCGGATGAAGCGCTCGACGAAGGAGGCGTCGGCCGCGAGGGCCGGGTGCATCACCTTGAGCGCGAGGACGCGGTCGAGGCGGGTGTCCACGGCCCGGTAGACCGTGGCCATCCCGCCGACCGCGATCCGCGCCTCCACGCGATAGCGCCCGTCGAGCACCTGCCCGACCAGAGGGTCCTGAAGGGTCGTGTCCACGGAGGCGAGTCTACGAGCCCGCACCGACACCCCTCACCGCTCACACCGGTATCGCAGCGGGACTGAAGCGCACCTGTGACGAGGCACACGGCCGAGCGGCCGCACACGCCCACCCACGGACCTCTCCACCCACGCACCGCCCGTGACAGTCGGCCGGACGCAGACCCTCGCAGGCAGTGGCGAAGCACCGTCGGCGGCCACCGTCCCACGCGCCAGCCGCCGACGGCGCCCCGGCCCTGGCGGTCATCGGCCCATGGGGCAGCCGTGGCCGGCGCCCCGGTCCTGGTCATCGGCCCCTCGGGGCAGCCGTGGCCGGCGCCCGGCCCCGGCGCCACCGTCCCGCGGGGCAGCCGTGGTCGGCGCCCGGTCCCGGCGGTCATCGGCCCCGCGGGGCAGCCGTGGCCGGCGCCCGGCCCCGGCGGCCACCGTCCCGCGCGGCAGCCGCCGACGGCGCTCGGCCTTGGCGGGCGACGTTCGCCTCTCGGCCGACGGTCATGGGCGGTGCGTGGGTGGGAAAGCAGTGCGGGACCGCGGCGCCGGGTGGCGTGCGGGGAGCGTCGTCAGAACGCCGGGCGTTCCGGGTCCAGGGCGGCGCGGCCCTCCGTGGGGGACGACGGCTCCGCGAAGTGGCGGCGCGGGATCCGGCCCGCGAGCCGGGCCAACCGCCCCGCCTCCACAGCCCCCCGCATCGCCCGAGCCATCAGCACCGGCTCCTGCGCCCGCGTCACCGCCGACGCCAGCATCACCCCCGCACACCCCAGCTCCATCGCCAGCGCCACATCCGACGCCGTACCGGCCCCCGCGTCGAGAATCACCGGCACGCGCGCGTGCTCGACGATCAGCTGGAAGTTGTGGGGGTTGCGAATACCCAGCCCGGACCCGATCGGAGAGCCGAGCGGCATCACCGCCGCACACCCGACATCCTCCAGCTTCCGCGCCAGCACCGGATCGTCGTTCGTGTACGGCAGCACCGTGAACCCGTCGTCGACCAGCGTCTCCGCCGCGTCCAGCAGCTCGATCGGATCGGGCAGCAGCGTCCGCTCGTCGGCGATGACCTCCAGCTTGACCAGATCGGTCCCCAGCGCCTCCCGGGCCAGCCGTGCCGTCAGCACCGCCTCCCCGGCGGTGAAGCACCCCGCGGTGTTGGGCAGCACCCGGATGCCGAGCCGTTCGAGCACCGACAGCACGGACCCGTGCACCGAGGGGTCGACCCGCCGCATCGCGACGGTGGTCAGCTCGGTCCCGGACGCGACCAGCGCCCGCTCCAGCGTCTCCAGGCTGGGCGCACCGCCGGTACCCATGATCAGGCGGGACGAGTACGTCGTACCGCCGAGGACGAAGGGATCGTCGGCCATGGCTCAGCCTCCCTGGACGGCGGTGAGGACTTCCACGCGGTCTCCGTCGGAGAGGGCGGTGGCGGACCACCGCGCGCGCGGGACGACGGTTTCGTTGAGGGCGGCGGCCACTCCGGTGGGCGCCGGCGTCAGGGACCGTACGACGCTGTCGAGGGCCGTGCCGGGAGCGACCTCGCGTCGCTCGCCGTTGACGGAGATCTTCATGCGGGCTGCTCCGAGAGTGCGGCGGCGTGGAAGCGCCTGGGTGTGAAGGGGCGGGCCTCGACGGGAAGTTGACCGGTGGCCAGCGCGTGCGCCATCGCGTCCCCGGTGACCGGTGTCAGCAGCACGCCGTTGCGGTAGTGCCCGGTCGCCAGCAGCAGCCCGTCCATGCCGGTGGGCCCGAGCAGGGGCGCGTTGTCCGGCGACCCGGGACGCAGCCCCGCGCGCGTCTCGGTGAGCGGCAGCTCGGTGATCCCGGGAACCAGTTCGTGGGCGTCGCGCAGCAGCTCGTAGACGCCCCCGGCCGTCACCGTCGTGTCCCAGCCCAGTTCCTCGCTCGTGGCCCCGACGACCAGCTCGCCGTTCTCGCGCGGCACCAGGTAGACGTGGCTGCCGCGCACCACGGCCCGTACCGTCCGGGTCAGGAACGGCGCGTACCGCCGTGGCACGGTCAGCCGCAGCACCTGGCCCTTCACGGGCCGCACCGGGGGCAGCACCTCCGCCGGGACGCCCGCGAGCCGCCCGCTGAGGCTGCCCGCCGCGAGCACCACCTGCTCCGCCGCGAGCGTCGTACCCGCGCGCGTGAGGACCCCCGCGGCGCGCCCGGCCGACACGGTCAGCCGCTCCGCCCAGTCGCGGTGGAAGGCCACGCCCGCCCGCTCGCACGCGGTCACCAGCGCCGCCGCCAGCCGCCGGGGATCGATCTGGTGGTCGCCGTCCACCCGCAGCCCGCCGCGCACCCCGGGCGCGAGCATCGGCTCCAGCCGCCGGCACTCCCGTCCGGACAGCCATTCCGAGGTGAGCCCCGACTGCCGTTGCAGGGCGTGCAGTTCCCGCAGATGGGCGCGGTCGTCGGCGTCCAGCGCGACGGCGAGGGTGCCGGAGCGGCGGTAGCCGAGGTCGTGGCCGGTCAGGTCGGTGAGTTCGGCCACGAAGTCCGGGTAGCGGCGGGCCGATTCCAGGTTCAGGCCGAGCAGCGTCTGCTCGCCGTAGTGCAGTTCCGTGACCGCGGCCAGCATCCCGGCCGCCACCTGCGCGGCCCCGCCGCCCGGCCCGGGGTCCACCACCGCCGTGGCGAACCCCCGCTGCGCGGCCCGCCACGCGGTGACGAGCCCGATGATGCCGCCCCCCACGACGAGGACGTCCGACATAGGTGAGGACATGGGCGTCCAGCCCCTCCCTTCGCCGGCATGACCCGGATCAGGTTCGTACGGTCGGAGGCCGCCAGCCTCCCTCTCAGCCCGGTGCGTCCGGGCTCCCGCGAGTGCTCTACGTTGGCCACCCTAGCCCCCCGCCGTCCGTCCCAGTAAGGGAGCCTCCTCTCGTGGCCCGTTCGCTCGACGGCCTGGTCCTGGCCCCGGTGGCCGACCAGGCCCCCGGTCAGGTCGGCACCCGCACCCGCTTCACGTACCGCGAACGGGACGGCGTGATCTGGGCCGACTACGCGGGCGGCGACGTCGTACGCGGGCACCTGGTGGGTACCCGCGAGGGAGACCGGCTGGACTTCCGGTACGTCCAGCTGGGGCACGACGGGACGACGTCGTCCGGGCACTGTGTGTCGGCGGTCGTCGAACTGCCCGACGGGCGGCTGCGCCTCGACGAGACCTGGGAGTGGGAGTCGCGGCCGGGGAGCGGGACCAGCGTGGTGGAGCAGATCGCGGAACCGGTCACGGAACAGGGGCACGGAACACGGTCACGGAACAGGACGACTGACTGACGATCCGTCAGTTGTCTAAGGTGATCAGGTGAGCGAACAGACGCGGGAAGAAGACAGGCCGGCGGAGCGGCGGGTGGTCGTCGTCGGCGCGGGGATGGCCGGGGTGCAGACCGCGGTCGCCCTGCGCGAGCAGGGCTTCCACGGGACGGTGACCCTCATCGGCGCCGAACCCCACCAGCCCTACGACCGGCCCCCGCTGTCCAAGGCCGTCCTGCTCGGCACGGCCGAGCACTCCGCCTTCGACGTCGACTTCGAGAGCCTCGGCGTCGAACTCCGGCTCGGCACCGAGGCCCTCGGCGTACGCCCCGCCGACCACGAACTGGACACCGGGTCCGGGCCCGTCCCGTACGACGTCCTCGTGCTCGCCACCGGCGCCGAACCGATCCGGCTGCCCGGCGCCGAGGGCGTCCCCGGCGTCCATCTGCTGCGCACCCTGGACGACGCCGAACGGCTGCGGCCGGTGCTCGCCCGCCGGCACGACATCGTGGTCGTCGGCGCCGGCTGGATCGGCGCCGAGTTCGCCACCGCCGCGCGCGAGGCCGGCTGCGCGGTGACCGTCGTGGAGGCCGCTGACCGGCCGCTGGCCGGCGCCCTGCCCGCCGAGGTCGCCGCCCCGATGACCTCCTGGTACGCCGACAGCGGCACCGAGCTGCGCACCCGCGCGCGCGTGGAGCGCGTCGAGCCCGGTGCGGTCCTTCTCGACGACGGGTCCCGGCTGCCCGCCGACGCCGTCGTGGTCGGCATCGGCGCCCGCCCCGCGACGGCCTGGCTGACCGGCTCGGGCGTCGAGCTGGGCCGGCACGGCGAGGTCGTGGCCGACGCGAGCCTGCGCACGTCCGTGCCCGACGTGTACGCGGTCGGCGACTGCGCCTCCTTCCCGTCCGGGCGGTACGGCGAGCGCCTCCTCGTCCACCACTGGGACAACGCCCTCCAGGGGCCGCGCACGGTCGCCGCGAACATCCTCGGCTCGGCCACCGGCGAGGTCCCCGCGGTCTACGACCCGGTGCCGTACTTCTGGTCGGAGCAGTTCGGCCGCTTCGTCCAGTACGCCGGCCACCACACCGGCGCCGACACGACCCTGTGGCGCGGCGACCCCGCCGGACCGGCCTGGACGGTCTGCTGGCTGCGTGAGGACCGCCTGGTCGCGCTGCTGGCGGTGGGCCGCCCCCGCGACCTCGCGCAGGGCCGCCGGCTGATCGAGTCGGGCACGCCGATGAACCCCGAGCTGATCGCGGACCCGGCGACGCCGCTCAAGGCGGCGACGGCTCAGACCGCGGGTCCAGCGGGCGGCTCCACCCGCTGAGGGGAGGCTCGGCTACCGACTGTCGGTCCGGGATGGCAGTCTTGAGGGGTGACCGAGATTGACGCAAAGATCGATGCTCTCGTCCCCGCCTGGCTCACCCTGCCCGACATCGCAGAGATGCTCGATGTCGACGTGGTGCGTGCGCGGCAGCTGGTCAAGGACGGCCAGCTCATCGCCGTACGCCGTGGTGAGAACAGGGCACTGCACGTCCCCGCCGCCTTCATCGACGAGGACAAGGTGGTCAAGGGCCTGTCCGGGACCCTGACCCTGCTGCGGGACGACGGCTTTTCGGACGAAGAGATGCTGGAGTGGCTGTTCACTCCCGACCCGTCCCTGCCCGGGACGCCGGCGCAGGCGCTGGCGGAGAATCGCGGCACGGAGGTGAAGCGTCGCGCCCAGGCGCTCGCCGTCTGACCCCGAGATCCGCTCCGTAGAGCCCACAGAGCCACAGAGCCCGACGGGGCTTCGTGGCTTCGAAGAACCGCCAGGTGTGCGGCCGTGGCCGCCCGCCGCGACCGCACACCGCCGCCCCGGGAGACGCCCGCGGCGCACCCGACCGCACCGGGGGAGACCCCGAGGCGCCACCGACCGCCCCCGGGGGACCCACGCATGCCCGACACCGCCCGCTCCCAGCTCGCCGAGGCCCGCCTCTACCTCTGCACGGACGCCCGCAGGCGCCAGGGCGACCTCCCGGAGTTCCTGGACGCGGTCCTCGCGAGCGGCGTCGACATCGTGCAGCTGCGCGACAAGGGCATGGAGGCGGCCGAGGAGCTGGAGCACCTGGAGGTGTTCGCCGACGCCTGCGCCCGCCACGGCAGGCTGCTCGCGGTCAACGACCGGGCGGACGTCGCCCATGCCGCCGGCGCCGACGTCCTCCACCTCGGCCAGGGCGACCTGCCGGTCCCCGCGGCCCGTGCCGTCCTCGGCGACGGCGTCCTGATCGGCCGCTCCACGCACAGCGAGGCGGAGGCGGACGCCGCGGCCGTCCAGGAGCGCGTCGACTACTTCTGCACCGGCCCGTGCTGGCCCACCCCCACCAAGCCCGGCCGCCCGGCACCCGGCCTCGGCCTGGTCCGGCACACGGCGGCGCTGGGCACCGAGCGACCCTGGTTCGCGATCGGCGGCATCGACCTCGGCAACCTCGACGAGGTGCTGGAGGCGGGCGCCCGCCGGGTCGTGGTCGTCCGGGCGATCACGGAGGCCGACGATCCGGGCGCCGCGGCGGCGGAGTTCGCCAAGCGGCTGCGCGGGATCTGAACCGGCCGCCGCCCTGCCGCCCCTCTGCTCCGCCGTTCCCCATCCCTTGGTCCGTCTGTCCAAGGGATGGACAACAAGTGGACAATTCGGGCAAATTTCCGAGATCTGGTGGGGGCGCGCCCCTCCCCTGGCTAACCTGCGGGTATGGCCCTCGGAACCGCATCCACCAGGACCGACCGCGCGCGTACCGTGCGTGACATCCTGGCCACCGGCAAGACGACGTACTCGTTCGAGTTCTACGCGCCGAAGACCTCCCAGGGCGAGCGGAGCCTGTGGAACGCGCTCCGGCGGGTCGAGGCGGTGGCCCCCGACTTCGTCTCCGTCACCTACGGCGCCGGCGGCACCACCCGGGCGACCACGGTCAAGGAGACGCAGCAGATCGTCGTCGACACCACCCTCACCCCGGTCGCGCACCTCACCGCCGTGGACCACTCCATCGCCGAACTGCGCAACATCATCGGCCAGTACGCCGACGCCGGGATCCGGAACATGCTCGCCGTGCGCGGAGACCCGCCCGGCGACCCCATGGGTGACTGGGTGCCGCACCCGCAGGGCCTCACCTACGCCGCCGAACTCGTCCAGTTGATCAAGGAGTCGGGCGACTTCTGCGTCGGCGTCGCCGCCTTCCCCGAGATGCACCCGCGCTCCAGCGACTGGGACACGGACGTCGCGCGCTTCGTCGACAAGTGCCGGGCCGGCGCCGACTACGCGATCACGCAGATGTTCTTCGACCCCGAGTCCTACCTGCGCCTGCGCGACCGGGTGTCGGCGGCCGGCTGCGCGACCCCGGTGATCCCCGAGGTCCTGCCGGTGACGAGTGTGAAGATGCTGGAGAGGCTGCCCCAGCTCAGCAACGCCCATTTCCCGGCGGCGCTGAAAGAGCGGATCCTCACAGCCAAAGACGATCCGGCCGCTGTACGCTCCATTGGCATCGACTTCGCCACGGAGTTCTGCGCTCGGCTGCTCGCCGAGGGAGTGCCCGGACTGCACTTCATCACGCTCAACAACTCCACGGCGACGCTGGAAATCTACGAGAACCTGGGTCTGCACCACCCACCGCAGGCCTAGACCGGTCGCACCGACTTACGACACACTGCGTAGCGGCCACTGGGAGAGGGGCGTACATGGGCTGGACGGTCCTCTACATCGCGTTCGGCATCGTCGCGCTGTGGCTGCTCGGTGAGGTGCTGCTGCAGTACAAGGCACGGCTGCGCTGGCGGCTGCTCGCATTCGGCGGCTTCCTCGGTGTCGTGTTCGGTGTGCTGATCCCGTCCGTCATCGTCATCGGTGTGGGCGCGGCCGCCTTCGCGGTCGGCCAGACGTACGTCACGCTGTCGTTCCGCCGTGGCTTCGCCGAGGGCTGGGCCGTCAGCCGCCCCGGCGCCGACGGCACCACCAAGCGCCGCCGCGGCAAGGGCGAGCACCAGGACCCGTCACTCGAGGTCTCAGGCCTGGAGGCGGCCGACGGCGGCCCCGACGGGTACGGACAGGACGCGGCCACGCCGTTCGGCGGCGACGCCGTCGCGTACGGCCAGGACAAGAGCGCCTACGGCGACGAGGACTACGACCGCGACGACGTCTTCACGCCCGCCCGCACCGCCGAGCCCACGGCAGCCGAGACCACCTCCGTCTACGAGCCGCAGCCGCTGCCCGACGACACCGGCTCCTACGGCGTGTACAGCGACACCGCCTACGCGTCCGCCACCCAGCCCCAGGACCAGTACGCGGCCGCCGCCCAGGGCGCCGACCAGGGCTACGGCTATGACGGCTACGGCCAGCAGCAGTACGGCTACGACGCCTCGGGCGAGCAGCAGTACGCGGCCTACTCCGACCCCTACATCGGCACCCAGACCTACGGCGGCGGCACCTACGACGCCGGGTACGACCAGCAGCAGTACGCCCAGCAGGGCTACAGCCAGGAGCAGTACGGCACCGGAGGCTACGACGGAACCCCGGCCGGCGGCGTATGGGTCCCGCAGCAGCGCAACACCGACGACCCGCTCGGCGGCGAACTCCCGCCCGAGCAGCCGTACCCCTACCAGGGCGACGGGCAGCAGCAGGGGAACGGGTACGACGAGCAGTACCGTTTCTGACGGACGCTCACGACGTCCCCTCGGGGCGGCTCGGGCGGCGGACGGGGCTCACTGCGAGCCCCGGAACTCCGGCCCCTCCACGACGAGTCCGGTCACCAGCGCGCCCGACATCCCCGCGTGAGGCAGCCCGCCGCCCGGGTGCGCCCAGCCGCCCACCGTGAACAGGCCCGGCAGAGCGGTGGAGTTGGCCGGGTGCAGCAGCCGGCCCCCGGCTGCCGCCAGGGTCGGCGCCGGGACGGAACCGCCCTCCACGCCGGTCTCCTCGGCGATGTCCGCCGGGGTGCGCACCTCCCGCCACAGGACCCGGTCCCGCAGGCCCGGAAGGGCACGCTCGGCGACCGAGAGCACCGCCTCCACCAGGTCGGTCCCCGGCTCGGTCCCGGCCGGGACCACGACACTCAGGGTGACCGCCTCATGGGCGGGGTCCGGCACCAGAGCGGGGTCCTCGGGCCGCAGCACCGTGACCGTCGGACCGGCGGCTTGCGCGGGCGCCGTACCGAACAGGGCCTCCAACTCGCCCTCGCGGTCCCGCGTGTGCACGATCGTCCGGTGCGCGGTGGCCTCCGGGCGTCCGCCGCGCAGCGCGAGCAGCACGGTCAGCCGGCTCGGCAGGCCCCGCTGCGGCACGACCTCGCCCTGACCGCGCGGCGGAACACCCGCGACGCCGCCCGCCCCCGGCGCGACCACGAAGTCCGCCTCCACCACGCTGCCGTCGCCCAGTTCCACCCCCGCCGCCCGGCCGTCCTTCTCCACGATCCGGGTGACCTCGGCACCGAAGACGAACGCGACCCGGCGGGCCAGACATCTCTCGTACACCGCGCGGGCCAGCTCGCGCACGCCACCGCGCACGGACCACATGCCGAAGGCGTGCTCCATGTAGGGCAGGACGGCCGCGCTCGCCGGAGTGACCCGCGGATCGAGGCCGTACGCCAGCGCGTGGCTCTCCAGGAGGGCGGCGAGGCGTGGGTCGCGCAGCTCCCAGGCGCCGACCTCGGCGAGCGTGCCCGCCCGGCGCGTGCGCAGCAGGCGCTTGTGCGGCACCGACGGATAGGGCTCGCGGTCGGCCAGCACCGACCAGTCGCGCCACAGCGGCTCCTCCAGGAGCGGGCGGCGGGTGCGGTCCCAGGCCTCGCGGGCCCGGACCAGGAAGTCGCCCCAGCGCCCGCCGGCGCCCGAACCCAGCGCCTCGTCCAGGGCCGAGACGACACCCGCGCGCGAGGCGTTCGGCAGCGCCGCCTCGGTGCCGTCCGCGAACACGTGCCGTGCCGACGGGTCCACCTGGACCAGCTCGACACAGGCCTCCAGCGGCTCCTTGCCGGTCTTGACGAACAGATCGCGCCAGACCGCGGGCAGGGTCAGCAGACCGGGCCCCGTGTCGAAGGAGAACCCGTCCCGCTCGAAACGGCGCACCCCACCGCCGTACGTCTCCGTACGCTCGTACACCGTCACCCGGTGGCCCGCGACGGCCAGCCGGGCGGCAGCCGCCAGCGCGCCCATCCCGGCGCCGATCACCGCAATCCGTGCCATGCCCGCGACTTTATCGGCCGCCACCGACAGTGACGCCGTCAGCCCGGTGGGCCGCCCGTCCGGTGGGCCGCCCGTCCGGTGGGCCGGCCGCCGCTCCTCGCGCCGCTGGGCCCGGCGTCCGAGGAACCGCCGGATCCGCGAGACCAGGAGGAACAGCAGCACCACCAGACCGGCCGGCAGCAGGACGCCCGCGATGATCGCCGCCGCCTCCGGATGCTCGGTGCACACGCCGGTCCGGCCCGCGGTCGGCGCCTGGCCGGGCACGCGCTGAGGGGTCTCCACACCACTGGTCCAACCGCTCGTGAGCACCGGAGGGAGTACGGACACGGGGGCGATCGTCACCACACGGCCGCCCCGCGTCCTGGAGGCGGGCACCCAGGTCTGAGTAGTCGTACCTAGCCACCGAGATGAGTACGTGCGCGGATGGGGGCCGGCCCGCCTGAACGGAAGAGTGGAGCTCACGGAAAGGGGCCCGGCACCGCACCGCCGACACGGGGCTGCGGAACGGTGCCGGTCCTGGACCGCTCCTTCCGCCGGCCCGGTCGGCGGAAGCGAGGCACGGGGGCACCTCGGGGGGACGACCGGACGGGGGACACGGGGGAAGCGGGGGGAGCACCAGGAAGCGCCGGCTCGCGGCGGCACACGGGGGACGTGGCCGCGGCGGACCGGCGCTTCCGTGCGTCCTGCCGGACCCGCCGTGCGCTCCTAACGCCGCCCGCTCACCCGTCCCTGGAGCAGCCGGGACAGAGCCGCGTGGACGTCGTCCAGGGACCGTTCCGGCTGGAAGGCCTGCCAGTCGAGGGCGGCCACCAGGACCATGCCGACCAGCGCGGCCGCGGTCAGCTGCACGTCGATCTCCTCGCTGAACTCGCCGTTGTCGATGCCCTCGCGCAGTACGCCCTCGACGACGGCCACCGCCTGCTGCCGCACCACCATGAGCGTGGACTGCCAGGCCCGGTTGGTGCGCCACAGCTCGGCCACGTAGAGCTGGGTGAACGCCGGGTAGCGGTCGATGAAGACCAGGCCCGCGTGGATCATCGCGTCCAGCGCGTCGACCCGGCTGCCGCCCTCGCGCGCGGTGCCGTCGGCGGCCTCCTGGAGGGAGGCGGTGAGCAGCCCCACCCCGTGCCGCAGCAACTCCTCGAAGAGGACGGACTTGCTCGCGAAGTTGTAGTAGACCGTGCCCTTCGCGACGCCCGCCCGCTCGGCGATCTCGTCCACCGTGGTGGCGGAGAAGCCCTGCTCGGCGATGAGCGTGACGGCCGCCTCGTAGAGCTTCTGCCGGGTGGCCTCGCGGCGGCGGCGGCCGACCGGCGTGGTGGTGCTGTCCATGCCCCTGATTGTCACAGGAACCCGGCCCGCCGGAGGACCCGGTGGCGCGGTCACGGGGTCAGCTCCGGGGGCAGCCGGTCCAGTGTCCACACCTGGCGGCGAGCGGCAGCGCGGTCAGCGCCAGGGCGGCTGCGGCGAAGGCGATACCGACTGGGCAGTGCAGAAACCGGCTCGAACCCTCGATCGAAGCAAAGGCCCAGGTCAGAACGGATTGTCAGTGCCATAGCTCACTATGGGCACATACGGCACCACCGGACAGGAGAGTGCCGTCACACAGACGACAGGAGGTTCGTCATGGCCAGCTCCCACGCAAGCGCCGCACGTCGGCGACGCGCCACCGGCCCTGCCCCCTCACTGACCGGCCCGGCGAGCGACGTGCACCCCGTGCTGCGCCGGACCACGGCCCCGCCCGCCGCCCTCGACCTGCTCGCCCAGGCCCGCGCGGGACTGGACGAGGCCGCCGTCCTCGACACCCCCAACGAGCGGTACGCCACGGCCCACCTCGCCGCCCTGCGCACCGCCGCCGCCGTGCTCGCCGCGCGGGGGCGTCCGGAGACCTCACCCCGACGCCGGGCCCGGATCAGAAGTGCGTGGGAGGTGCTCCCCGAGATCACGCCCGAACTGACCGAGTGGTGCGCGCTGTTCGCCTCCGGAGCCCGCCGCCGGGCCCGCGCCGAGGCGGGCATCCAGGGCGCGGCCAGCCGCCGCGACGCCGACGACCTGATACGTGACGTGGCGATGTTCCTCCGCCTCGTCGAGCGCATGCTGGTCCTCCAGCCGGTCCTGCCCCAGCCCCGCCAGGAGGGCGACGAGCCGGACCGCCGGAGCGCGGGGGAGGACATGCCGGACGCGGGCTGAGCACCGCCGGCGCCGGAGCGGCGCGGGTGGCGGGGGTGGTGTCCGGCCGGAACGTGCGGATGCGCGTCCGAGGGCGGCGGGCGTTCCCCGTGAGCCCCGCGACCCGTGCGTACGCGGTGGCCGGGTGCGGTGGCGGAGGCAATAGGGTGGACAGCGCCTGAAGCCCTCCCTTCGGCACCGTCCGGGCCGGGAGGGCGCCCCCTTCGCTCCGCCGCGCAAGAGGCGGTGCCGCGCCAAGGAGTCAACTGCCGTGCCGGACCCGACGCGACCGCCCGTCTCCCACCGCCACCCTCAAACGGCGTCGCTGCGCTCCGGCCCCTCTCGCCCCCGCGCCTCCCTCCGTACCGCCGTGGTCTGGGACGTGCTCCAGGACGCCCTCGACCGCCGGGTCAAGGCCACGGGTCGTGAGTCGCTGGACGTCCTCGACACCGGGGGCGGCAGCGGCAACTTCGCGGTGCCCGTCGCCCGCCTCGGGCACCGGGTCACCGTCGTCGACCCCAGCCCCAACGCGCTCTTCGCGCTGGAGCGCCGCGCCGCCGAGGCCGGTGTCGCCGACCGTGTGCAGGGCGTCCAGGGCGACGCCCACGGCCTCTTCGACGTCGTCCGGCGCGGCGGCTACGACGCCGTCCTGTGCCACGGCGTCCTGGAGTACGTCGACGACCCCGCCGAGGGCGTCCGCAACGTGGTGGCCGCGCTGCGCCCCGAGGGCGTCCTCAGCCTGCTCGCCGCGGGCCTCGGCGGAGCCGTGCTCGCCCGCGCTCTCGCCGGTCACTTCACGGAGGCCCGGCAGGCCCTCACCGACCCGGACGGCCGCTGGGGCGAGGGCGACCCCGTGCCGCACCGCTTCACCGCCGGTCAGCTCACCGAACTGGTCGAGGGCGCCGGCCTCCGGGTGGGTGCCGTGCACGGCGTGCGGGTCTTCGCCGACCTCGTGCCGGGCGTGCTCGTGGACACCGAGCCCGGAGCCATGGAGGCACTGCTGAAGCTGGAGGAGGCGGCGGCCGAACTGCCCGCCTTCCACTCCGTGGCCACACAGCTCCATGTGCTCGGTGAGACTCGCGGGACGGAAGAGGCCCCGGCAAGCTCCTGAGATGCCCCGCTGATCAGGTACGCGGCTGCACATGGAGTACGCCACAGGCCCCCCGTTCGGCCGAACTGCGCCGTATGATCGAGGGAGACCGCCCGGCATGACGGGTCGGCCGCCGGGGAATGGAATCTCCAGCGGGCCGAGACGTCCATGACGGGCTCCGGTTGGCCAATTGGCGTAGAGGGGCGGGTTTCACGGGGGCGATTCCCTGCCTATCCTGAAGGGACCCCCCGGGTCGCCCCGGCGACTGCACGATGAGGAGGACTCCGTGCCGCTCTCGGAGCACGAGCAGCGCATGCTCGAGCAGATGGAGCGAGCGCTGTACGCCGAAGATCCCAAATTCGCGTCGGCGCTTGAGGGAAGCGGGCTGCGTACGTACACCCGGCGCCGGGTCTACCAGGCAGTCGCGGGCTTCCTCGTGGGTATCGCGCTCCTCATGGCCGGTATGGTCGCCAAGCAGGTGTGGCTCAGCGTGGTGGGCTTCCTCGTCATGCTGGGGTGTGCGGTCCTCGCGGTCACCGGCTGGCGCAAGGCCCCCAAGCCGGGCGAACAGCCTGCCGGCGCCCCGCAGGCAGGCGGTCAGGGACGGTCGAAGCGCTCGGTGATGGACCGGATCGAGGAGCGCTGGCAGCGCCGTCGTGACGAGCAGGGCGGCGGCCAACAAGGTCACTGAGCCCGCTGAGTCCGCTGAGCCCGTGCCGGGCCGGTGAGTGAGACTCCGGAGCCGCGCGGAGACGTGGTGAGCGAGCCGTGGGGGGGGGGGGGGGGGGGCCGGGGGGGGGGGGGGGGGCCCCCCCCCCCCCCCCGCCCCCCGGGGGGGCCCGGCCGCGGCGGGGGGCGCGGGAGCCGCCGGAGACGCCGCCCCG
>NZ_JBHXHX010000014.1:244780-254510 GCF_042723915.1 Streptomyces sp. NPDC058335 | reverse complement strand
GCCCGGCGCCGGTCGGCGCCGGGCGGGCGCCCGGGGTGGTCTGCGGTGGACGGTGTCAGAAGTCCGTCGGCAAGCCGCTCGCCGCCGCGATGCCGCGGAGCTCCTCCGTGTCGTTCTGGCGCTGCTGGATGCAGCCGGCGATCTCGGCGAGGCGATCCGGGTCGGAGGCGGTCACCGCGTCGGTGACCACGCGGACCGGGCCGGTGCCGTCGACCTGGATCTCGACGAGCTGGTTGTCCAGCCGGCCGGTGACGGCCGTGGCGATGACCAGGGCGGCCTCGTCGCGGATCTCCTGGGGCAGCTCCTCGGTCTCCTGCGGATCGAGGGCGAAGTCGAGAGTCTCGGCGGATTGTTCGTCGAGGGCACGCAGGGCGGGCGCGACGACCTTGAGCAGCATCGCGAAGTCCTCGCTGTCCATGCGGACGCGCAGGAGGTCGAGGTACATGTCCACGGGCCGTCCGTCCGGCGGGAACTCGGATTCGTTCATCTCCCCCGGGTTCCCCGCCCACGGCATGTTCAGACCTTCCGCCAGCGTGCCATCGCGAAGGAGAACACCCCGAACAGCACCAGACCGGCCGCGACGCAGGCCAGCAGCCCCGGCCCGGCGGACGTCTCGGCGAAAGAGCGCAGCGTGTCGTCGAGTCCCTTGGCCTTGTCGGGCTCGTAGTCGACGGCCGCGCGTACGGCGAAGGCGCCCGCCGCCGCGAACACCAGGCCGCGCGCTGCGCCGCCGGCCACACCGGTGACGTCCACCAGGCGGCGCGTCCGAGGAGACATCTGCCCGAGCCGCAGGTTCTTCCGGTACTTGCGGAGCAGGGCCCGGCCGCCGATCCAGATTCCGCCGACGACGATCCCGGCGCCGGCCGCGGCGACGATCCACCGCCCCGCGGGAAGCTCCAGCACCCGGGCGGTGACGTCACGGGACTGCTCGTCGCTCGACCCTCCCCCGTCGCCCGATCCCGCGGCGAAGGCGAGGACGGAGTAGGCGACGAAGGAGTAGAAGACGCAGCGGGCGAGCGCCATCAGCCGTTTCTTCGCCGTACGGCCGTCCGGTCCGACCGAGCCGAAGACCACCTCGGACAGCCGCCACAGCGCCATGCCGACCAGCCCGACGCCCAGGGCCCAGAGCAGCACGGAGCCGAAGGGTCTGCCGGCTATCTCGGCGAGGGCGCCCTGCCGGTCGGCCTGCCGCTTCTTGTTGTCGCCGTAGGCGATCTGGAGCGCCAGCGCCCCGACGAGCAGGTAGATCACTCCGCGCGCGGCCAGTCCGGCCCGCGCGGCCCCCCGCGTGACCGAACCCCGCGCCGCGCGCTCGGCCTCGATACGGCCGCTGCGCGCCAGGGCACTCGCGTTCATGTCAACCTCCTGGAAGAGTCCCGGGGACCCGGATGCCCCGGCTTCGGCACCGCACACCCGGCGACCGCGCACCCGGCCACCGCACCGCGCCGCACACACGGGCGCCCCCCCGCGGATGAGCCGCGGCGGGGCGCCCGAGGGCCGGCCTGTCAGGCGTACACGCGGGACCCGTCGTCGGCGGTGCGGCGGGTCGTGGCATGGGTCGTGGCATGGGTCGTGGCGTCGCCGGCGGTGGCCGCGGCCAGCCAGCCCCGGGCCACCTCCAGGGCCTGGCTCACCTCGCGGGTCCCGGTGGAGACGCACAGCGTGTACGCCAGGTCCTGCGCCCGTGTGTCGACCGCGGTGGATCCGGTCGCCGTCGCCGCCTCGTACTCGTCGACGAGGGTGCGCAGGACGGCAGGGTGAGGCATCAGCATCAACAGGCTCCTTGTCCTAAACGGTTGGGTGCGTACGGCTCGCGGTGGCCGGCTCAGCCGCGGTCGCCCGGTCGGTCCATGGCCTCCTGGCGCACCTGGGCGCAGCTGCGGCTGATGAGCCGGGAGACGTGCATCTGGGAGATGCCGAGCCGGTCGGCGATGCGGCTCTGCGTCATGTCCTCGAAGAAACGCATGTAGAGGATCGCCCGCTCGCGTTCCGGCAGCCGGCGCAGGCTCTCCTTGGCGGACTCGCGGTCGACCACGATGTCGTAGGAGACGTCGGGACCACCGAGGGTGTCCACGAGGCTGTAGCCGTCGTCGCCGGCGGGGAGTTCGGCGTCCAGCGACAGGGTGCTGAAGCTCTCCAGTGCCTCGAGCCCCGCGGCGACCTCGTCGTCCGTGAGGCCGGTGTGGGCGGCGAGGTCGGCGGTCGACGGCTCGGGAGCGCCGGGGGTCTGGGCCAGTTCGCGTCGGGCCAGGCGCACCTTGTTGCGCAGTTCCTGCACCCGGCGGGGCACCCGCAGGGCCCACATCCGGTCCCGGAAGTGCCGCTTGATCTCGCCGGTGATGGTGGGGACGGCGTAGCTCTCGAAGGCCCCGCGTTCCGGGTCGAAGCGGTCGACGGCCTTCACCAGGCCGAGTGCCGCCACCTGCCGGAGGTCCTCGATGGCCTCGCCGCGGTCGCGGAAGCGGCCGGCGATCCGGTGGGCCATGGGCAGCCAGGCGGTGACGATCTCGTCGCGGACGGCGTCCCGCTCGGGCCCCTCCTCCATCGTGGTCAGCCGGACGAAGAGACGTGCGGTGTCGGGAGCGTCGTCGTGGGTCCGGCGCGAGTGACCGGTGGTGTTCGGGGCGGACGTGGGGGGACGGCTTGTCGACATGTCGATGAGCATGCGAAATCGCTCCTGAACGGTCGTGTCAGGGGAATGACCACGGGAGGGTGGCTGTCGTCCGGGGCACAGGGAGCGCCCCGGTGCGGTCATACCGCTCCCGTCGGCGCGCCTCCGGTCCGAAGCACGAACCTCCGTCTGCCCTGCGCCCGGAGGAACAAACTCCGGTCGCCCGAAAGCTGTTCGGTACGGCTGGTCCGCGGCTCGGACCGCTGGGGTGCTGGTACCGCTGGTACCGACGGTACGGCTGGTACTGCCAGTACGCTGGTACGGCTGTGGCCACCGTCAGGACACCGGGACCACCGCGGTGATCCGCTTGCCGCCGGACGGCAGCCCGGACACCCGGACGTCGCAGGCCAGCCGGCAGACGATCGGCCAGCCGCGGCCGCCGGTCCGGCGCCGCCCCTGGTCGTCGAGCGGGTCACTGACGACGGGCAGCCGGTCGCTGCGGTCGCTCACGGAGACCCGTACGGCCGGCCCGTCGACGTCCACGTCGAAGTCGGTGATGCCGCCCCCGTGCAGGATGGCGTTGGTGGTGAGTTCCGAGGCGACGAGCAGGGCGTCGGAGAGTGCCTCCTCGTCGTACGGACTGCCGGTGGCCCGCCCTCGCCCGGCGACCGCGCGGCGTATGGCACTGCGGACGTCGGACGGCCGGCACGGACCGCGCCCGTGACAGTGCACCGGGGCCGGCGCGTCGGTACGGCCGGTCCTGTCCGTTCGGTCGACGGGATCGGTCCCGGTGGTGCGGTCGATGCGGTCGATGCGGTCGATGCGGTCGATGCGGTCGATGCGGTCGGTGCTGTCTGTGCGGTCGCTCCAGTGGTTCGCGTTCGGGCGCATCCTTTCGCTCTCCTGACGTCTTCGGCTGGTCGATGGGGCCCTCTCCCTCGCCGGACGGCACGGCCCTCTCTCTTCGGCTGGCCCCCGGGAGCCGCGCCAAACCTGCCTTTTCGGGCATTCGGCGACACCAGGAGAGGCTGTCGAGGAAAGGCCGGACGGATCGACGGCGAAGGCGGGTCATCGTCCGGCCTCGCGCGGGTAGGCGGGGTACATGACGGATGTCGTGGACTCGGACGAACTGCTGCGGCGCATCCAGCGCGCCAGGGCCTGCGCACGAGAGGAGCTGCGGACCCTGCGATCCCGGAGCGAGGATCTGGGGCGCACCGATCCGGAGGCGGCGCGCGAGGCGCACGTACGGGGCCTGGCCTACGAGGCGGTGCTCGACGTACTGGACGAGATCGTGACTCCGGGGCACCATACGGAGCCCGCCTGACCTGGGCATTCAGTGGGCGACGGGATTGACCGGCGGCCGGGCGGGAACCCGGGCCCGCATGGCAGTCGATCACACCCGTGCACCCGTGCTGGAAGCCCTCGCCGAGCATCACCGCCAGGGCCGCCTGGCCTTCTCCCCACCCGGGCACAAGCAGGCGCGCGGCGCCGACCCCGACGTACGGGCGGTGCTGGGCGACGCGGTGTTCCTCGGTGACGTGCTGGCCTCGGGCGGGCTCGACGACCGGCTCACCCGGGGCCGGGTCCTGGAACGCGCCGAGGAGCTGATGGCGCACGCGGTCCACGCCGAGCACACCTTCTTCACGACGTGCGGGAGTTCCCTGTCGGTGAAGGCGGCCATGCTGTCCGTGGCCGGGCCGCACGAGAAGCTTCTGATCGGGCGGGACGCGCACAAGTCGGTGGTGTCGGGCCTGATCCTGGCCGGGATCGAACCGGTGTGGGTGGAACCGCAGTGGGACGCCGAGCGGCATCTGGCGCATCCGCCGTCCGCCGCGAACTTCGATAAGGCCTTCGAGATCCACCCCGACGCGGAGGGCGCCCTGGTCACCAGCCCGACGCCGTACGGCGCCTGCGCGGACCTGCGGGCGATCGCCGAGGTCTGTCATCGCCGCTCGCTGCCGCTCGTGGTCGACGAGGCGTGGGGAGCGCACCTGCCCTTCCATCCGGAGCTGCCGTCCTGGGCGATGGACGCGGGCGCCGACATCTGCGTCACCAGCGTCCACAAGATGGGCAGCGGTCTGGAACAGGGCTCGGTGTTCCACCTCCAGGGCGATCGGGTCCCGGCTGAGCTGCTGAAGACGCGCGCCGATCTGCTGGGCACGACCAGTCCCTCGGTGTTGCTGTACGCCGGGCTCGACGGCTGGCGGCGGCAGATGTGCCTGCACGGCGAGGAGCTGATGGGAGCGGCCCTGGAGCTGGCGGCCGAGGTGCGGGCGGCCGTCGAACAGATCGACGGCATGCACGTCAACGACCGGGCGGACTTCTGCGGCCCGGACCTCGCCGCCGACTTCGATCCGCTGCCCGTCGTCATCGACCTGGACGGGCTGGGCGTCTCCGGGTTCCAGGCCGCCGACTGGCTGCACGAGCACCGGTCCGTGGACGTCCATCTGTCCGACCACCGCCGGATCAACGTCCAGATCACCCACGGCGACGACCGCGCGACGACCGGGGAGCTGCTCGCGGCCCTCAAGGACCTCGCCCGTGCCGCGCCCGACCTGCGGCCCGCTCCGCGGACAGAGGTGCCGTCGCCCGCCGAACTGCGGCTGGCGCAGGGGCTGTTGCCACGGGACGCCTTCTTCGGCCCGGCCGAGCACGTCCCGTGGTCCGAGGCGGCCGGCCGGGTCGCCGCGGAGATGATCACGCCGTATCCGCCCGGAATTCCCGCCGTCCTGCCCGGCGAGCGGCTCACCGAGCCCGTGCTGCGGTATCTGCGCTCGGGGCTGGCGGCGGGCATGAACCTGCCCGACCCGACCGACCGGAGTCTCGACACCGTCAGGGTCGTCACGCGGGACGCGGAGTGAGGTCGGAGCGCGAGGACCGGACGGCGGAGCAGCGGGAGTGAAACAGGTCACGTGACCGGCTTTTGGTTGGGCGAAAGGCCCCAGAATGGTTTACGGTTCATCCAGTGGTGGCGGAGTCGAGGCTTACTCCTCCGCATACCGCATGTGGCGGCCCTGGCTGGCTTCCCCCGTCCAGCCAGGGCTTTCCCATGCCCGCGGGACGAAACCCGCGTCGCCGAGGTGCTCACGGCGCCCGCAGCGGCTGAAATGGGCTTAGGGCCCTGAGGCCCGAGGGAACATCCCGGAACCATCGCCGGCGAGGAGCCCCGCGCCATGACCAAAGCGATAAAGCTGCTGACCGCCCTCCCCCCGCCCCAACGCCAGCGTCTGATGACCCTCGCCCGGGAGGTGTCCTTCCCGGAGGACACCCGGATCTTCGAGGCGGGCGGCACGGCCGACCGTTTCTGGGTCATCCGCTCCGGCGCGGTCTCCCTCGACCAGCGGGTGACGTCCGTGCAGCGGGTCACCGTCGCCGGTCTCGGCGCCGGCGACCTGCTCGGCTGGTCCTGGCTGTTCCCGCCGTACCAGTGGGACTTCGGCGCGGAGGCGTTCAGCCCGGTGCGCGCCTACGAGTTCGAGGCCCAGCCGGTGCTCAAGCTGTGCGAGGAGGACCCGGCACTCGGTCTCTCGCTGGTCCGGATCGTGGCCGAGATCCTCGCCCACCGGCTGGAGACCACCCGCGGCAAACTGATGGAGCAGTACGGCATGCACCGCCGAGGGGTCATCTGACCGGCCGCGGTCAGACGCGATACCGCCGCAGAGCCGGTACCGCGGCCGCCAGGGCCAGCATCAGGGCGACGACCAGCAGGCCGCCGCCCGCCACCGCCGTGCGGGGGCCGAAGGCCGCGCCCGCGGTGCCGTGGAGTACGTCGGCCAGGCGCGGGCCGCCCGCGACGACGACCGTGAAGACGCCCTGCATGCGGCCGCGCATCTCGTCGGTGGCCGCGGACAGCAGGATGGCGCCGCGGAAGACCATGGAGACCATGTCGGCGACGCCCGCCGCGGCCAGGAACACCACCGCGAGCCAGAGGCTGCCGCTCAGCCCGAAGCCGGCGATCGCCGCTCCCCAGGCGACGACGGCGCCGATGACCATCCAGCCGTGCCGGCGGGCCCGCGAGAAGGTGCCGGAGAGCAGCCCGCCCAGCACGGCCCCGATGGGGACGGCCGCGAAGAGCAGGCCCAGCGCGAGACCCTCCCCGTAGGGCGCGTAGGTCTCGGCGGCCAGTTGCGGGAAGAGGGCGCGGGGCATGCCGAAGACCATCGCGATGACGTCGGCGAGGAAGGACAGCAGCAGCACCTTGTGGCGGGCGATGTAGCGGAACCCCGCCAGGATCTCGCGCAGCCCCGCGCGCCGGGCGGCCGAGCCGTCGAGCGGCGGCAGCGCGGGCAGGCGGGCCACGGCCCACAGCGTCACGCACAGGGCGAGCGCGTCGAGCAGGTACAGCTCGGGCAGGCCGATGACGGGTATCAGGGCACCCGCGAGGAGGGGACCCGCGACCAGGCCGGTCTGCATGACGGTGGAGCCGAGGGCGTTGGCGGCGGCCAGTTCGCCGGCCGGGACGAGGCGGGCGATGGAGGCGGTGCGGGCGGGCGCGTTGAGGCCGAAGAACGCCTGCTGGGTGGCGAGCAGCACCATCAGCACCCCGACCGAGTCGAGTCCCGCGGCGGCCTGGACCCAGAACAGCACGGAGGTGACGGCGATCCCGGTGTTGGTGATCAGCAGCAGCCTGCGCCGGTCCATGGTGTCGGCGACCGCGCCGCCCCACAGCGCGAACACCACCATGGGCAGCAGCCCGGCGAGGCTGGCGTAGCCGACCCAGGCGGACGAGCCGGTGATGTCGTAGATCTGCTTGGGTACGGCGACGGCGGTGAGCTGGCTGCCCACGGCGGTGACGATGGTCGAGGACCACAGCCGGCGGTAGGCGGGCCGGCGCAGCGGGCGGGTGTCCATCGCCCAGCCGCGCCAGCCGCGCCGGGCCTCGCCCCGCGGGTCGGGAGCGGACTCGGTCTCGGCCACCTCCTTGGCGTTCGTCTCGGGTGTGTCGCTGCTCTCGCTCGTGTCCACGCAGTTCCTGGTTGCTCGCTACATCTTTCCTGTCCGGGGGTCACTATGGCAGCTCCCGCTGTGGTGTCGCGGGCGGTCAGGCTCCCGCGATCAGGGTGACGCCGAGCGTGATCATCGTGGCGGCGACGAGTCCGTCCAGGACGCGCCAGGCGCCGGGCCGGGTCAGGAAGCGGCCGAGCAGCCGGGCTCCGAAGCCCAGCGCGGCGAACCAGCACAGGCTGGCCGCCGCCGCCCCGAGACCGAAGGTCCAGCGCATCGGGCCGCGGTCGGCGGCGACGGTGCCGAGCAGGAAGACCGTGTCGAGGTAGACGTGCGGGTTGAGCCAGGTCATCGCGAGGCAGGTGAGGACCGCACGCCGCCGGGAGCCGCCGGCCTCGCCGCCCGTCGTCTCCAGGGCGCCGCCCGGCTTGAGCACCCGGCGGGCGGCGAGGACGCCGTAGCAGAGCAGGAAGGCGCCACCGAGCCAGGCGACGACGGTCAGGGCGTCCGGCCAGGCCACCACCAGCGCGCCCACCCCGGCCACGCCGAGCGTGATGAGGAGGGCGTCGGACAGGGCGCAGATCGTGACGACGGCGAGGACGGCGTCCCGGCGGATGCCCTGGCGCAGGACGAAGGCGTTCTGGGCGCCGATGGCGACGATGAGGGACAGACCGGTTCCGAAGCCGGCCGCCGCGGCGGCGAGAGAGGTGGACATGGCGTCCACGCTAGGGAGCGGATCACCGCGGATCCAGCTAAAGATTCTTACGTATCATTAGCACTCGTGATGACAGACCTTCCCCTGGACCAGGTCCGGACCCTCCTCGCCGTGGTCGATGAGGGCACCTTCGACGCCGCGGCCGCCGCGCTGCACGTGACGCCGTCGGCGGTCAGCCAGCGGGTGAAGGCGCTGGAGCAGCGCACGGGCCGGGTCCTGCTGCTGCGCACCAAGCCGGTGCGGCCGACGGAGTCCGGGGAGATCGTCGTACGGTTCGCCCGGCAACTGGCCCGGCTGGAGCGCGACGCGCGGTCCGAGCTGGGCATGAACGGCGCCGGGGAGCCGACACGCGTCACGGTGGCGGTCAACGCCGACTCGCTCGCCACCTGGTTCCTGCCCGCCCTCACGCGTGTGCCGCGGGAGCCGCCGTTCTGCTTCGAGCTGCACCGGGAGGACGAGACGGTGACGGCGGAACTGTTGCGGGAAGGGCTGGTGATGGCCGCGGTGACCTCCTCGTCGGACGCCGTCACCGGCTGCTCGGTCAGGTCACTGGGCTCGATGCGCTACTTCGCGGCGGCGAGTCCGGGATTCGCCGCCGCCTTCCTCGACGGCATGCCCCTGGGCGAGGGGCTCACGCGGGCGCCCGTGGTCACCTTCGACCGGCGCGACGATCTCCAGGACGCGTTCGTACGCCGGCTGCTGCGCGGCCCCGACGGCGCGAGCCGGCTGCGACACGCGGTGCCGACCTCGGAGGGGTTCCTCGACGCGGTGGTGGCCGGGCTCGGCTGGGGCATGGTGCCGGAGGTGCAGGCGAGGAAGCTGCTGACGGACGGGCGCCTGGTCCCGCTCGCTCCGGAACGCCCCGTGGACGTCCCCCTGTTCTGGCAGCAGTGGAAGCTCGACTCCCCCGCCCTGGCGGCCGTGGCGACCGCCGTGACGGCTACGGCCGCGGAGACCCTGCGGGGCTGACGTGCCGGCGCCCCCGGCCGCCGGCACGGTACCGGCCCGCCCGACGCGGTTTCACTTCAGCCCTGTCGGTGACCCGATCAGGAACAACTCATCCGGAAGCGCAACGACTTCGATCGCAGGTGACTTCGATGGACGACTGGCGACAGCGCGCCGCGTGCCGCCAAGAGGACCCGGAACTGTTCTTCCCGATCGGCACCTCGGGTCCGGCGCTCCTGCAGACCGAGCAGGCCAAGGCGGTCTGCCGGGGTTGCCCGGTCCGGGCGCAGTGCCTGGAGTGGGCCCTTGAGACCGATCAGGGCCTCGGGGTCTGGGGCGGTACGAGCGAGACCGAACGGCGTGCCCTCAAGCGGCGCATCAGGGCTCGACACCGCAGTTCGTGAGCCGCGCGGGCGGACGGGCCGGGTGTCACCCGCCCCGCCCCCCCCCCGGGGCCCCCACCCCCGCCCGCCCGGCCCCCGCCACACCCCCCGCCCCGCTCACCCACCCCGCGC